>DASZZO010000190.1:0-9923 GCA_035544915.1 Gemmatimonadaceae bacterium | reverse complement strand
CTTGTATTTCGTAGATCCGAACTCGGGCTTCGGTCGCACGCTGAGTGGGTTCGTGAGGAATGGTTACGCTGAGGTGCTGGTCGACGGCGTGGTGGACAGGCAGAGCCTGCAGTTCGGGTTCCAGCGCTAGGCGGCCAACCCTGCGCATTTCGAGCGTCGCGCCCGCGACGCAGCGGGAGGGCAGCCGGCTGAGTGACGGCTGACCCCGGTGCCGGGGTAGTGTATTCGACAACTCGTCCATCGCCGATTGGCGCGTAGCACCCTTGACGTGCTCATTCGACGCTGTACGATGGTGCGATGCGGTTTTCCGGAATCGCCACTTGAGGCTCCGGAGCTGCGACAGCAGGGATGCATGACCAACGGCCCCCCCTCACCTGAAAACCGGAGTGCACGATGCGATTCCCAGATTTAAGAGTGTGGGTTCCCACCGCGGTGTGCGCGGTCGGTCTGCTCGCTGGTGCCGCCCCTCGAGTGGACGCGCAGACGAGTACGGTTACGGGCCGGGTGACGGCCAAGGAGAACGGCCAGCCGCTCTCCGATGTGCGCGTGGTGGTGGTGAGCAGCAATGTATTCGCCATTTCAGGCGTTGATGGCCGTTACACCTTGCGCAACGTTGCTTCCGGCGGCGTCGACATTCGTGTCCTTCGCGTCGGTTACCAGGAGCAGAAGAAGCGCATCACGCTGGCGCCGGGGCAGAACGAGACGCTGGATTTCATTCTCGAGCAGACCATCGTGCGCCTGCAGGAAGTCGTCACGACCGCTACGGGCCAGCAGCGCCGCGTTGAGCTCGGCAACACCGTGTCGACGCTCGATGCGAGCAAGCGCGTTGCCGAGGCGCCGGTGAAGAACTTCGGCGACTTGCTCGCCGCCAAGGAACCCGGTGTGCAAATCCTTCCCAACAACATGACCGGCGGGGGGAGTCGCGTGCGCATTCGGGGTACAGCGTCGTTTACACTGACCAACGATCCGATTTATGTGATCGATGGAATTCGCATGACGTCCGGGAACAGCAATGGTACGGGCGCCTCGATCGGCGTGGGCGGCACGACACCGAACCGTGTAAGCGACATCAATCCTGAAGAGATCGAGAATATCGAAATCGTAAAGGGCCCGTCAGCGGCCACGCTCTACGGAACAGACGCCTCGAACGGGGTGATTGTGATTACGACCAAGAAGGGGCGGGCCGGCGCCGCGCGCTGGAGCGTTTTCGCCGAGCACGGACAGATTCAGGACCGGAACACTTACCCCTCACAGTGGGTGATCTTCGGGCATAACCCGGCCACGCCCGCTACAACCCGGCGCTGCTCGCTCGTTCTCATCGGCCTGGGCAACTGTATACAGGACAGCACCGCCTCGCTGAACCTCTTCAAGGATCAGGATACCAGCCCGATCAAGCTTGGGTCGCGTGACAACTACGGCGCGCAGGTCTCTGGCGGTACCGAAGCCGTGCGCTACTTCATCAGCACCGATATCCAGAAGGAAGTCGGTCCATTCGGGTTGCCGGCGTTCAACAAGCGGGCGTTCGATTCGCTCGGCGTCGCGATTCAGGACTACTGGTACCGTCCGAACTCGCTGGGCCAAGCATCGTTCCGCGGCAATGTAAACGCGGTGGTCACGTCACAGCTTGACATCGCGGTCAACATGGGTTTCACCAAGATCGACCAGCGGCTGCCGCAAGTCGACAATAACATCAACAGCTTCTGGTATAACGGCGAAACGGGACCGGGCTTCAAAAAGGCCGGACCTGGCTACACCGGTACCGGTTCCATCGGGCAGCAGCTCAATGGCTATGCGAACTTCACGCCGGGCGAGATTTTCCAGTACCTCACGACGCAGGGAGTTCAGCGCTTTATCGGCGGGACGACCTTCAACTGGCGCCCGCTCGCCTGGCTTCAGGGCCATGGCGACATCGGTCTCGACCTTGCTGATCGCGACGAGTTCCAGCTCTGTCGGCTGGCGCAGTGCCCCGACTTCGGCACGCAGCGCCTGGGCTTTGCGACCGACGCGCGAACCAATATTCGGAACTTTACGACCAACCTTGGCGCCACCGGCACGTGGAATCCCACCACACTGGTGAGCATCAAGTCGACGCTCGGAATGCAGTATGTGAACTTCAAGAGCGACCGGACCACGGGGCAAGGGCTGACGCTGCCGCCGGGCGCGGAAACGCCGGCGTCGGGAACCACGCCCGCCGTGTTCAATCGTACTGAACAGCAGAACACGCTGGGCTTCTTCATCGAAGAACAAGCGGCCATTCGTGACCGCCTGTTCCTTACGGCGGCACTTCGCACCGACCAGAACAGCGCGTTCGGAACGAACTTCCAGCGTGTGTATTATCCGAAAGGTTCGCTTTCGTGGATCCTCTCGGAGGAGAGCTTCTTCCCGAAGGCCAGATGGCTTGACCAGTTCCGCTTGCGCGCCTCCGTCGGATCCTCGGGCGTGCAGCCAGGGCCCGTCGATGCGCTCCGAACGTTCCAGCCCACCACGACGTCCGTGGCAGCAACCGATATTTCGGGCCTCCTGTCGCAGCAACTCGGCAACGCGAACCTCAAGCCGGAACGCGCGACCGAGTTCGAGGGCGGAATTGATACCCGGGTGCTCAACAACCGGGTGAATATCGAACTCACCTACTACAACAAGAGATCAAAAGACGCCGTCTTCGACCTGACCATCGCGCCTTCCACCGGTTCGCCGCAGACGGCGGTGAGGACCAACCTGGGCGGCATTCAGAACACCGGATTCGAAGGACTCATCAACGCACAGGTCATCGATGGGCGTGAGTTCGGCCTCGATCTCACCTTGGCGGCCTCGCACCAGTCGAACAAGCTCATTTCACTCGGCACCGACGCTGCCGGCAACCCGATTCCGCCGGTGGGTCTGAACACAGGCACGCAGGAGCGCAGCGGCTATCCACTATTTGGCGCGTGGGCCCGTCCGTACACCTACAGCGACCTGGACGGCAACGGCATCATCACCCCAAACGAAGTCATCGTCGATACCACCTGGCGGTTCCACGGTTACCAGCAACCGCGTGACGAGATTGCCCTGACAACGGGAATCGAACTGCTCGGCCGCAAGCTCCGTTTCAATATCCTCACGGATTACAAGGGCGGGAGCGTTCTGTTCAATAACCTCGAAGGGTTCCTCTGCCCGCAGGCGCAGTCAGCGAGCGGGTGCGCATACAACGCGAACCCGAAGGCGTCGCTGGCTGATCAGGCGCGTGCAGTCGCTGCGACCAACAAGGGCACCCTCAACACGAACTGGGGCTTCCAGGAGCCACTCCGCTTCTGGCGCATTCGTGAAATCACTGCGACGTATACCTTCAGCGACCAGTTCGCGGCGAAGTACCTCAGGATGCGTGGAGGGAGCGTCAACTTCGGCGTCCGCAACATCAAGGTGTTCACCAAGTACAGTGGCACCGACCCCGAGGCGAACTATGCCGAGGGCAATACCCAGAACACGCTCCTGACAGCGGGACCTCCAACGTATTTCCAGTTCCGCCTCAATCTCCGCTACTAACCCCCGCCGAGACTACCAACTCATGCATACGCACAGATACCTCATGCAACGAGCCGCGGCGCTGGGGGTGCTTGCACTTCTTGTCCCGCTCGGCGCATGTGAGGGCACCAGACACCAGCTTCTTGATGCGGCCACACCGGACATCATCAATCCTTCCGCGGTCACCAGTCCCGAGGCGGCCGACGCCCTTCGCGTCGGCGCGCTTGCGCGCATTCGCCAGACTACCGCGGGCGGCGAGGGCGCTTGGCTGCTCGGCACGCTCCTCACCGACGAGTGGCGGTCGAGCGATACCTTCTCGCAGCGCAACGAGACCGATCAGCGCACAGTCCAGGAAAGCAATGCAAACGTGCAGACGATGTACACGAACCTCCAGCGCGTGCGGAACAGCGCACGCGAGGCAATCAATGCACTCGTGAAGTACAAGCCCACCCCCGCGTGGGGCGTCGGTCAGATGTGGTGGGCAATGGGTTACACAGAAATGCAGTTGGCCCAGGTGTTCTGCAACGGGATCCCGCTCGGCGATGCGTCCTCTGGCGTGCCGGTCTACACCACGCCACTGACCAACGCGGCCGTTTACGCGGTCGCCCTCGCGCACATCGACTCTGCGCTCTCGTTCCTCGGCGCGACCGATGCGACAACAGCGGCGCTAAAGACCACTGCGCAGATCACTCGTGCGCGGATAATGGTGGATCTCGGACAGTTTGCCGCGGCCGCGGCGCTGGTCAATTCCATTCCGACCAGCTTCGCCAACCCCGTGGTAACTTTTTCGATGTCGTCGGGCGACAACCAGATCTGGAGCCTGAACAACAGCGCCAAGCGCTGGACCGTTGGCGACAGTCTGGATTTCCTGGGCCGCATCAACAACGCAATTCCCTTCGCGTCGGCTAACGACCCACGAGTGCCGGTGCGAGGTTCGACACTTGGAACCTCGGCGGCGGGGCGCGGATTCGATGGATCAACGAACCTGGTCGTGCAGCTGCTTTGGGGACGGGACGATCCAGTAAACATCGTCTCCGGCATCGATGCGCGCCTGATCGAGGCCGAGGCGGCATTGCAAACGCAAGACATCGCAGGCATGATGACGATCCTCAATGCGCTTCGAAGCAGCTCCCAGACGCTCGGTTCACAGACCGGCGTGCCCGTAACGTCGGGCGTGATGCCGCCGCTGGCCACACCGGCATCTCAATCGGATGCCGTGGATCTCTTCTTCCGCGAGAAAGCGTTCTGGCAGTTCGGCCGTGGCTTCCGACTCGACGACTCCCGGCGGCTCATCCGCCAGTACGGCCGGACGCAGGACACTGTGTTCCCCACCGGCAATGCCATGAAGAGCGGTCCGTACGGAACGGATGTCAACTTTCCGGTCACAACGAATGAGTATCAGAACCCCAACTTCAAGGGCTGTCTCGACCGGAAGGCATAGCGGCATCCAATAGTCGCTCCGGTCGAAAGGGCCCGGGTCGCAGTCGCGGTCCGGGCCCTTCTTCTTTGCACGATCTTCATGGCGTTGGGGCCTGGTACGCCCCGGCAAACTCCCGCACGATCTCCCGCGCCGGACGAATATCCTTGATCCCCGCGACGCTCTTGCCGGCCTGCCAGTACTCCCCAGCGCCCGTCGTCTTGTTGAGCCCGGACTTCAGCCGCCGCAGGGAACTGAGCCCGTACCATGTTCGCATCCAGTGTTTGGTCTTGTGCCCGCGGAGCATCCAGCGCGCCAAGGGACCCGCCCTCGTGCCCAGGTGCTGGATGTACTCGTTGTTGATGACCGAAACCGGAACACCGGTGAGCCGCTCGGTGAGCACAATGTCGTTTTCCGTTGCCTGGACGATGGCCTGTTTGTATGCATCGCTCGCGGAACACTCGGTCGTGGCGATGAATCGCGTGCCGAGCTGAACCGCGGCGTAGCCCGCCGCGAGTTCACTCAGGAACTCGCCCGCGGTCCCGACACCTCCAGCGGACACGACCGGCAGGCCGAAGCGTGACAACTCATGCAGTAGGTCCTGCGGCGAAAGCCGCCCCGCGTGGCCGCCCGCGCGATTGTTCACCGCAATGAGCCCGTCCACTCCGCCCTCGACCGCCTTTTGCGCCCATTTCCTTTCTGTGACGTCGTGGTAGACCAGCCCGCCAGCGGCATGTACGCGTGAGACCACCCACTTCGGATTGCCGAGCGACGTAATGAAAAAGCGCACGCCTTCTTCGAGGGCGATTTCCACCCACCGCACGACTCGCTGGAGGTAGAGCTTCGACGACGCCTCGATGAGTGCGTTGAGGCCAATGGGCTTCGAGGTTAGCCGCCGGATGAAGCGAAGTCCCTCGCGGTACTCGTGTCCGTGCACGTAGGTGAGCGAAATGGGTTGCACCACCCCGATGCCTCCTGCCTCGCTCACGGCGGCCACCAGCTCCGGATTGCTGCACGGATACATCGGCCCGCAAATGAGCGGCACATCGATCCCCAACTGTTTCGTAAAGGCTGCTGCAGCGGCGCTCACCGGCCGCTCTCAACTCCCGCCTCTCGACTCTGGACCCCCAAACTCTCAACTCTCGACTTCAGACCCTCGACTGCCCCAATCCTCCACCATGCTGTCGAGCGGGCGACCACTTCACCTTTCTCGTTGGTGAGATCCGATGTCACCTCGCATTCGAAGTTCTTGCTCAGCTCGGGCAGCCTCGTCCTGCTTTCCGCCGTGATCCTTCCTCTCGCCTTCTTGAAGTATTCAATCGACATCTTCGTGACAATCCCGCGGTAGCCCGGCGGGAGCGCGGTCGCCATCGCAGCGCCGCTGGCGAACTCCGCCACGTTCATGAGTGCAATCGCATGGATGGATCCCAGGTGCTGCTCGAGGCGTCTGCGTTGCCGGATGGAGATGCGCGCGTAACCCGGCTCGAGCACTTCCACGTGCGGGTCCACGGATCCCGTATAGGGGATCATGCGCTTGACGACCTGTGTGAAGAGCCAGCGGCCCCCGGGGAGCTTGCTCAGGGTCCGATGCGCGCGGAGGAGCCGCGCGCCGGCCGATTCGTCTGGTGACATGTCCGCTGGTTCGAGTCTGGTCAATCTACCATTTTCTCCGTATGGCAACCCACGTCGACCCTCCCGCGGCCCGAGTCGTCCCGCAGGCCCAGGCGCTGCATGGCGACATGCGCGTCGATAACTACGCGTACATGCGCAACCGCGAGAACCCCGACGTTCTCGCCTATCTGGAGGCCGAGAACGCGTACGCCGCGGCCATGATGAAGCACACCGAGGCGCTTCAGGACACGCTCTACCAGGAAATGCTGGGCAGGATCAAGGAGGATGACAGCCAGGTGCCGGTGAAAAAGGATGACTGGTACTACTACTCGCGCACTGAGAAGGGGAGGGCGTACCCGATCTATTGCCGGAAGCACGCGTCGCTCGATGCCGCCGAAGAGGTGTACTTCGATCAGAACGCGGCGGCCGAGGGGCACGCGTTCTACCAGCTGGGCGCGCTGGAGGTGAGTCCGGACCACAACCTGCTCGCGCTCCTGATTGACACGAGCGGCTACGAGGACTTCGTGCTGCAGGTGAAGGACCTGCGTACCGGCGAGATGCGCGCCGATCGTGCCGAACAGCTCGGCTTCGGCCTCGCCTGGGCGAGTGACAGCCAGACGATGTTCTATGTGACCACCGATGCGGCCAAGCGTAGTGACCAGGTCTGGCGTCACCGGATTGGGGACGATCGCTCGCGCGACGCATCGGTCTACAAGGACGACGATGTGCGCTTCAATGTCGACGTGAACCGGTCACGCAGCGGCCAGTTCATTCTCCTCTCGAGCGCGAGCTTCACGAGCGGGGAGACGTGGTTGCTCGAGGCGAACACGCCCCATGGTACGCCGATCCTCGTGGCGCCCCGTGCCGACGGGGTGGAGTACGATGTCTCCCATGGAGGCGAGTGGTTCTACATCCTGACGAACCGGGATGGAGCCCGCGATTTCAAGGTGATGCGCGCTACCCTCGCACGACCCGGTGAATGGCAGGAGTGGCTGCCCGGCCGTGCCGGCGTGTTCGTCGAGAATGTAGAAGTCTTCAGGGATTTCGTCGTTGTCCAGGAGCGCCAGCGGGGCCTGCGAATGCTTCGCGTGACGAGCCTCCATACGAACGAATCACATCATGTGAACTTCCCGGACCCGGCGTACGGGGTGTTCGTGAACGAAAATCCGGAATACGCGACGCCGGTGTTCCGCTTCACGTACTCGTCGCTCGTCACCCCGAACTCCGTGTACGACTATGATCCCGCCCGCCGCACCCACGAGCTCATGAAGCGCGACGAGGTGCTCGGCGGCTACGACCCCTCGGCGTATGCTGTCGAGCGGCTCATGGCGCCGGCGCGCGACGCCACACCGGTTCCCATCTCGCTCGTGTACCGGAAGCCGCTGACCCGGGATGGCGGGCGCCCCCTCCTGCTGTATGCCTACGGCGCATATGGCTACACCATGGAGCCGACGTTCGACTCCCGGCGTTTCTCGTTGATCGACCGCGGATTCATCTACGCCATTGCCCATGTGCGTGGCGGGCAGGAGATGGGGCGCGCGTGGTACGACGCCGGAAAGATGCGAAACAAGGCGAACAGTTTCCACGATTTCATCGATTGCGCCGAGTTCCTCGTACGCGAGCGATATACCGCGCCCGACCGGCTCACCGCGAATGGCGCGAGCGCGGGCGGCCTCCTCATGGGCGCCATCGTCAACATGCGACCGGATCTGTTCCAGACGGTCGTGGCGGAAGTGCCCTTTGTTGACGTCATCAACACAATGCTCGACGCCTCGATTCCCCTCACCGCGCAGGAGTGGGAGCAGTGGGGCAATCCACTGAGCGCCGACGACTATGCGTATCTCAAGACCTATTCGCCCTACGATAATGTCGAGCGGAAGGCCTATCCGCGGCTGCTGGTGACGAGCGGCGTCAACGATTCGCGCGTGGCATTCTGGGAGCCGGCGAAATGGGTGGCCAGGCTGCGCGCGCTCAAGACGGACCGGAATCCCCTGTTGCTCAAGATGAACCTCGGGGCGGGGCATGGCGGAAGTTCCGGCCGCTACGAGAGATTGCGGGAACAGGCCTTCCGCTATGCGTTCATACTCGACCAGACCCTGCCCTCAGTTCTTCCGCAAGCGGACGGAGCCTGATCCCGACTGGATGCGAATGTGGCCCGAGCCGTCGCCGATCCTGCCGCGCAGGTGATTGCGTTCGACGCGCGTCACCTGCACTGCGAAGTCGCTGTCAATGCCTCCGCTGCCGGTTTCGATGTCGATTTCCGCGTCCGTAATGGAGGGCAGGGAGATGGTCACGCCGCCGGAGCCGGCGTCCACGTCGAGATACCTGGGCGTGGTTCGGAGGCCAAAGCGAACGCCACCGCTGCCCGCGTCCAGCTTCACCCGCGTGGCTTTGGCGTCGTCGATGCGAACACTGCCGGAGCCGACGTCAACGTTGATCTCGTCGCAGGCGAGGCCGTCACCGGTCACGCCGCCGGAGCCGGTGTCCATCTTGCAGCGCTTGCCGCTCACGCCGCTGAAGCTGACGCCGCCCGAGCCCGTGGCCAGAGTGATCTCATCGCCGGTGACGTCGTGCACCTCCGCGCCTCCCGATCCCGTGTCGATGGTGAGGTTCCCCGTCGTTTTCGTCGCCGTGACATGGGCCGAGGCCGCGTCCAGTCGCAGGTCGGCAGTCACGCCGCGCGCGGACAGCTCACCCACGCCCAGGTTCACGTCGACATGCTTGCCCGCCGGGACGAGCACCCTGAGATCGGCCCATGCCTCGAGGCCGCTGCCGCTGCCTTTGACCTTGATGCGCCGCCCGCCGAAACTAGAACCACTTCGCTCGCCGCCCCACGTCCCGTCGCTGCGAACGCTGAACGTCGAGCTCCAGCGCCCCCATCTATCGTTCTGGTCGCGATAAACGATCTCGTCCGCGGGATAGATCACGCGCAGCGAGTTGCGTCCGCGTACGTCGCCCACTTCGATGCTGAGCCTCCGCCCGTCCTGCCCGCCGCGCACGATCTCGACGACGACGTCGGATCCCGTGCCGGCCTCGACCTGCACATGGCCAACGATGTTGTAGATGGCGATGGACGGGCCGGCGACGGTCTTGCGCTCGGTCTGAGCACCCGCGATCGCCGCGACCAGCAGCCCGGCGGCGGCGATGATGGCGCGTGACGAGGTGATAACTGGTCTGGAGCGCATGAGTGGTGCGGGGTGCGGGATTGTAAATAGTACAGGTAAGCCGCCGGAGACAGCAAACGTACTTGATATCCGTTCGACAGTGGCAGCGAGGCAGTGGGTTTGGATAGGCGGGCGAGGGGCGGGCGTGCGTCGGGCGGCGCTTAGTGCGGGGTGCGGCGCGTCGTGGGGCGGGCGAGGGATGCGGGCGGCGTGGCGTTGGGGGGAGCGGCGGC
>DASZZO010000189.1:0-10165 GCA_035544915.1 Gemmatimonadaceae bacterium | reverse complement strand
TCCCCCGCGCCCTATGCCTCCTAGTGGGTGTTTACGCAACGCGGTGAGAGGTAGCTGATGCAACCGCCCAATGGCCCTTCTGGCGGCGCGGCCCCGAGAGGGCCCACGGGGCCGCCGCACAACGGCAGCCAGGAGCAGCATGGGGGGTACGATCCACAAAGTGAGCTCCGCCGCTCTTTGTCCGATCGCTATCGTGTGGAAGAGGAAATTGGGCGCGGAGGGATGGCGACCGTCTATCGCGCTGAAGATTTGCGACACGGCCGGACGGTTGCACTCAAAGTCTTGAGTCCGGAGCTGTCCGCGACGCTCGGCACCGAGCGCTTTCTGCGCGAGGTGCACATCGCGACTCGGCTCAGCCACCCACACATTCTCCCCGTGTACGACTCGGGCGACGCCGGCGGTTTGCTCTGGTACGCCATGCCGTTTGTGGCCGGCGAATCGCTGCGCGTCCGGTTGGATCGCGACCGGCAGCTGCCGGTAGACGAAGCGGTCTCCATTATCTGCGAGGTCGCCGACGCGTTGGCCTTCGCCCATTCGCAAGGCGTGGTCCACCGCGACGTCAAGCCAGAAAATGTCTTGATGCACGGGGGACATGCGGTGCTCGCTGACTTCGGCATCGCGCGGCCCACGGATTCCAGCGACACACGGCTCACGGGCACGGGCATTTCAATTGGTACGGCCGCATACATGAGTCCGGAGCAGGCTTCGGGCGAAGCGGTCGACGCCCGCGCGGATATCTACAGCCTCGGCGCTCTTCTATATGAAGTCTTGGTGGGCCAAGTGCCCTTTACCGGGGCCAACGCGGCCGCCGTCATGGCCAGGGCCGCGTTGGAGCCGCCGCCCTCCATCCACGTCGTTCGCCCCGGCGTGCCCGAGGAGATCGAAGACGCAGTCATGCGAGCCCTCGACAAGGTGCCAGCCGATCGCTTTCAGACGATGGCTGAATTCAAGAGTGCGTTACTCGATGGAGCGGCGACACCGTATGCCAGCCGCACCATGCGTCACACCGCGATGCGACGCGTCGAGCGCCGCCGCAAGACGCGCAAACGTCTCGCGATCGTCGGGGCAGCCGCCGTGTGCTTGCTCGCGGCCGGCGCCGCTGCAGCCAAGGGCTTGCATTGGTTCGGCCCCGCGCGCCCGGCGCCCGACGCGAGTCTCCGGCGCGTTGCCGTCTTGTACTTCGCCGACGGGAGTCGCGATCGCTCACTCCGCGCCCTTGCCGACGGACTCACAGAGAATCTGAACGAACGTCTGTCGCAGGTAGGGGCGCTCGACGTGATCTCCCGCAACGGCGTCCTGCCGTTCCGGGACCGTGACGTGCCGCTCGACAGCATCGGGCGCGCGCTGCATGCCGGCCTGCTTGTCACGGGCGATGTCCAGTCGGGGGATAGAGGGATGGACGTCCACGTCAGCTTGGTCGATGGCGCGACCGGCGAGAAGCTGCGCAGCGGCAAGTTCCATCACGACAGTGCTGACATGATTCGCATTCAGAGCGAGATCGCAGACCGCGTCGCCACCTTCCTGCGGGAGCAGGTCGGAGACGAAGTGCATCTGCGCGCGGAACGAGGCGCTACAACCAGCCAGGCGGCGTGGCTGCTCGTCCTGCGCGCTTCCAAACGACGCAAGGATGCCGACTCTCTCCTCGGCGCGCTTGCGGTGGATGCGTCAAACCTTGCACTCCACGAGGCCGATTCAATGCTGGCGCGCGCTCAGGGCCTCGATCCCAAATGGGTCGCGCCATCCGTGCAACGGGCGTCGCTGGCGCTGGCCCGGGTCGCGCTGCTGCGCAACCAGCCGGCCAGGCTTGCGCCCGTCGTGGACAGCGGTCTCGCGTTCGCCGATCACGCCCTCGTGCTGGCACCGAACGATCCCGACGCCCTTGAGGTGCGCGGCTCGCTGCTGTGGGAAGAATACAATCAGCATCTCATTGTCGAGCCGAATGCCGCGGCGCGCACGCTTGCCCGGGCAGAATCGTCGCTCAAGGCAGCGGTGGAGCTCAACAAGAACCAGGCGGGTGCCTGGGCAGCGCTCGGCGCTCTTTACTATCGGCGGCCCGATCTCCAGCTCGCCATGGACGCGGCAAGGAACGCCTACGCCGCCGACGCTTTTCTGGGCTCGGCGCGAGTCATTCTCTCCCAGCTGTTCCAGACGTCGTATAACCTCGAGCTCTTCCCGGAGGCGCGGCGGTGGTGCGATCTGGGGCGCGAGCGCTTCCCAAATGATCCGTCATTCGCGAAATGCCGCTTGGTGCTCTACACCAGCCGTGCCGAGAGAGCGGACCCCGACAGCGTGTGGAAGTGGTGGAAACGGTACCTGGATCTCACTCCAGCCACACGGCGACCGATTGTTGAACTGGAGGGCCGGTTGTACGCAGCCGGCGGATTGGTGCGCGCCGGTCTTGCCGACAGCGCGCGTCATGTCATCACGGACGTGCTGCGCCGCGCAACTTCAGAGATCGACCCGCAAAAGGATCTGGCTGCTATCAGTGCGGCCATGTACGTTATGCTCGGTGATCAAGACAAGGCAGTCGACGAGCTCAAAGACTACCTCACGGTGAATCCGGAACACCGCAAGGGGTTCGCCACGCGGGTCGGATGGTGGTGGCGCGACCTGCAAGGCAACGCGCGCTTCAAGATGCTGATCGCCGGCGCGCGGTGAGACAACTCCCACCACACGCGCTGTCAACCTTTCGACATGGGGAACCCCTCGACTCATGCCTCAGCTTCGCTACATCGTCTGCGCCGCCGCAGCGTCTCTCGTGCTCGTCGCCTGCGGTACCGATCGGAAGGCTCCCACGTCGCCGCTCCATCCGCCATTCTCGCCGCAGTTCGACGCGACGCCGGTCAACCTGCCGGATACGATCGCGAAGATGATCGCGACGCTGTATCCCGAGGAAGAGGGGCAAAACAGTGGTGATCACCTTAACGACGATGCGCCCGTCTCCGCACGGTGGAAGGAAATCGAACGCAAGCTCGCGCAGGGGAGGGACGCGGTAGCGCAATCCGAGTTCGCAGAACTGGCGCGATGGATGGACAACCACATTCCGCGAGCGGCGACTCCGCCGCTCGGCGAAACAAAAGCGCACGCTGTCGGACGGCTCGTGCTCTATATGTCGCTTGCGGTGTATCGCGTGCCGGCGGCCCAGCAGCCACACACCGGCCCGGCGAGCGACCTGGCCTTCGCCGTCGCCACACCAACCACAACGACGAAGGTCGTGGTGCCGTCGGGCAATGCCGGCGTGCAGATCGACCCCGGCAGCGTCAGCGGACCCACCGTCATCGTCGTCTCGTTCAACACCACTACGTACTACGGGCAGAACTGCAGCGGTCCGCTGGATACCAAGTACTGCCAGTATCCGATGTTCTACCGGTTCGACGAGTTCCCGCATACGCGATTGCTCAAGCCCGGGCATTTCGCGCTCTGCCATGTTACACCCGGGACGTTCCGGAGTTTTCTCGACGGACAGGTGCACGGGCCGATTGACACGCGTCTGGTGCTGGCGCACACCAAGCCCGCCAATCCAGCCGACTACACGCCCGGCGGTAAGGTCGTCGACGGCATCGAGCTGCTGCCCCGATCGACCAATCCCGTCCCGCGCTTTGTTAAAGACGGTTGCAACGGAGTCAACTATCCCACGTCAGCCGAGGGCTTCGGCGTGCTTCCGGACCGGATGCAGCCGGGCGCGTGGGGCAGGGCCATTGAGCTGTTTTCTGGTTTGACAGGACGGCTGGGCAAGCTTGTTGCGCCGCGCGACCTGTATGCGTTCGATCAGGGTATTGAGCATTTGTCGCTCGATTTCAGCGACTTCGTTGCCGTCGATTCTGGTGGCCATCCCGATCCCGGGATTGCAAACTTCTCCGCATCAGGACCGCAACCTCCATCGGAACTTCTCGTAGCGCATCCGGGCGACACCCTGAGGGTCTCGTTCCAGGTAACGAATCGGAGCCTTAAGAACGGCGGTGGCTCGTCCGCCACGAGCACGCCGACCACCGTCAGCATCGTCGTTGCTACCGATGACGCACTCTCGACTCCGGCGCCGGGAGGACCCGCGATGATCACCCAGCCGGTTCCGGCGCTCGTCCCCGATCAGACGCCCGTGTCGGTTGCGTCAAGGGCCGTGCCATTGCCCGCCGCCATGGCGCCCGGCTTGTACTTCATCGGCGCGAAGCTCTCGCCAGCCTCAGGCTTGTCCGATGCGAACCTTGCCAACAACACACGGCGCGTGCTGCTGTACGTCGTCGCGGCGCCGACGACACCGTTCGCGACGTGGCGCGCCGAGCCGGCAATGACACCCCGGTGGGGCCTGTCTGCGGTTGCAGTGGGCACGACGATCTTTGCGATGGGGGGAAGTGTCGGTCAGACGGTGGTGGGATCGAGCTTGGTGGAGACGCTCGACACCGGGAACCCGACACAGTGGTTGGCGAGCGCATCATTGCCCGGTGGCCGGATCTATGGCGTCGGGGCGGCAACACCAGGGAAAGCCTACTTCTTTGGTGGCTGGCCGGGACAGCAGAACTACAACAAGCAGACATGGATTTTTGATCCGGCGTCACCGAGTTCCTGGAACACGTCCGCACCAGAGGCACCTTCCGATCCACCGGGAGGCACGGATAACTGGATTACGGGCGGGGGATCAGTGCTCTACAACGGCAAGATCTATGTTTTCTCTGGTGCCGATGGGAGCGGTGGAAACACGCTGCTGTCGTTCGACCCGGTGTCACTGTCGTGGACGATTCTCCCCAAGGTCCCCAACCCCGGGACGCATGCGTTTGGGGCTGTCGGGCTGATCAATGGCAAGCTCTACGTGGCCGGCGGCGAAAACAGCAACGGCAGAGTCGACGTGTTCGACCTCTCGGCCGGCACTTGGACGCTGCCTGAAGTATCCATGCCGGTCGTGCGCAAGCAAGGCGGTGCCGTCGTGATCAATAACAAGATGTACGTCTTTGGCGGGGTCGATCAGGGAAACCCCGTGGCGCCCACCGATATCCTGCAGTTCGATCCGGCGACGCACGTGTGGTCGGTGGTGGGGCAAATCCCGCAGGCGCGGAATTTGCCGGGGGTCACGCAGGTAGGAGGGCGTGTGTACCTGATCGGGGGCTATGTCGCAGGCGCACCCGTCGGGACCGTGATCTCCGCTGTACCGTGAGCCGCCGCGGCTCGGGCCTGAATGCCGTCAGCGCGCCTGACAGTGCAAAGTCGTGGATTGCCGGCATCTTCGCGTGTGGATGCTCCGCCCCAAGCGTAGCGAGCAGCCAGATGCGTGCCGCCGAACAGCAGGCGCAGGTCGGTGGCGACGGGAGCCCAATTGATAGATCGTGCGAACAGTTGCTCCAACGCGGTGGCAACTCTGGCCCCCACCCGCCCAATCGCTTACCATACACCCGACAGCCGCCAGGGGTACCTCGGCGACAGCGCCGGGGTTGAGAAAGTCCCTTGGAACCTGATCCGGTTGAAACTGGTGTAGGGAGTGCGGCGTGTCGCGTGAAGACGGACACCGCCTTTCGCGCGCCACCCGCTCGAGCGGGTGGCGTTTTTATTTGCCACCACTCGGGCCAACGCTCCGGATCGTCACCCCATCCTTCATTGGATCGACCCGGCCATGCAACACAGCAGCAGAGTTTGCGCGAACATCGTAGTCGCGACCTTCGTATCCGCAGCCCTGGCGGCGCAGGAACCGCCGCCGAAACCTGACTCCATGCGCTGGCGCTACGACACACTCGAAGCCGTCGTGATCAAGGCCGTGCGCGCATCCGCGGCATCACCCGCGTCGCAGTACACGGTTACGCGTGACGCCATCAGCAAGACATTCGTCGGACAGGACGCTCCGCTCTATCTCCTGGGTGCGCCGTCCATGACGGCCTACTCCGACGCTGGCGGCTACTCCGGCTACAGTTACTTGCGCCTCCGCGGCATTGACCAGACGCGCCTCAACATCACACTGGACGGTGTTCCGCTGAACGATCCGGAAGACCAAGTGCTCTATTTCTCGAACGTGCCGGATTTCCTGGCCAGCATGCAATCCGTGCAGATTCAGCGCGGCGTAGGAGCGAGCACGTTCGGCACCGCATCGTACGGCGGCTCGATGAACTTCCAGTCGGTGCCACTCGCGACGACGGCGCGGGGCGGGGAAGTGAATCTCACTGGCGGGTCATTCAATACC
Source organism: Gemmatimonadaceae bacterium (assembly GCA_035544915.1). GTDB lineage: Bacteria > Gemmatimonadota > Gemmatimonadetes > Gemmatimonadales > Gemmatimonadaceae > Fen-1231. The sequence continues at coordinate 4,005 of DASZZO010000189.1, read as the reverse complement.
ATGCGCGGGAGTGCGCAGTACGCCTCCGGCATGGTTGACGAGAGTTGGGCTGCCTACGCGCGCATTACCAAGCAGCACAGCGACGGCTATCGCTATCACTCTGGCAATGACTCGCAGTCGGCATTTGTGGGCGCGGGCTGGTTCGGCGCGCGAGATGCGCTCAAGTTCACCGGTTTCGCCGGCGTGTCGGGTACACGCGAAGCATATCTCGGGGCCGCCGAGGGCGATCTCGCGGTCGACCGCCGCACGAATCCGCTGACCGATGCCGAAGGCGACCGCTTTCATCAGGAGATGGCCAGCGTGCAGTACTCGCGCTCGCTCGCCGAGGGCGCCACCGTGACGGTGACGGGCTACAGGAACTCGGCGGCCGGCGCATTCGACGTGAACGTCGGCGCCACGCCAGGTGGCGGCCCGCTCATCGACAACTTCTACCTCGCTCACGTCTGGCACGGGGTCATCTCGGCCCTGTCGCTGCAGCGCGGACCGGCCTCGCTCGATCTCGGAGTGCACTTGAGCGACTACCACCGCGAGCACGCCATGGCGGTGCGCCCGAATCTCACGCAACGCGAGTACACCAACGTGGGCTTCAAGCAGGAGCAGAGCGGGTTCGCGAAGTTCGCGTACGAGGCCGGTGGGTTCCGCCTGTCGGCCGACATGCAGGTGCGGCGCGCGGCATTTCAATACCAGCCGTCCGCCAACGCGGGGATTGCTCCCACGAGCCTCAGCTGGACCTTCGTGAATCCCAAGGCAGGCATCAGCTGGCACGCTGCCGGCGCAGGAAGACCATTCACACTCTTCGCGTCGTACGGACGCACACAGCGCGAGCCCGCGCGCGGCGACCTCTTTGCGGGCGCCGATGACCTGAACTCGCAGAACGCCGCATCCATCCTTCCGCTCACGCGCGTCCGGCCCGAAACGGTGCGCGATTTCGAGGCCGGCGCTGCGTGGGAAGGAAACACGATTGCCATCCGGGCAAACGTCTTCTCGATGGACTTTCGTGACGAGATTGCTCCCATCGGCGAACTGAGCCTCACGGGCAACCCGCTGCGGCAAAACGTGCCCGCGAGTTATCGCCGCGGCGTCGAGTTCGATGCCACGTGGCGCGCCTCCGCGCGAGTAACGGCCTCCGCAAATCTCACCCTCATGCAAGCGCGCATTCTGTCCTACCGGGACGCGGGCACTGGCGTCACCTACACCAACGTGCAGCCGCTCCTGACACCTCCGACTATTTCAAATCAACAGGTCGAAGTGCAGATCACGCGGTCACTCTCGCTCATCGCGAGCGGCCGCTACGTAGCCCGGTCGTTTCTCGCCAACGACGGCGACGCACGCTTCATTGTGCCGCCCGCATGGACCGTCGACGGCGCGCTCTCCTGGCGGTTGAGCCGTGTGGAGCTGCGCATGCAGGTATTCAACGCGCTCGACGCGAATGCGTACGCGAGCGGGTACCGTGATGCCACCACGCGTTATTTCTATCCCGTGGCGGCGCGCAGCGTGCTCTTCACGAGTGTCCTGGCGCTTCCCTAGCCAGTTCGGGGAGCCGGCGCCAAGCTCACTGCCCTTGCCGCGGACGGGGCTCTCACCAATCTTGACCCGGATGCTCCCAGACGCCCGCTGCATCGCAAGCCATCGAGCCATGACGCGCATGCGTTGCGCGCTGGTGCTGTTCACGGCCACGGCGCTGATCCCGCCGGCATCGGTACTCCACGCGCAGGACTCCATCGCCGTCCAGCAACTCCTGCGGCACGCGCTGCCGGTCCATCTGGAAAACGGGACGCTGAGTGGCGCCGGCGCGGCAGCACTGGCTGCGGAACTGGATAGCAGTCAGTTCTTCCTGATTGGCGAGAGTCACGGCTTTGCCGAGGTGCCGGCCCTCACGGCGGCGTTGTTCGACATCGCCCGGCCGAAGGGCTACCGGCATCTTGCGATTGAAGTCGGGCCATTCAGCGCGTCACACGTCCAGTCACTGGCCGCCGCTCCGTTGCGGGATTCCGCCTTCGCCCGGTTCCACGCCCAGTTTCCGTTCACCCTTTCGTTCTATATGTGGCGTGACGAGCAGGCGATGGCCCAGCACGTCGTCTCGAGCCTGTCTCCCGGGCGCGACTTGTTGTGGGGCCTCGATCAGGAGGTGATGTTCGCGCCCGCGTTTCTCCTTCGCGACGTGGCCGATTCTGCCAGCGAGGCGACACGTCGTGCCGCCGACAGCGTCGCGCGGCGCGCTGGTGAGTTGCACAAGGAGATGCTGCGAACGCGCAATCCGATGGCGGTCTACATGATGGCGGCGAGCGACAGTGAAATCGAGGCAGTCCGAACGCGCCTCGCGAACGGAAAACGCACCTTTCCGTCCGCCATTTTTGATGAGATGATCGAGAGCCGCCACATTTACAAGGCCTTTTTCGGTGGCGCGGGCTGGGAATCGAACAGTCGCCGTGCCGCGCTGATGAAAAGGCATTTCCGCGCGTACTACGATCGTGCCACGGCCGCCGGCGAACGACAGCCGAAGGTCATGTTCAAGTTCGGCGCAAACCATATGATGAAGGGGCGCGAGATTACGAATACGTACGATCTCGGATCGCTGGCCAACGAGATTGCGGTCTCGAACGGCTCGAAGGCCTTCAACCTGCTGGTCGTGATTGCCAAGGGCACGCAGAATGCCTGGCTGCCGTTCGCCGGCGCCGAGGCGGACAAGTCGAGGCCGTTCACGCCGGCGCAGGACCGTACGGGCGAGCTTCAAGCGCTGGGAGTGGCAGCGCTCCTTGGGGCGGCGCCCGATACGGCCGCGTGGACCCTTCTCGACACCCGCCGGTTGCGTCCCGAATTGTCGGCGCGACGCCTGGGGACCGTGTCGACCGAGTTGGAACGGCTGGTCTGGGCGTATGACGCGGTACTCGTTATTCCGACTGGGCACGCGGCCACACTCGCGAGCGACCGGTGACGATCACACCTTCCTGCCTTTCTCTCGAGCCCCCAACTGATGCGCCTCGCCCCCAGGGTGTCCTTCGCCTTTGCGCTGATTCCTTCAATACTTGCCGCTCAATCGGACGGCCCGATCACGCGCCAGTACCGCCTGCCTGCGGACCGTATCATCGACGCCGCGCTCGCCGATAACGGCGCCGCCTGGAACAAGCTCGCCCGCTTCACCGATTATTCCGGCAACCGGTTCACCGGCACGCCGGCGCTCGAGCGCGGCATCGACTGGGTACTGGCCGAGATGAAAAAGGACGGGCTCGAGAACGTGCGCGGCGAGCCGGCGATGGTGCCGCACTGGGTTCGCGGCAGGGAATCCGCAACGCTCGTGAGTCCGCGGACCGCCAACCTGCCGATGCTCGGCCTGGGCGGGAGCGTTGGCTCGCCCACCGGCGGCATCACCGGCGACGTGCTCGTGGTGACCAGCTTCGACGATCTCACGGCGAAGGCCGCGCAAGCGAGGGGGAAGATCGTGCTGTTCGATGTTCCTTTCACGACCTATGGCGCGACCGTGCGCTATCGCGGCGGCGGCGCGAGCGCCGCTGCGCGCGTGGGCGCAGTGGCGGCACTGGTCCGCTCTGTCACGCCCTTCTCGATGCGCACGCCGCACACGGGCGCCATGACCTACGACTCGACGACGGCAAGAATCCCCGCTGCGGCAATCACGGTCGAAGACGCGATGATGATCCATCGCATGATCGATCGGGGTGAGAAGGTGAGCGTCAGGCTCGAGATGGAGGCGCAGACGCTGCCGGATGTGCCGAGCCGGAACGTGATCGGCGAGATCCGCGGCGCGGAGAAGCCGGACGAAGTCGTCGTGCTGGGCGGTCACATCGACTCGTGGGATGTCGGCGCAGGCGCAATGGACGACGGCGGCGGACTCGTGGTGGCATGGGAGGCGTTGCGGCTGATTCAGAAACTCGGGCTCAAGCCGCGGCGTACGTTGCGCGTGGTGGGCTGGACCAACGAGGAGACCGGTGGCCGCGGCGCGCAGGCATATCGCGACGCGCACCGGGCGGAGGCGGACAAGCACGTGCT
>DASZZO010000188.1:0-5215 GCA_035544915.1 Gemmatimonadaceae bacterium | reverse complement strand
GGCGCCCGTGCCCATCAGCAGGCATCGCCCCATCGGCACCTCGCGCCGGGCGCGCTCGAGGAGCTCCAGCCGCTCGTCCTCCGAAAGCAGCGCCGCCTCGCCCGTCGATCCGCAGACAACCACCCCGGCGAGTCCAGCCGCGAGATGGGCCTGCACATTCGCCCCGAACGCCGCCAGGTCAAGATCGCCGGACCGCCGCTGGAAGGGCGTCACCACCGGGCCGAAGACCCCCGCAAGATCGCGCGCTTTCACTCTGCCTTGGTCACCACGCGCTGGGGCCCCGATGGATGGCGCCGGAACATGTTGAGATTGAGTTCGAAATCACTCGGCTTGGTGGCGGCGGCGAGTGCCACGGCGAACTCCACTTCGTCCGCCTGCACCAGGTCGGTAAGGTGCTGGTCGAATGTCTGCATCCCGTACTGCTCCCGCCCTGCCGCCACGAAGTCGCGAATCTCGTCGATCCGCTTGCTGTCCAGAATCAGCTCACGGATCGCTGCGGTCACGATCAGTACCTCCACCGCCGCGACGCGCCCGGCTCTGTCTTTCTTGGGAAGGAGCCGCTGCGAGACAACCGCCACGAGTGACTCGGCCAGGCGCACGCGCGCGGCGTCCTGCTCCTCCGGAGGGAACATCGCGAGAATCCGCATGACCGTGCTCTGCGCGTCGGGCGTGTGCAGAGTCGACACAAGCAGATGGCCCGTCTCAGCCGCCTTCATCGCCGTATCGATCGTCTCTGCGTCGCGCATCTCGCCAATCAGGATCACATCGGGATCCTGACGGAGCGCCGCGCGGAGCCCCATTCGGAAGCTTTCCGTATCCACGCCGATTTCCCGCTGCGTAATGGAACACTGGAGGTCGCGATGGAGGAATTCGACCGGATTCTCAAGCGTCACGATGTGCTTGTGTTTCGTGGAGTTGATGTGGTTGACCAGCGCCGCCATCGTGCTCGACTTGCCGGAACCCGTCACGCCGGTGACGAGCACCATCCCCCGCTCCGATTCCGCGATCGTCTTGAGCACGGGCGGCAGTCGCAGCGTATCGAACGTCGGGACCTCGAACGGAATCACGCGCATGACGACCATGAAGCTCGACCGCTGGCGCAGAATATTGACGCGAAAGCGGCCGATGCCCGGCGCGCCCCAGGAGCAATCGTAGTCCTGGATCTTGTCGATCCTTGCGCGGTCGTCGTCATTCGGAATGAGCTTCAGCGCGATGGATCGCGTCTGGTCGGGTGTCAGCGCCTGCTTGGTGAGCGGGACGAGCTTGCCGTCGATGCGCGCACGAAACACGTCGCCCGCCTTGATATGCAGGTCACTGGCGCCGCGCTCGACCGCTGCCTTGATGATATTCTCCATTCAGTAACCGGCCTGCTTGTCCACGAGGTTTCGCATCGGCTCGCCACGGCGGTAGCGAGACCAGTTGTCGAAAAATAGCGCGGTGAGCCGCTCCCAGAAACGCCCCGGCGACACTCCCGCCACGTGAGGCGTGAGGAGTACGCGGGGAAGCTGCCACAGGGGACTCTCCAGCGGCAGCGGCTCCTGGGCAAAGACGTCCAGGACCGCTCCGCGCAACCGGCCGCTCCTGAGGGCCGCTTCGAGCGCAGGCTCGTCGAGCAGCGCACCACGGGACACGTTGCACACAATTGCGCCATCGGGCAGACGGGCGATCCGGGCCGCTGTGAGCAGAGTCCGTGTTTCCGCGGTGAGCGGCGCGGCCAGCACCAGCACGTCGGCGGCCGCCAGTTCGTCGTCCAGCCGATTGGGCGCCACCACCCGGTGAAATCCCTCTGGCGTTCCCCTGGCGGGCGTGCGGCGAACGCCCGTAACACATGCGCCGAGCGCGCTGAAGCGACGGGCAACTTCCCGTCCGATGCCGCCGGTCCCCACCACCAGAACGCGGCACTCCGCCACCTCCCGCACTCGTGCCTCGTCGGTCGCGAATGGTTCCGGGGCCCAGCGCGCCAAGCGCTGCTGAACACCTGCCAAATCAAAGGCGCGGAGGAAGAACATCACACCCGCCAATACGTGTTCGGCGATTGGCGGGCCGTAGACACCCGCTGAGTTGGTGATGACGACGTCGCTCCCAAGCATCTCCGCAAAGAGAAGCGATGCAACACCGGCGGTCGCGGTATGCGTCCAGCGGAGTCGCGATGCCGCCAGAAAAAGCGGCTTGGGCATTCCGTATCCGAAATACACTTCCGCATCGGCAATCGCGGCCATGGACTCGGCGCTCGGCACCTGCGCGCCATCCCCAAACGAGTCGGTCTCGGCGCCGACGACCAACGTGGTCCATCCCACGGGCGTGGCCGCTATCAGTTGTTCGGCCACATCGTCCGGCAGCCTGAAGGCTCTTGTTCGCGACCGCAGATCCACGACCAGCCGCCGCACTACTCGAATACCACGCTCAGCACGTCGTCCCGGCTGAGTAACGCGGCGCGCGCAACATCGAACTGCCGTGCCGGGCCACGCAGCCGGAGCTCGAATACGCGGTCGACCTCGTGATCGAAAACCTCGGCTTTCGAGATGGACAGCCCCTCTGAAAACAAGGCGGCCCGGAGCCAGTCAAGGGTCACGCCCGGCTTCGTGCGGATGGTGGCCCACATGGCCCGTCGTGCGCGCAACAACCTGGTCTCGAGCTTGCCGAGTCCTCCGAGCACGAGCATCACGATGGCGGTCGCGCCCAGGCCCTCGACGAAGAAGCCGGCACCAATCGTGAGCCCGATCGCGGCCACCACCCAGATGGTCGCCGCGGACGTCAGTCCAGTGATGGTGCCGCGCGATTGCATGATCGTTCCTGCACCGATAAACCCGATGCCGGTCACGACCTGGGCGGCCAGGCGCGTGGGATCGGCGATTCGCTGCACTCCAAAGGCAACCGGAATGGTGATGGAGAGGTGCATCAGCAATGCCGACCCAATGCAAATCAGGATGTTCGTTCGCAGCCCCGCGGGCTTTCCGGCGATCTGCCGTTCGAGTCCGATCGCGCCCCCGGCCAGGACCGCAAGCGCGAGTTTCGTCGCCAGGTCGAGGTGAAATGTCTCCACCATTGTCTGCACGGCGGGCATCTGCAGCGCGATCATCGCCACGTCACCATCCGTCGTGCGAGAGGAGCAAGCCCATCCTGTCTTTCACGTCAGTCATCGTCCGGCGTGCGATGGTGCGCGCCTTGGCCGCCCCCGCCTCGAGCGCACCTGTGACGAGGTCCGGGTGCGCCACCAGCTCCGCGGCTTTCTCACGAATCGGAGTCAGCTCTCGCACGAGATTGTCGAGCAGCACCTTCTTGCAGTCGATGCATCCCCACTTGGCGCCACGGCAGTTGGCATCCACCTCGTGCACGGTGGCCTCTGGGGAGAACGCACGATGCAGCTGGTAGATGATCGGACAGTGGTCGGGATTCCCGGGATCCGTCCTGCGCTGGCGCGCTGGGTCGGTAATGGCAGGGCGCAACTTTTCCCAGATCGCGCCGGGCTCCTCCAGCAGGCCGATGGTGTTGCCCAGCGACTTCGACATTTTGGCCCGCCCGTCGAGCCCGACGATCCGCCGCGCAGGAGTCAGCTTGGCCTGCGGCTCGGGGAAGTACGGTGCATCCGGTGAAAAGCGCAAGTTCCAGCTGCGCGCCACGACCCGCGACAGTTCCAGGTGCTGTACCTGGTCTTCCCCGACCGGCACAAGGTCCGCCCGGTACATGAGGATGTCGGCGGCCTGCAGCACCGGATAGTTGAGCAGCCCGGCCATGACCTGCTCCTGTCGCGCCGCCTTTTCCTTGAAGGCCACCTGGCGCTCGAGTTCACCCAGTGGCGCGACGGTGTTGAAGATCCACGCCAGCTCGGTATGTTCGGGAACTTGTGACTGCACGAACACGGTGGCGACGTCGGGATCGATTCCCGCGGCGAAGAGTCCAACCGCCATTTCCTGCGTGCGACGGACGAGTTCGTCGGGTGAATAGGCCACAGTGATCGCGTGATAGTTCACCACGCAGATGAATGATTCATACTGATGCTGGAGTGCCACCCAGTTCTTCACGGCTCCCAGATAGTTTCCGATGTGGAGTTCGCCGGAGGGCTGAATACCGCTGAAGATCCGTGACATTCCCACAAAGTACGGAGTGCCGAGTGCCGGAACAACCGCCGACGCAGACGGAGGCGCAGTTCTCGAACGAGCGATTGCTCGAGGTGGCGATCGAGGCGGCACACGCGGCCGCCTCCGCAATCCGCGACGCCGAACCGCACGTCCGCAGCATCGTCTGGCGTGAAAAAGGATTGACCGACTTCGTCAGTGAGGTCGACGTTGCGGCGGAACAACGCATCCTCGATGTGATTCGGCGCCGCGTGCCTGGTGCGGCAACGCTCGCCGAAGAATCTGCCTCGGTCATCGCGACCGAGCGACAACGAACGGGGATCGTGTTCGTGATCGATCCGCTCGACGGAACGACCAATTTTCTTCACGGGTATCCCGAGTATGCCGTGTCGGTGGGTGTGCTGCGCGACGGCGTGCTGGCCGCCGGCGTAATACTCGATGTTCCGCTGAACGAAGTGTTCACCGCCACGGCAGGCGGCGGCGCGTTCTGCAACGGGGAGCGCATGCGCGTCTCGACCATCGAGAACCCCCATCGTGCGCTCTTCGGCTCGGGGTTTCCCTTCACGCGCGGGGAGGAGATTGCGCCCTATCTGGCCCAGCTCGGACGCGTAATGGCTGCGGCGGGCGGCGTGCGCCGGGCGGGAGCCGCGGCGCTCGACTTGGCGAGCGTTGCGTGCGGGCGGTTCGAGGGATTCTGGGAGATCCGCCTCTCGCCATGGGACATTGCGGCCGGCCTGCTCCTCATTCGCGAGGCGGGAGGACGAGTGACCACACTCCAGGGCGACGAATGTCCGGTTGCCAGGACGAGCGTCGTAGCCGGCAGCGCGGTGATGCATCCGTGGCTCCTCAATGCGCTGGCGGGCTAGCTTGTGGGCATGAAAATCGTGGAGTGCGTTCCCAATTTTTCCGAGGGCCGGCGGCCAGAGGTGATTGCTGCCATCCGTCATGCAATCGCCTCCGTCGACGGCGTCGCGGTGCTCGATGTCTCCTCCGACGCCTCGCACAACCGCACGGTCATCACGTTTGTGTCGCCCGTGGACTGCGCCGTCGAGGCGGCCTTCGCCGGTATCGCGAAGGCGAGCGAGCTCATCGACCTCAACACGCATCGCGGCGAGCATCCGCGCATCGGCGCCACCGAT
>DASZZO010000187.1:0-19899 GCA_035544915.1 Gemmatimonadaceae bacterium | reverse complement strand
ACGGTCTGCCCCCCATGTGCATTCGTGTTGATCACGAGCCGATACCCCGGTCCGGCAATCCCCTCCGCCGTCGCGACCTGCGCGCCGAGCGCGATCATGTCCGCCGCCAGCGAGTGATCCGTGAGGTCGTTCAGCGACGGGATATGCGCGCGCGGAATCACGAGCACGTGCGTGGGCGCCTGCGGGCCGATATCACGAAACGCGATGCAGCGCTCGCTGGTCGCCACAATTGTCGCCGGCACTTCGCCGCTCACAATGCGGCAGAACAGGCAATGTTCAGGCATTCCGCCCATCCTCCTTCACGCCCTTGATGGTAGGGGGAAGCGTCGCCAGTGCCGAGCGCACGACGGCCAATGCAGCGAGGGCAGCCGTCTCGAATCGGAGTATGGCATGCCCGAGTGATACCGGACGGAATCCCGCACGCTGGAGTTCGTCGAACTCACTGCTCTCGAGGCCACCCTCCGGCCCCACCGCAATCGTGATGGGGCGCAGCCGTCCCGATCCGTGCTGCCGTGCCGCCTCCAGTGCGACGCTCACAAGCGTCGCGATCGGCTCGCCCCGGACATCCAGCACCAGTCGCGGGCCCTCGGACGTGGCGGCTATTGCGCGTTCGAGCGTCGCATCGGGAAAGACCGCGGGCAGCCATGCGCCACGCGATTGCTCCAGCGCTGCCGCCATTCGTGCGGCCACACGTTGAGCGAAGCTGGGCCCTTCACCGCGTGGATTCACGCTGCGCGAGTTCTTCCAGAGGACCGGCCGCCAGCTCGTTACGCCCAGCTCCGTCGCCTTTTCGGCAAGCCACATCATGCGGTCGCGATCGGCGACCGGGAGCATGAGGTGCACGGCCGGCGGCGGCTCGGAGGCGATCGCGTGCTCAACAGTTACCGCCGCGTGCCGTTTGGCGAGTCGAACGAGCACACCGGTCCCGCGCGTGCCGTGCCCGTCCCGGAGGCCCACATGCGTGCCGACCTCGAGCCGCAGCACTCGCATGTGGTGGGCTTCGTCCTCACCAAGCGTGATGGTCTGTCCGATCGCGAAGGGCTCGAATGTCACGAACGTCGGCAGCGTCACGCTGGCATCGCCCGGCACGCGGTCCGGCACGCGGTCCGCCACGCGATCCGGCACGCCCTTTGACTTCAGCCGGCGATGCATACGCTCCACCACGGGTCCTCCTGGTCCTCGTGCAGGACACGCCAGCCCTTGAGCCCCAGCATCCACCTCATGCGCTCGCTCTCTTCCGTGAGGATGCCGCTCAAGATGGCGACTCCATCGCTCGTCAGCGAGTGAGCCATCACGGGGAGCAGCTCGACGAGCACGGACGATACAATATTCGCGAGCACCATGCGCACCGGCGCGACCAGCGGCAGAAGAACGTGGGCATCGCCCTCGAGCACCGTTACACGTGCGCCGGCGTCATTCAGTGCGACGTTTTCCTCGGCGTTGGAGATGGCGTCGTGATCCATCTCGATCGCGGCCACGCGGCTCGCGCCCAGTTTCACAGCGGCAATCGCCAGAACGCCGCTCCCACAACCAAGGTCCGCAACCGTGTCGCCTGGGCGAATCACGCGCTGCATGAGGCGGATCGCACCTCGCGTGGTCGGATGGTCGCCCGTACCGAAGGCCATGCCGGGGTCGACGATCACGGTGGTCGCGCTGTCCTGGACGTTCGCCAACCACGGCGGGGCGATGGTGAGGCGGCCGAGCCTGTGCACAGGCATTCCGTCTCGCCATGCAACGCTCCAGTCCGGAGAATCGACCGCGCCCGTTTCGATTGTGGCGCGGGCATCCGCGGCACGAACGGCCCTCTGGAGGTCCGATACGTCGCCCGCGTGTTCCAAGTGCGTCACCAGCCAGTCCCCGTCCTCGTGCACACCCAGCGCGCCCGCCGAAAAAATCGCGGCGCTCACCGCCTGGTGCAGCAATGCGTGCGAGGGCCGCACCGCGCACCTGATCCAGGACCTGGGCATTGGGGGCTGCCGCGCGTCACGCGCCCAGCGCCTCCTTCATCTTCGCCCAGAATCCCTTCGATCGTTTGGCTGGCGGCGTGGTACTCACCTCGGCGAGCGCCTGGATCAGAGCCGCTTCCTCTTCGTTCGGAGCCGTGGGTGTCCACACCTGCACGCGGACATGCAAGTCGCCCGTGCCGCTCGCATTCACACGCGGCAGTCCGCGCGAGCGCAGCTGGAACACATGCCCGCTCTGCGTGCCCGGCGGCACGTGCAGCGCGATGGGGCCGGCCACACCCGGGACTTCCACGTCCGCGCCGCGGACCGCCTGCGCGTACGTGATGAGCACCTCCGTGTACAGGTCCTCCCCGTCCCGCTCGAAACGATCATCATCCTCCACGTCGAACATCACGATGATGTCGCCGCGCGGACCACCGCGCGCGCCGGCGTTGCCCACGCCGCGCAGATGCATGTATTGCCCCGTGGCCACCCCAGCCGGAACGTTGATGGGAATCGAATGCTCGCCGCGCTGGCGCCCCTCACCGCGACAAGTCTTGCACGGCGACGCGATCACCGTGCCGGCCCCCCCACAACTCGGACAGGGCGCGACGCTCACGAACTGCCCGAAGAACGAACGCTGGGACCGCCGGACCTCGCCCTGGCCGGCACAGGTGGGACAGCGCTCAGCACGCGTGCCCGGCTCGGCGCCCGTGCTCAGGCAACGGTCGCATGGGTCGAGGAGCCTGGCCTTCACGGTCTTCGTCACGCCTGACGCAACTTCATTGAGCGTGAGGTGGAGATCGATCTTGATATCGGCTCCGCTCGGCGGACCCGCCTGCGCACGACTCATGCCGCCAAAGAGGTCGCCGAGCCCGAAGTCGCGCATGAAGATGTTGAGCGCCTCGGAGAGATCGACGTGGTGGAACCCGCCTCCCCCGCCGGCCCGTCCGCGAAGCCCCGCCTCACCGTACCGGTCGTACGCGGCGCGTTTCTGCGGATCGCGCAGCACGTCGTACGCCTCGGTAATGGACTTGAATTTCTCCTCGCTCGCCTTGGATCCGGCATTGCGATCCGGATGAAACTGCATGGCGAGCCTCCGGTACGCCGATTTGATCTCGTCGTCCGGCGCGGTGCGCTCCACTCCAAGTGTCGCGTAGAAATCAGCCATTCGTCTCAGGTGTCGGTTGGTCTCGCCAGAAGCTCAGTAACGAGTGACGATGTGTGCCGGACCAGGGCAATCACCTTCTCATACGGCATCCGTGTGGGCCCGATCACTCCGATCACCCCGGCAAGGTCTCCGACGCGGTATTCCGCCGTCACCACGGTCAGCCCGCCAGGCAGGGCGTTGCCGTGTTCGCTGCCAATCGTGATCGAAACATCTGCCGACGAACTGCGGCTCCGGAGCAGTGTTGCAAGTTCGGTGCGCGTCTCGGTCAGCTCGATGAGTGCGCGCATCCGCTCTCCGCTGGAGAACTCCGGCTTGTCCGCCAGGACCGACGCTTGCCCCAGCACGACGGCCTCGCCTGCGTCCGGATCGGATACGTCAAAAAGCTGATCGCCTTCCTGAAGGAAAATATTGAGCAACTCCGTTGTTCCACTTGCCATGCCCGGCGAGGCGTCGCGGAGGCGAGCGCCCAGCGACTGCCGGATTTCCGCGAGCGACAGGCCGGCGAGCCGCTCGTTGAGCACGAGTTGCACTTCGGCCAGGGTGTGGTCGGCACTCTCCCCTGCAACTTCAACGAAGATCGTCCGCACCTGACCGCCGCGGAGGGACAGCACGAGAATCAGCTTCTCCGCGGTCAGTCGCAGGATTTCAAGTTTGTCGAGAATCGTCTGATCGAGCCGCGGCCCGACTGCAACGCCCAGCTCCTGCGTCAGTACCCCCAGGCTTTGGGCAGCCCGGCGCAGAATGGACTCTATTGCCGACCCGCCGGCGCTGATCTCCCGCTCGAGGCGCCGACGCTGCCCGGTCTCCGGCAGCCGTACGCGTAGCAGCGTGTCGACGTACAGGCGATAGGCCTTCTCAGTTGGAATGCGACCGGCAGACGTATGGGGATGGAAAAGAAAACCCTTCGCTTCCAGGTCGCTCATTGTATTGCGGATTGTCGCCGGGCTCACTCCCAGCCCCGACCGGCGCGAAATGGTCCTGCTCCCGGCCGGCTCGGCCGTCTCGACATATGACCGGATCACCGCCTCGAGAATGCGGCGCTCCCGATCGCTCAGCTCGGCGGTAGGCATGGGTTGCAGAAAATTAGCGAGTGCGAGCCGCAGTCAAGGCAGACGCGAGGCTGTCGAGCCGGAGCCAGCCTTCGGCAGAAAGCACCACGTGGTGGCCCGCGGCTGACGCCCAGCCGGCCCGGACCCAGCGATCCACAGTCTCAATGTCCCGCGACTGCAACGACAAACCCTCAATCGTCCGAAGGCCGAGGTACACTTCCTCCGCAAGAGTGTTTTGGGGGGTAAGGGTCTCAGAACCTTCAACCGGATCGTCCCCCGCGAGCGCTCGAGTCTTCCACGCCGCATACTCGCGCGCGTTCCATCGCCTCACTCGGCCGTCATATGAATGGGCTGATGGACCGATGCCAACATACGGTGCCCGAAGCCAGTAGCAGGAGTTGTGCCGGCTTCGTTTGCCTGGCCGCGCGAAGTTCGACACCTCGTAGTGCTCGAAGCCGGCTGCCCCCAGCATATCGTGGGCGAGGAGATACTCCTGGGCGTAACGCTCCTCGGGCGCCTCACGTACCTCTCCGCGGGCCGTCCACCGCCCCAGCGGCGTTCGCGTTTCCACAGTCAGTCCGTAAAGGGAGAGGTGGTCCAACTCCAGGTCAAGCGCCTCCTGAAGGTCGCGCCTCCAGTCGCGCTTGAGACGGTCCGGCAGCGCGAAGATCAGGTCGAGAGATATGTCGTGGATCCCGGCGCGTCTCGCTGTCCTGACCGCCAGGCGCGTCGCTGCGGCATCGTGCGTTCTATGCATCCACGCAAGGGCGCGGTTGTCGAAGGATTGGCCGCCCAGCGAGAGGCGATTCACACCGGCATCCGCCCAAGCCGAAGCCGCCTCTGCGCTAACGTCCTCGGGATTAGCTTCGATGGTGATTTCGCCATCGGGCTCCCAGGTGGTCCGCCCATGTAATGTGAGCGCCCCGAGCAACCCGCCCACGCCGCGAGGGCCGAGTTTGGACGGCGTCCCGCCGCCGAGATAAACCGTTCTGAGCGGCCCCAACCGGGCCGATGCGAGTCTCGCGGCGAGCTCGCCGCCAATCGCTTTCACGTACTCCTGTACGGGTACGACTCGGCGGACCGCTATGGCGAAGTCGCAATAACTGCATCGCCGGGAGCAGAAGGGCACATGAACGTACAGATGGCTGGCTTGGGGCAAGTCGTGGATGATGGATGAGAATGATCTAAAGTGATTTCTCAAACAAGCTAGTGGTATCGTGTTACGGGATTAATCGAGAAACCACGTGAAGGACGGTCAAAGGATCATCACCCGCTCGACTTCCCCGGTTGGAGTTTGCTGGACGAGCCCGCTGATTTCCAGCCTGGCAACTCCTTCCAGGACCCGGCGGACCGGGATTCCCGCCCGGGCGCCAAGCAGTTCGGGCGCGGCCGCCCCTTGTTCGAGTGCGTTCCAAACAATGGCCTCGAGCTCGCCGAGCACTGGAGTCGTCACGCTCTTCCCTCGGGACTCGCCGAACAGGCCCAAGGCGTCGTCGAGCGTAGCGATGACTTGGGCGCCGTCTCGCAGGAGCTGATTCGCGCCCGCGCTCCGGCCCGAGTCTATCTGCCCAGGAACGGCTGCCACCACTCGCCCGAGCTCGAGGGCCTGGGTGGCCGTGTTGATGGCTCCCGACTTGTAAGGCGCCTCGACAACGATCGTCGCTCGGGCCAGTGCCGCAATGATTCGATTCCGCCGCGGAAAGCTGCCAGGCGCGGCCGACGCGCCCGGTTCGAACTCAGAGAGCACGAGTCCCTTCTCGGCCAGTTCCGAATGGAGCGCCCTGTGCGCGGCCGGGTACGGCACATCTACTCCAGTTCCGAGCACCGCAACCGTCGTGCCGTCTGCGCCGAGGGCAGCCCTGTGTGCCGCCGCGTCGACCCCGCGGGCGAGGCCGCTAACCACGCCGATTCCGGCCCGTGCGAACACCTTGGCCAGCTCGCTCGCGACCCGAACGCCATAGGGGGATGCGTCCCTGGTCCCCACAATTGCCACCATCCGGTCCGGCGCGCCGGCCAGCGAACTGCGGTCGCCCACGGCGTACAGTTTTTCGGGCGGGTGACGAAGCTCCAGCAGCGCGGCGGGGTAGCCCCCGTCACCCCGCGCGATGATCGTTATCGCGCGGGGCGTCTCACCACGCGGGTGCACGTTCCGCCGCCAGGCCCTTCTTGAGCTCAAGCAGTCTGCTCCACCAGATGTCCTTGAGTTCGTCGAGACCCTGCCGAGCCGGCGCGGAAATGGAGTAGATCCCGAACGCCAGTGGGGCATCCATCTCGGGAACGTAGTGTTCCCCAAGCAAGTCGAGCTTGGTGAAGACCACACAATGCGGCTTGGCCGCCAGCTCGGAGGAATATTGCGAGATCTCCGACCGGAGCTGATCGTATTCGTGCTGCCAATCGAGGGCATCAATCGGAATCAGGAACGCCAGCAGCCGCGTGCGTTCGATGTGACGCAGGAACTGCAGGCCAAGCCCCTTTCCCTCGTGCGCGCCCTCGATGATGCCCGGAATGTCGGCGACCACAAACGTGCGGTGGTCCGAGAGCTGCACGACGCCGAGGTTGGGCGAAAGCGTCGTGAATGGGTAGTCGGCGATTTTCGGGCGTGCTGCCGAGATCACGGAGAGCAGCGTGGATTTGCCGGCATTGGGTTGCCCCACCAAGCCCACGTCAGCAATGAGCTTCAGTTCGAGTTCGAGGGTGCGCACCTCACCCTCTTCGCCCGGTTGCCACTCGCGGGGTGCCTGGTGTGTGGCTGTCGCAAAGAAGGCGTTCCCCTTGCCGCCCCGCCCACCCTTGGCTGCCACGATCTCTTCGGCGGACTCGAGAATCTCTCCCAGCACCTCGCCGCTATCAGCGTCCTTGATGACCGTTCCGGGAGGAACGGGCAGAACGACATCCCGTCCGCCGCGACCACTCTTGTTCGACCCCATGCCGTGCTCGCCGCGCTCTGCCTCCCACGAATCGCGATAGGTATAGTCAAGCAGTGTGGCGAGGTTGCTGTCGCCGCGCACGATTACGTCGCCGCCGCGTCCCCCTTCGCCGCCGTCGGGCCCACCCATTGGCTCACGCCATTCCCGGCGAAACGAGCTGCAGCCGGAACCGCCCGTGCCGGCGGCGACCCTTACCTTGACGCGATCGATGAACATATGAAATAAGGTAGCGGGATCGTATTGCAGAACAGCGGAGTTGATTCGATCACGTCCGGATCAACCCACCGACCTGACCCTTTCCCAAAGACTCTGAGCGCGATACAGCTCCAGCTTGCCTGCGACGCCCTCCAGGGCCTGGAGTGCGGCTGTCACTTGCGCACGGGCCGCGCCAGCGTTGCGCGCTCCCAGCAGGTGTGAGTGCAACTGCCGGTCCTGGCCAGAGGCCGCGCACGCCGCGACGATGCACAACTCGCGCCGAATGAGATCGAGTCCGGGCCTCGCGAGCACCTTGCCGTACCCCTCCACGATCATCCATTCATCCATCAACGGATGCAGCGCCCGGATGTTCGCGCGGAGCTTGTCGTAGTTCGCGCCGTACACGGTTGCGCACGTATCCTGCCCTCGCACTCTCCAATCGAACACATCGGCATATGAAGAGTCATCGCCTGGCCGCGCCGCGCCGCGGTTCGTTCGCCCTCCCATCCGTCGCCATTCACGCGCTGCGTTGAGTGCCCGCGGAAACCCCGCGAACAAGTACGACTGGAGCATCAGCTCCTCGAGCCAGCCCTCGCTCACGCTCGCCGCGACACACTCGCTGAGGGTGCCGCGCACGGACTCTTCCGACCCTGCGGCAATGCATGCGGAGAGTCGCACGAGTGCGACGGTGGCGTTGTCCAACGGCGGAAGACTATCGCCAGGCCGCTCGGGAGCCGTCATCGAAACATTCCGCCTCGTCTCGGGTTATTGCATGGGGACGCCTGTTCAGCGCTCGGCCACGATGTAAGTTCAGGGCTTCGCGGCGCGCCGCGACCCTGTCAGGTTGGATTGCGTTTTTCGTCTCGAGGATAATGATGACGCTGAAATGTACGATGCTGTGCCTGGTGTTCGCGCTCTCCGCCTGCGGCGCCGAAAAGAAAAAAGACGACGATCCTGGCACCAAGCCGACGGCGAAGGCCGAGGACACCCCGATATCGCCGGAGGACTACCGAAAGCGGCAGAAGCAGTTCGCCGATTCCGTGCTGAACTCCACCGGCAACGCGAAGGCACTCGTGGCAAAACTCGGCAAGGGATACGACGTCGGGTCCACTCGACTCCGCGACACGGTAGCGATGCTCGCTGCGGACAAGAAAACCGATTGCTTCGGCATCGGACGCAAGACAGATCCCTACCTCGCCGGGACGGTCAGTTTCTGGGTCAATATCAACGTCGTGGGCTCCGACGTCATCCGTGTGCAGGAGAGCAAGTGGACATCCGCGGCGGGCAACGTTGTGGATGCGTGCCTCAACCAGGCGGCCAAGGAATGGCGGTTTGACACCACCTTCGGGAAGCCAATGGCCTACATCGTCCAGGTGCAGTTCAAGTAGGGCATACCCGAACCGGGCTCCCGCTACACTTCCGACCGGATCTCGCCCACAGTCTCGCCACGCGTGTTTCGAATCGGCCGGGTCGCCCACTCCGCCAGCCGGGGCGAAAGCGTTTCAGGCAGGACGTCGAGGAGCTGAAGCAGGCGCAGCACGGCCACATGCTGGGCGCGCAACCCACCGTCTTCCACCTTCAACGCGATCCCGAGTCCCGCTTGCGGCACGGTGAGCGAGTGAACTCCCTCGGCGCCGACCTTGGCGATGACCGCCCCGCTGGACTCCTCGAGCAATATGGTGTCGAACCGGTCTGTTCCACCCAGCAGGTGAGGATGGTGGCGTACAGCGGTCGCAACGCGCGCGGGATGTTCCTCTTCGGCCTGCACGGCGCGCCCCCACCGGGCGTACGCGCGCGCCATTCGGTCGAGCGGGAGTGCCATCACCGTTACGCCGCACCCGTCGACGCCGATGGGCATGTCGTCAATCTGCACATCGCTCCACCGGGCCACCTCGCCGAGGCAACCTCGCTGCACCGAGTGGTCGGCGCGCTCATATCCCTTCGTGGGCCAGCCCGCCGTGCGCGCGCGTCCGAGCATCGCCGCGTGCTTGCCAGAGCAATTGTTGTGCAGGCGTGACAACGGGCGACCGCTCTCGCGGGCCAGCTTCGCCCCACGCGCTGAGAGGGGCTCGTGTGCGCCGCACGCGAGGTCGCCTTCCTCGAGTTCCATGGAGTCGAGCATGCGCTGCGCCACGGCGAGGTGTTCCGGCTCGCCGCCGTGCGATGCACACGCGAGCGCAAGCTCCTCCTCGCCCCATCCGAGCTCATCGAACCCACCAGAACTGAGGAACGGGAGCACCTGAAAGAACTTCGCGCAGGAGCGCCACATGGTGACCATGCCGTGATCACGCGCGGCGCCGACGAGCGAGTCATCCCAGCCGACAACGGCAGCGTGCACCCGGTGGCGGCTTTCAATCGTTGGGCCACGCGTGACGACGACGTCGAGGGAGTACTCGTCCATCAATCAATCTATACAGGGCGTGACTCGCTCAGGCGCTCCCGGCTGATCCGGCCCACTCAGTCGCGCGAATGCGTCGCATGGGCCACAAGTACTTCCGCAGAACTCACTGTTGCCGCGCCAAGCTTTCCGACCTCGACACCGGCTGCGTAGTTGGCGATCACGCTGGCCTCGAGCGCCGTCGCGCCGCTCGCAAGCATCGTGGCGAGGTACGCCGTAACGGTATCGCCGGCACCAACGACGTCGTAGACTTCCCGCGCCGTCGTGGGGATGCGATACACCCCCCGTTGTGCGCTCGCCCCCCGCTCGATGAGCGCCATGCCGCGCTCGCTCAGAGTGAGCAGAATGGCGGCCACCCCAAGTCGCTCCACGAGTCCGGGCAGGGTCTCGGGGTGATCGACATTGACCGACGCACCAAGCGCCGCCTCCAGCTCCCGACGGTTCGGCTTGAAGATGGTCGCGCCCCGGTACGCGAAGAAGTTCCGGTATTTGGGGTCCACGACGACCGGAATCCCTTTCCGCTGAGCCGCGGTCATCGCGTGCTCGATGACGGTCGCGACAAGCACGCCCTTGTTGTAGTCCTCGAGAATCAGCGCGTCGCTCTCGTTGACCTCGCGGGCAATGGCAACGTTGAGGCGCTCGATGTCCGCGGCGGAAAAATCGTCGTCCACCTCTTCATCCACGCGGACGACCTGCTGCGATCTGGCGACGACGCGGGTCTTGGTGGTCGTTCGGCGATCCACCTTCACGAGCCCGCGTGTATCGCCGCCGATTGCCGCGATCATATCCTGGATACCCTGGGCGGCCGCGTCGTTCCCCACGGTGGCGACGAGGGCCGCCGCCGCGCCGATCGCGGCGACGTTCTGCGCGACGTTCGCCGCTCCTCCCAGCGCGAGCCGGCGGTCACGCACGCGCACGACTGGTACGGGTGCCTCGGGCGAGATACGGTCGACATCGCCGTGCAGATAGACATCGAGCATTGCGTCGCCCACCACGGCAATGCGTCGGCCGGATGCCTGGTCGAGCAACGCCTGCAGCCGGTCGCGGGCGATGAGTGGGCTCGTCATCGGGAGAAAGTAGACGGTCGTGGGCCGCGCGGCGAGAGCAACGCGGTGTCCCGCTCGCTATCATGGTGCCGAAGGCCTGCGAGAGTTACATGACCGGGCGTTTTGCCGACAGCCTCAGGGACGTGCTGGAGGAGCGGCTGGTACCGCTGGTCAACGCACCGCGATGACCCCAAGGACTATTTGTCGTCCTTGAACACGCCGATGATCACGATCTCGTACGGCAGCGACCGCGTGAGCTGACCCGGATCCCTGGCGGAGTCGCGCACGCGACGCAACACCTCGGCGAAGCTCACGCGCGGCATCCCGAATACATGCAGCCGCGCTCCCTTCCTCAGCCGCCTCACCGCTCGCTCGGGTGCTGTTCCCTTCGCGAAGACCGTGCGAACGTGCTCCGCGAGCACAGCGCCCTTCATGTCCAGCGCAGAGGCCATTACAAACCTTCCGTCCGCCACGACCATCGGTTGGTCATCGGCGATCTCCATCACGAACTCCACATCATTGTACAGCCCTTTCCTCGTGACCACTGAGATCGTTTTCTCCTTGACCAGGAGCTTGCAAACGGTTTTCTCGTAGATCGGAAACGTCTCGCGTGCGTCCCCGGGACTGAAACCAGCGACTGGCGTGAATGAATCGAGCAGGCTGATCTGGTTCACGCGCGTGACCGGGTGCACTTCGAAAACATGGTTCGGCCGATAGGTGTCCGGGGGGGCCACGAGCTTCCCCTGCTCCACCTTCGTGCTCCCCGAATGCTCAGGCCAGAGCCTCCACACCCCGGAAATGCTCAGTGGTTTCCCCGTGCTGTCGGCTCGCTTGACGAGTTCCACTGCTCGGGGGAACGAAGCGGCATTCGCCATCTCCGCCACGGTGAGAAGTGCTATCTGCGGAGTCGTCCCCGCGAAGTGGAGATCGCCATCCAGCTCGGCGCCGTTGGGGACCCTCATCGCCTTGTCCACCGTGAACGTCGCGTCGATCGTTACCCGGTCCTTGAACATCTCGATGAAGGACTTGTCGAGTTCCATCTCGATCTCCTTGGCGGAGAATTCCGAATGGACCTCCAGGTAGAAGATCGTCGCCTGCCTGCCCACGTACGCGCAGGCACTCAACCCGAACACAAGTGCCAGCACCGCCGCGCGGCGGGTCGGAGCTCGTCGCACGCGGAGACTCGGCGGGGGCATGCTCACTGCGATTTGCCGCTAGATCCCGATGCCGGCAAGGAGCATGAAGGAGCGGGTCTGGTAACTCTTGGTGGTCGAGATGGTGCTCAACTTGAGATCGGTGAGCCCGTAGATGTATCGGGCATCCAGCGAGATCCCGTGCAGGGAGCTGAAGCGCAGGCCGCCACCGATGACTCCAGCATACGTGGTCTTCGGCCGACCCGATGGGCAACTTCCGCCGGGCGACTCGCACCCCAGTTCGAACGATGCCTGCGGGCCAGCATAGACGAAAGGGGAGACAGTGGGAACGGGGAGTGACACGCGGAGGTAGACTGGAACATCGAAGTAGTTCAGCTTGCGCGAAGCTCCAGCCACGGCGCTGACCACCCCGCGTTGCGCGTAGAGCGCTTCGATCGCCAATCCGATCGGACTTCCGATCGTGGCCCCTGCCCCGACGGCGAATCCCGAGCGCTGGCTCACATTGCCCGGCAGCGCGCCGCTGTTGGACACGTTGCCATACGATAATCCGGCCTTGATTCCGATCCCCGCCTGCGCCTCTACCGTGGCGCTTGCGGCAGTGAGAATCAGGACGGCGAGCGCAGCCTGCAAGTGCTTCATGGCGGTCCCTCGGTGTGGTGCAGGTTCAGTCGCACCCATGATGAGCGCCCCTGCAAGGTGACGGGCTGGCCAGCCTGCAACCATGACCCGTTTGGCGTACTCCACCTCTTTGAGCGGGAGCTGAACGCCTCCACTACCACGACGTGGACCAGACGAACAGGGCTCCGCCCCGCCCGTCCGGCGCGACGTTGGCATGGAGCAGCACACGGTCCAGATAACTGTCCGGATGAAGGTGTGTGTAGCGCACGGTCTTCAGCCCCGCAAACGTCCCGATGCCGGCGCCGAGCACCACATCGCTCGCCCAGTGCTGGTTCTGGTACATGCGCGCAAGGCCGACGACGCTCGCGCCGCCGTACAAGAGCGTGCCAGCGACATACGTGTACCGTGGCCAGAGACGCGAGACCTCGGTCGTGGCGGCAGCGGCAGCCGCGAACGCAATCGTTGCATGCCCCGATGGAAACGATTGCCGGTTCCCATTTGTGAGTCCGGCGCCAAACTTGAAATCGCCTGGGTTCGTGTCCGCCGTGACGAACGGACGCGACCGCCCGGTCGACACTTTGAGGACCTCGGTGAGAATGCTGCCGATGACAGCGGCCTCTGCGGTGTGGAAGCCGAAATCCGCCATGTCCGGATGGGGCGCCAGTCGGCCAATCGCATATGCCCCGAATCCGAGTACAAAAACGCCGGGCAACGCCAGATAATCAAAGCCCGTTGCCCAACGATCGATGGAACGGCTCAGGATGGCGTTCTGGTTTTGCAATCGGCGCGCCATCGATCGGTCCACCGGCAAGAGCGCCACGGTCGCACCGGCGAACCCGAGCGCAAGCCACGCGTCGTTTCGTGTGAACAACGTCTGATTCTTCTTGCTCGTGTCGGGCGGCGTGCGGGCTTGCGCCGAGAGTGCGCCGGCGGGCAACGCCAGGCAGGCGAGGAATAAACGGCCCAACCGGCGGGCAAGATACGCGCGTCTCATGGCTATTAGTTCCTGGAGGCGTGAGGATCGCGGTTCGGTGTGCTGGTCTGGTGTGCTCGTATAATAGTCGAGTTGAAAGGTGGGTTCCGCGCTCCGCCGCACCATAGCTTCTTTGGACTATGAACATGTCGCTCTCTCCCCGTGGAGCGCCGCGGCTGGAAAGGCAGTTGCCTCGCGCACTGTCAGGCTCCCTTCACGATCCTTCCACGTGAGCGGGAGGGGAGAAGACGGTCTCGCGCAAGCCGCGCCTGGCCTCAGGGGCCCCTCGGAATGTGAAAGTCCTGGCTTCCACGGAGGAAGATTTTCCAATCGGAAAATGCGATGCAGGCACCATGGCGCCCGTGCGAATCATCGTGGACTCTCAGTAGGGCGCCGTGGACTCTGCGCCGACCATTGTTGGTACTCACTGCAGCGCAATGGCCGATCGCTGCATCATTGTACGCTTTCGTCGCGCTTGGGATGCAACTGCCTGGTCCACGGTCACGGTTCGCCGCGGCCAGCACCGCCAAGTGCGGTAGGACACGCTAAGGGACGGGGGCACCCTTGCCCTTCTCGCCAAGTATTTCGCTCCGCCGCCCAAGAAAGTGAATTTCGCCGGTCAGGTCCAAACGGTAGAGGAACGCGTCCGTGACAATGTATTCCGGCACTTGCGGCTGGCGCACCAGAACATGGAAGACATCCGTATCCTCTGGAATGTCGTCCAGCACAGCCGAATGCGTGCTCGCCTCCAGCTTGCCAGAGCCGGGCGTCTCTCCGTACTGGAGCAGCATGTTGTGCAGGCGCCGCTTCGCGAGGATTGTTCGCCCGTCTGATTGAAACAGGTAGCGCACGTCAGCCCCAAGAGGGTACACGCCCAACTGCAACTGAGCGGGCATCAGATAGACCAGAAGTGTGCCGTCGTCACGCTCGAGGACGGCCGGATTGTACGGGCAGGGTTGCTTGCCGAAGTCCGCCGTTGCCATGGCGATCGCGCGGGCGGCGCGCACGTAGTATCCGGTGTCGGCGCGGGGAGGTGTAATGGCGGCAACGTCGAAGTTGCTGTCGTCAGACGGCCGCTGCCGCGCTTCGAAGGCGATGTAGAATGTGTCTCGCTCTGTGCTCAATCGTCCAAACGCGACCTCCCAGCGGTCGCCGCGACGCCGGGCAACGTAACCCCGGACGAGCCCGGAGGACGGGTGGCGACCTGTCACACTATCCGAGGCAGCCCATGCAACGAAGTCGTATTGCGCAAGCAGGAATCCACGCCGTGAGATCGCCGCGAGCGAATCCCGGCTTGGCGGCGCCTTGAG
The DNA here is from genome assembly GCA_035544915.1 of Gemmatimonadaceae bacterium. Taxonomy (GTDB): domain Bacteria; phylum Gemmatimonadota; class Gemmatimonadetes; order Gemmatimonadales; family Gemmatimonadaceae; genus Fen-1231. The sequence continues at coordinate 5,115 of DASZZO010000187.1, read as the reverse complement.
CAGGCCGGCCGATAACGGACCGGTCGGTTCCACCCTTGTCGATTGTGCGCGGACTGAACCCGCCACGGCGACGTAGCTCGCAAAGGCGATGGCAGCGAGTTTGACTCTGCAACGGACGACACGGCTCGCGAATGGCACGGGACGCTCTTGGGCGTGTGCTGCCCCTGGAGACGAGTTACCGGGCGCGTCGGGCACGGGGCGACGCCGGACTCAAATGAGAGTGAGCCACGTCACGCAGATTCGCAGAGCGCCGCCACCGTCGTGCAAACCATTTTTCGTTCCGAATCTGTTGCTCTGGAACCAGACCGGCTATTTCCTTCGGGGGCGCTTTCCAAGCCGCTGCCAAGCCCATACCTGAGACCGTAATGTTCACGCGACTCTGTTTCCGCCCGTACTACACTCCGGGCGCATCGTGGTTTTCATTCTCCGTGCGATAGCGCGAATCACCCGGCCTGCCGCACCCTCTATCCTGACCCGCCTCCCCGCAATGACCGACCTCACCACCGGCCCCGTCACCCGTCACCTGCTGAAGACCACGGGCTTCATGCTCGTGACCATGGTTTTCCAGACGCTGTACTTCCTGATCGACCTCTATTGGGTCGGGCGGCTTGGGACGTCAGCGGTCGCCGCCGTAGGCATCGCCGGCAACCTGACGTTCATCGTGCTCGCATTGACGCAGATGCTTGGCGTGGGGACCACGACCGTCGTCTCGCACGCCGTCGGGCGGAAGGATCATGAGCAGGCCCTGCTCCTGTTCAACCAGTCTCAGGTCCTTGCGATGGTCACCGGCGCCGTGTTTCTGGTCGTCGGCCTGGCCGTGCGCATGCCATACTGCAATCTGCAGAGCGCGGACGCGAAGACCGCTGCGCTCGCCGGCGAATACCTGCTGTGGTTCATCCCGGCCATGGCGCTCCAGTTTGCGCTCGTCGCGATGGGCTCGGCGCTGCGTGCCATGGGCAACTTCAAGCCGGGCATGATCGTGTCGACGGCGACCGTGATCATCAACATGGTTCTCGCGCCGATCCTGATCTTCGGCTGGGGGACAGGGCACCCGTTCGGTGTCGCCGGCGCGGCCATCGCGTCGCTGGTCGCCATCCTCATTGGCGTCGTCTGGCTGGCGATGTATTTCTTCAAGAAGGACTCGTTCCTCAAATTCGTCGTCGCCGATTGGGGCCCGCGATTCGAACTGTGGCGCAAGATGCTCGCCATAGGGCTCCCCGCGGGCTTCGAGTTCGCCCTCATGGGCGTGTACCTCTTCATCGTCTACACGATCACCAGGCCATTCGGCGCGGGGGCGCAGGCTGGGTTCGGTATCGGACAGCGCATTATCCAGGCCGGCTTCATGCCGGTGGTCGCGCTTGGCTTCTCCGTTGCGCCCGTCGCCGGCCAGAACTTCGGCGCTCGGCAGGCGCAGCGCGTGAAAGACACCTTCAAGGACGCCGCCCTGATGGCGAGCGCCGTAATGATAGTGTTCGCGCTCGCATGCCACATCGCGCCCGCGGCGCTCATCGGCATTTTTTCCTCCGACCCCGGCGTCATCTCGGTCGGGGAGGAGTACCTCCGCATCGTTTCGTGGAACTACGTCGCATCGGGCATCATCTTCGTTGCCTCGAGCATGTTCCAGGCAATGGGGAACACCATCCCCTCACTCCTCGCGTCGGCCGCCCGCATCGTCATCATCGTGATTCCGGCGATGATCCTGGCGAGCGCGCCGGGATTCCAGCTGCGCTGGATCTGGTTCCTGTCCATGGGGGCCGTCTATGTGCAGTTGACGCTGAGCCTGTTGCTGCTGCGTCGCGAGTACGCGCGACGACTTCAGTTCGATGCCGTGACGGCGTAGCCCCGCCCTCGCACGTGCACCGCCGTCCCGACATCCAGCTAGTCGTTCAAGTCCAAACGGAGGCCCAGCGAGTCATACCGAAAGTCACGCAGAAGCCTACGCCCGTCCTGATGGTCGAGGCCATCGAGCCGTGCCTCTCGCGCTGGGTCGACCGGCTGGGCTGGTCCAAAACCGTTGAAGTCCCCACCGTCGCTCGCGCCACCAAACGGGCGCCGGTGAGCCCCCACGACGGGATTATCATGGGCCCGGGGATTCCATCACCACGCCCAACGTATGGCGCCGTGAAAGTCGAGTCAACGCGCCCACTCCCTCACTTCGTCCGCTTCCCGAACCGCGAACGGGGGCCGTTCCTGTGCCGCGTCCCCGCAACACTTGCGTTACGGTCGCGGGTACGTCAAACTACATCTCGTGGGTCGTATCCGTCTTTCCACATGCAGAGGTGTTTTATGTATCAAGCCCCGAAGCTCGAGAAGTTCGGGACGTTGAGGGAACTGACGTTGGGCGGCGCTGAGCCCAGCCCAGCAGACGGCAACCCGTACCACAGGTACGGAGCCGACTGATCCCGAGTCGGCGCCTGGGAGGATCAGTCCGGTCCTCTCAGGCGCCGCACCCTCGGTTGGGTGCCGACGGCCCGCGACAGATCGATCGTCGGCCAGAAGGGTTTCGCCCTGGGTTTGAAGGAGCCGCAGGCATTGCATTCGGTGCCGCTCGATGCGCCGGATGCCTTCCCAACGCCGCGAGCTTGAAAACCTGTGGATTGTTTGATGAGCGCGCCGGAACAGTGGTGGGTTGTCAAATGTCACACGACTTGGTGTAAAGCGTTAATCCGCCTGTTCCCCGATCTGAACGCTGGAAGGCCCCTCACGCCCGGGCAGTTGAAGGGCGTTTTTGAAATGCGGTGCGAGACATGCACCCGCGTATCCGACTATGAGTTTGCCGAAGCTGTGTCTCGGCTGGTGAGTCCGGGAGTGTGAGTGGCGCGGCACTCGTGACCGGCGGTGGAGGTCGGCGCGTCGGGATCGCTCTTATGGGTTGCCTGGTCGCGCTTACCACCTTCCTGCTCGCTTCGCCGTTGCCGCGCGGGTTGGACGGCGCGACTTTCTGTCTCCCGTTCGTCGGGCCCGTTACTCGTATCGACTTGGCTCTTCCGCCCGACGCGCAGCGCCTGGTCAAGGCGCATGAGATGGGACATGCAGCCAGTTGCCGGCGTCGTGGCGCCATCGGGGAGTATTTCTCACGTCTCACCGTGCGCGGAAGACTCGACGCAGAGGTCCAAGCGTACTGTTCACAAGGACGCTTCGAGGTCAGGGCAGGTGGCGTGCCCAGGCTGGTATGGGCAAGTGTGCTGGATCAGCTCGAAGAAGGGCATCGCGGTCTGCGCGAGCTCGGCCGACCACTCATCGCGAATCGGCTGGTCAGCGGCTGCCATGATGCCGCCGTCCTGTCTCGATGAACGGCGGCCGCGGCGCCAGACGGGAACAGTGATGGCAGCAGTTGCTCAGACCGTTGGAGTCCGCGGGCTGGCTCTCACGATCTGGCTGTGGTAGCAGTTCTGACCGGGAGTTGCGGATTAGGTCCTTTCAGTCCCGGTGCGCCGGTTGCCGATCGGGATACTTTCTCTATGCGTGGCCGGACTCGATGGAAATCGCGAAAGGGACCACAGCGCAGTTGAGGCTGACCGTCGCCTTTTACGGACGATGCGCCGTTGCCAACAACGTGGGGCCGCAGCTCCCACTCTCCGACGGTCTGACAATAGTCCCGCAGTCGGTGCGGCTCAGCGCAGTTGACAGCTCGTTTGTGTTCACGCTTAAGACCACACAGGCGGCCCGGATGGGCAGGGCCACGCTGACTTTTGGCGGCGACCGCTCCGCCGATTGTGTCAGCAGCGTGAGCGACGTTGTGCTCACCGTAAAACCTGCCGTCCGCTCCACACAGCTATCGGCGGTGCGTCGTGGGGTGTCGCCCTGGACGACGGACCGACCCGGCCGATCCGGGAGCAATGCTGCGAAATCTCTATCGCGTGCCACAGATGGCCAGGGCTCCAGCGCGGATCAAGAACGCGCGTAGATGGTTGCGCACGTCGTTTGGAAGACCATAGTCCTCCGTGACGATTCTCGCTCGCATTGTCTTCGCGCATTGGTGGCGGAGCCAGCTTAGCCATCCGAAGCTGCGGTCTCCTTTTTTGGGCGCTCCGGGTGTCGCTGCGCACGGCGCAGTCAGTGGTCCGCGCACTTGTCTCTCCCGGTACTCAAGTCTTCCTCAGGTAACGAAGCACCCGGCGCACACCGGTGCGCGGCAGGCAAGCCGACACGACCTCGAGATCTACGCTGCTGCGGAACCTCCCACGGTTAGCCAACAGTTAGCACAGATCTGCACAATCGGCGGGTTCAACGGCTCGCGCAAAATCGCGCGTGTTGTGCAACTCGTTACACGATGTAAGGTTTGAAAACTCGCGGGCCCTTAGCTCAGCGGTAGAGCAGCGGACTCATAATCCGAAGTGCGAAGGTTCGAATCCTTCAGGGCCCACTTCCGAATCTTGCCTGCTACCGCGACTTACGTGGCGCGTGGAACGCCGCGCGTGCTGCTCAGCCGGCCGATTGTGGAAGAACTGTGCAAGGCCGATGTGATCGGAACGACGCTCGGCGAGCCGACCGGCGCGTCATGCAGTGCGGACAGCTTGCCCACGCATTCCCGAAGGTCGGCCGCCGACGTGATGGCGTAGCGACGATACACCGCTTCTGTCTTATGGCCGGTGAGCTTCATCGCCACGGAGCGCGAGACGCCCGCCCGTTCCAGATTGCGCACCCCGGTCCGCCGTAGGTCGTGCACCAGTCGGCCCGAAACACTGTCTTTCCGCTCGAGCGTGGCCGTGCGCTCGCGCTGCGCCTTCAGGAGCTCGGGCAGCGCCGGAAATGCTGCAAAAGGAAACTCCCCGCCCTCCCGGTTGCTCGTGACGCCGGGCTCCAAGCGCACGACACTTTCCGCGAAGTACAACTCATTGGCCTCTCCAAAACCAACGAGTCTCAACCCAAGTCGAGTTCCACGGCTCCCGAAGCCCCGGGACGCCTGTCAATTCGGCGAGCGTCGTTTCCTCCACCAGCGCCGGCGTGTGAAACTTTTGTTTATCGGCTTGTCGAGGCCTGGCATGCGTATTAATCCAGTGCGTGCTCTCGTCGCGCGAGGCTCAGATTTTTCTTCTGGGACAGTTAGCCGCTCACGGCTTCGCCGGGAAGGTGACCCCCAAAACGTAGTGCGATCTGTTGGGGCGGGTGCCC
>DASZZO010000186.1:0-5806 GCA_035544915.1 Gemmatimonadaceae bacterium | reverse complement strand
AGCCAGGAGAAAATACGGCCGCCATGTCCCGTTATTCGTGCTCGCAATCATCAGCGCCGTGGCCGCCAGTGGCAGACTGCAATACACGAGCCAGCGGCACAGCTTGTGGCTGAATAGCATCCATGCGAATACGCCGTGCTTGAACGGGTTGAGGAGGTGTCGGGCGTACCATAAGGTCAGGAGACCGCCGGCCATCGTGCGACTTTTGCGACGCAACTCGGACTTGAGCGATATCGTGCGTGGAACGAAGCAGAGAGCTTCCATCACGGAAACGGACCGAAACCCTTGCTCACGGGCGTGTAGCACGGCGCCAAAATCACGGCTAAGCGGCGCGGACAAGGCGGTGTCGTAGAGCGACCGGCGGGTCGCGTAGAAGCATCCGCTGGCGCCGACGATCGAAGCAACATGCGTCTCTAACTGCCGAACGAACATCTCATAGTCCACGTACCAAGATTCGATTATTGTATTGTCGGTGCCGTCGTCGCTGAACGAGGCGACGCTGACATCGCGGCCAGAGGCCACCCCTACCGTCGGATCGGCGAAGGCTAGTACGAGCGCCTTCAGCGAGCGCGGCGCGGCGCGAGTCGTCGAGTCCATGTTCACAACGATGTCGCCCCGCGCCATACCGCCGGCGACATTCTCAGCCACGGTCTTCCCGACGCGCCGGTCCAGTCGGACGAGCTCCACTCCACGGCCGGCGAACCCTCGCACAATGGCGTCGGTGGCGTCGGTCGACGCATCGGAGATCACCAGAATGTGTCGGCGGTCCGAAGGATAGTCCAACAGCAGCAGTGTGTCGAGCGCGCCGGCGATGTAACGCGCCGCGTTGTGGCAGGGTATTGTCACGGTGATCGGAGGCCAGTCGAAGTCCGCAACGCGGTGCGATGTTCGATGGCACGCGGCCGCGATGACAAGAAGCACCGGGTAGGCGACATATGCGTAAATGCTGAAGGCGAGCGGGAGAAGAATGAGGGCCTCAAGCACGAATGATTCCCCTGAGAGAGTCGGCCGATCCGCCGAGCGCCGAGCGCCGTGCGCACGCGGGCACGAGCGAACTTACGCGAATCGGCTCGGATCGGAAGCTTTGGTAGCGTCCCCAACCGGATGGCTAGCTGTTGTTGATGAGGACGTTGTTCACTCGAGCTTAGCGAGCCTCTGCCGAGGCGTGAGGCCGCCGATCCCGGTGTGGGGTCGAGCGGTGTTGTAGAAACCAAGATAGTGCGGCAGAGCGCGGGCACGCGCGGCCGAGCTCCGATAGGCCTGCATCACTTGCACTTGGCGGTGAGACTACGCGGGGTCCCTGCTCAGCGAGCAACCAGTTCTCTCTCATCAAGGAGCTTGCCGTGGCACAGACTCCGATTCTTTCGTCTGAAACTATGGCGCGCTTTGCCACCGACGGTCTTCTCCGAATACCGGATCTCACCACACCTGCGGATCTCGTGCTCATCCGATCGTTGCTGGATCCGTTGTTTGAACGTTTGACGAACTGCCACACGAATCGCCCGTTTGATCTCGCTGGCGAAAGCGCACCGCCAGGAAAGTTCAGCATTCCGGAGATCAACCGACCCTCACCTGTTGGATACGTGTTCGATCACGCCATCTACAAACCGCCGAACAACCACCCGGCGGCGGATTGGCACCAGGATGAGGCGCATACCGGGCGTCCAATGCCGCAGCGCACAGTGCCTTCGGGATTTCGCTGCAGCCTGCTATCGCGGAGAACGAGTGTATGTGGTTAGTGCCCGGCTCGCACCGCAGTGGATTCCTTCCGCAGGAGGCACGCAACTCAAGCGGTCGTGGAGGAGTGCTGGGGGCGCAAGCGAGGGACATGAACGCCGCGGGTTCCGTGTCCATCGGAGGCGGGCAGCGGTACGGTGCACGGGCAGCGCATACTTCACTATACCGGCCCCAATAACACGGAGGACTATCGGCGAGCGTGGATCGTGCATTCTGGCGCATACGGTCGCCTTGAAACCCTGTATCCGCTGAACGTGTTGCAAAGGTCAGGGACCACATCACGCGCACGTAGTCGCGCAGCGGCCCTGGTCGTCCGCCCGCTTGAGGATTGCCACGAATCCATCGGGATCGCGTCCGAAGTCCTTCGCCCTGTGGAAGCAGCGGCGCTGTGCTAGCCTTTGTACTAGACATCCGTCTACCATCGTCAAGAGAGTGCGAGGGCAAAGGGCCCGTTTCCCGGCAGACCCTTCGCAAACATTTGTCGCATAACAGAATCAGCGAACATCGTCAACGATCCTGAGCATTCTTCGTCGGACGAAGGATCCGTCAGGGCAACTCCAATGAGGGTTCGATCCCTCTCTCGGCATAGAAGCAGTGGGGGTGCACGCGGCGGTTTCTCCGCCGGAGCCAGGCTATCACCGGCTGGCCGCCGTTCCTTTTTGGGCCCGGGGCGACGCTTTCCCCGCCCGGGCCGCGCGGTCTCGCGCCGATGCGACGCCCCGTCCTCTTGAGTTGCATGGAATGGCGACGCGCGCACCGGCGATCACAGAACGCGCACATCTAACCGCAGGTCGCGCGATTGGAGTCACGCGGCGACCGACCGAATCAATGACCGCTGATGCGGGATCGCGATCCGCGCAGGGCCTTCGCGCAGGACGCATGGGTGCCAACGACCGCGTAGCGCGGAGCCGAGGACCAACGGCCGGCTGCGGCGAATGCGGGGCCGAGTAGTCGGCATCCGCGCGTGCTCTGTACGGCCAGCGTCGAGGACGGCGTGCCCGGGTGGAAAAAGGGGCGCGGCGAAGGCTGGCTCACAGCGGTGTACGCGATGCTGCCGCGGGCGACCCTCACGCGCTCGCCGCGTGAGCGGCAGCAAGTTGGCGGCCGCACGCAGGAGATCCAGGCCTGCTCGGGCGCAGCGTTCGCGCGATGTTCGGCGATTTCAAGTGGGGCGAGTTCACCGTCAAAGTTGACTGCGACGTGCTGCAGGCGATGGGGGCATGCGCACGGCGGCGATCACCGGCGCCTGTGTCGCCGTGGTGGACGCGTTCGGGTGGATGGAGCGCTCCGGTCGAGCGAGCGCCTCGCCGGTGAAGCGACGAGTCGCGGCGGGTGAGCGTGGCGGTGGTTGACGGCGGGCTCCGCACGGACCTCGAGTACTCTGAGGATGTGCGCGGCGTGGTGGACATGAACGTGGTGATGAGCAGCGAAGGACGGTTCGTCGAGGTCCAGGGCACGGGTGAACGGGGCACGTTCGACCGTGCTGAGCTGGACGCGCTCATCACGCTCGCGGTGGCGTCGATTGGTGAGCTCGACCGGCGTCAGCGCGAAACGCTCGCAGTGCGCCCCGCGTGACGGCGTGATCATCCGCTTGCCCGGAGCTCGGAGAGCATTGTCCTGAGCGCTCTCACGCGGCTGCGATGTGCCAGCAGCAGCGTCAGCGAGTACGCCGTCGCGCCGACTACCGACATCGCGAGCAATTGCGCAAGCGCCGCAAGGCCATTGGTGAGCCAGTGCCGCGTCGCGAGAACCGCGACAGCCATGACCGCAACACCGCTGATCGCCGGCCAGAGAGCGCTCACATAGTCTTTCACCGGCAAGTCGATCGCCCGGAAAGCCGTTCGATACATCGGCGCCAGAAAGAACGGGTGCACGATGATCCATGCGGCGGCTACACCGGCCACGCCCCATCGCGATGCAATGACGAAGGCGATCGGGAAGCCGATTGCTCCCGCCAAGTTCGACCGCATCGGCAGCCTGGTATTGCCCAGCGCTGTCAGAACCTGCGGGATGAGCGGCGAAATGGATCGGACGCCAGAGTAGACCGCCAGAAGCTGGAGAGGAAGGATCGTGCTACTCCAGGCGTCGCCGAGCGCCGCGTGAACGAATGGTTCGGCGACGAGGGCGAGCCCGATGGAGGCGGGAAACGTGATTACGGCGATGGCCTCCGTGATCCGTAGCAGGTAGCGACGGAGCGCGCCATGATCGTGCTGTGCGGCCGCGAGCACTGCGGGCGTCACGCGGAGCACCATCGACGTCACTTTCTCGATCGGCACGTTCGCCATCGTCCACCCGAAAGAGTAGGCGCCCAGCGCCGCCTTTCCCAGCATCCTGCCCACCACGCCGAAGTCGGCATTCGAGAAGGCGTACCAGGCCAACCGGGCGATAAGCGTGTGTGAACTGAAGGTGAGCGCCGTGGCAAGGTTGTCGCGCTTCGGCGCCGCAAAGGGTGACGGGCTGGCAATCATCAGGACGGTGGCGAGCACGAACGCTCCCACAACCTGCCCGATGACCAAGGCCCAGAAGCCCGCCCCCGCGAGCGCGAGGATCACCGTTAGCGCCGCGACGAGGATCGTATTCGCGCCTTCGGCTATCGCGAGCAGCTTGAATCGCATCGCGCGCTGCAGGAGCGCTGAAGGAATTGTCTGCAGCCCGCCAAGGAACAGCGTGGAACTCAGAGCGAGAACAATGGACGTGACCTGAGTGACCCCGAACGCCCGGCCGACGAAGGTGGCTGCGCCCAGGGAGATGATCGTTGTGACAAGGCCGAACCCGACTGCAATCGTGTTAATCTGTGCGATCTGGTGGCGGGTCAGGGTTTGCAGCGTGACGACCGCCGAGCCGATGCCGAACTCGCTCAGTATCGCGACCAGGCCCATGTAAATCAGGGCCATGCCGACGAGCCCATATGCATCTGGGCCGAGAATGCGTGCGACGACCAGTGTGGAGACCCATGTCGCCGCCTGTCCGCCCCACTTCACGGCGCTCGTCCAGAGGATCCCGGTCATGAGCGAGCGATCGAGATTTCGATCCCGGCCGGCCTCCCCGATGGCCTCCTTCGTGACTTCTACCCGTTCGGCGTGCTTGTTGGCTGATTCGATTGCGTCGAAAGTCACGACGACGGCGGCTCTGTCACGTCCCAATGCTGTTGCATAGTGTAGGCGGCCTCGATGAGTTCATCGTATTGCCGCAAACCCGACGCATGCAGCATCGTCGCGATCGCCAGGACGTGCCGCTTCATGAAGGCGCTGGCAAAGCGCGGCGCGGCGAGCGTCGCCATTGCTCGCCGCAGCGTCGTGCGCCGGATCTGCCTGCGCTTCGCAGCAAGCACGGACCGGTCCCATTGATACGCGAGCGGCCTGGTTGACGGAATGGGACATGGGACGTGGCCCGGATACGCCTGCCAGGGGGTCCGCCACACGTACTCGGGGAACTCCTTCAGCCATGTAACATAAAAGGCGTGATACAGCCGCGCCTCGATAGGAATCGACGCGATGATCGCGACGAACTCGGAATCGAAGAAGGGAAGCTGGAACTCGACACGGTGCTCGTCCATCAGCTCGAAATGACGATGAAGGTGGCGATGCTGGTCGTTGTGCATGAGAAAGAGATAGAACGTCTGCGACAGATCGTGGGTCTTGAGCCGCTCGAGCTCCGCGATCACTCCTTCCCGCGGCGCGGCTGCCATACGTTGCGCGACCCGGGACCGCACGAGGCGCGGTGGTACGTAGCCATGCTCTGCCTCCAGATACGCATCCGCAACTCCGCCGACATCACCCGCCATAGCCCGCGCGATGATCGCGGGCCGCAGGTACACGTGCCCCAGCGTCACGCTGCCTCCGTCGCCCGACCATATCAAGTGCGGACGCTCGACAAGCAGCTTAACCGGCGCCGTTGACCTGACGCGGGCATTGGCGATCGTGATCGACAGGTGTGAATCGATCCGGTCACCGTCATCGTGACCTTCGTGCGTCGTTCCGGCGGCGCGAGCAAGTGCGGCTCCGTACTCGCGTTCTTGTGTTCCTGCGGGGGAGAAGTTGAACGAGTGGACGTCGACGTGCTCGCTCCG
>DASZZO010000185.1:0-12175 GCA_035544915.1 Gemmatimonadaceae bacterium | reverse complement strand
CATCGAACAGACCGACACCTGGCACCACCAACGCTGGCTCGTCGCCCCCACCTTCCTCGCCTCCGAGATCCCGATGCGCCGTACCGCCTGATCACCACCGCTCCCAGAAAAGCCCACAACATCCTGCACTTGACCCGTTGGCCTCCGGGGATCGCAGCTAGCCGTCCGCGGATCATGCCTCGGCCTCGGGGGATCATGCGGTGGCCTCCGCGGATCGTGCCTCAGGCTCCGCGGATCACCGCTCAGCTTCCGCGGATCAGGCGACGACCTCCGCGGAGCGTCGCGCGACTTCAGGGGAACGCTTCTGAGGTTGCCCGCCGGCGACGGCGATTTTCAGGGACGCGAACCTCACGAGCGCCGAGTTCGATGCCGCTTCGATATGAGTTCGATGCCGCTTCCATATATAGGGCGAGAATTGGGGGTGCGCGCAAGAGTCAATAAAAATTGGCACGACCATAGCCACTTTCTCGAATTCCATCGGCTATACAGTAAGGCCCCTTCACAATCGAATCTCGCGCCCGCCGCCCACCTCACGCCACGCCGCCCGCATCCCTCGCTCGCCCCACGACGCGCCGTACGCCGCACTAAGCGCCGCCCGCCCTCACGATCGCCGCACCCCGCACGCCGCACGGAAGGCTCCGATTATCTTACCTTCCGCCGCCCCCGACCCGGAGCCCCCGCTGACGCACCCCATCATCCACTTCGAGTACCCCGGCTGGGTCAACGTCGTCGTCGACTGGGAGCGCCCGTACGCCACGGAGCAGGATCGCATGCGCCTCGCGATTGCGATCGCGCGCGAGAATGTCGACCGCGAAACTGGTGGGCCATTCGGAGCCGTGATCCTCGAGAGCATGTCGGGGCGCGTAGTGGCCGTCGGGATGAACTCCGTGGTGCGCATGCACAACTGCACGCTGCACGGCGAGATGGTGGCCTTCATGATGGCGCAGCGGCGGGTCCGGTCATTCACCCTTGGGGCCGCTAACCTGCCGATGCACGAACTCGTTACGTCGTGCGAGCCGTGTGCCATGTGCCTTGGCGCTACACTCTGGAGCGGAGTCAAGCGAGTGGTGTGCGGTGCCACGCGCGACGACGCAAGACGCCTTCAATTCGAGGAAGGGCCGGTGTTTCCGGAATCGTGGCGATATGTCGAGGCGCGCGGCATCGGCGTCGTCCGCAACGTCCTCCGCGAAGAGGCGCGCGCCGTGATGGAACTCTATCGCGCGAAGCGCGGCGCCATCTACAACGCGTGAGTGCCGACGATGACCGACCAGAATCCATCTGACGTCGTGCGTGCCCGCGGCGCGCGACTGGGCCCGCTCAATGCTTCGTTCAATGCGCGGTATCCGGGCGAGGCGCCGGGACGCCAGCCCGTGCACACCGTCTATGGCGGCGGTCATCTGTTCAAGTCCGACACCGCCGCCCGAATGGGCGCCGTCGCGCGGCGGGCCCTCGCTGATTTCGCGCCGGACGCGGCCGCGCTCAACGGCGTGCTCGGACTGGGCGCCATCGCCCCTGCCGTCTACAGCCGCATTACCGAGAAGCTCGCCCGCGAGCCTGTCGAGGATTTCCGGATTGACTTCGAGGACGGCTATGGCAACCGGCCCGACGCGGATGAGGACGCCCATGTCGCCGCGGCGGCGCGCGAAGTCGCGGCCGGGCTCAAGGCGGGGTCCCTCCCGCCGTTTATCGGGATCCGCATCAAGCCGCTCAACGAAGAACTGCGGTCCCGCAGCCTCCGCACCCTGCATATTTTCCTGAGCACGCTGGTTGACGCCGCCGGCCGGCTGCCCCCGCAGTTCATCGTGACGCTGCCAAAGATCACCGTTCCAGAGCAGGTGTCGGCTTTTGCCGACGTGCTCGGCCTGCTCGAACGCGAGCTTGGACTCGCCGCTGGCGCGCTGCGATTCGAGGTGATGATCGAGACGCCGCAGGTGGTCCTCGCCGACGACGGTCGCTCGCCGCTCCCGCTGCTGCTCGACGCCGCCGGCGGCCGGCTCTCCGCCGCGCACTTCGGCACCTACGACTACACCGCGGGGCTCGGCATCACCGCCGCCCACCAGCGCATGCGGCACCCCGCGTGTGATTTTGCCAAGCACATGATGCAGGTTGCCTTTGCCGGCACCGGCATCTGGCTCTCCGACGGCTCGACGTCCGTGCTTCCCGTGCCGCTCCATCGCGCTGCGGAGGGCTCGACGCTCACGGCCCGGCAGTCGGGCGAGAATCGCGACAGCGTGCATGCGGCATGGAGACTTCACTACGACGATATCCGCCATTCGCTCGCCGGCGGCTTCTATCAGGGATGGGACCTGCACCCGGCCCAGCTCGTGACGCGTTACGCGGCCCTGTTCGCCTTCTTTATCGAGGGACTCGACGCCGCCGGTGAACGGCTCACCAACTTCGTGACCAAAGCCGCGCAGGCGTCACTCGTGGGCGACGTCTTTGACGACGCGGCCACGGGGCAGGGCCTCCTGAATTACTTTCTGCGCGGGATCAACTCCGGGGCGGTCACCGAGGAGGAGGCGGTCGCGCGAAGTGGACTCACAGTCGACGAGATTCGGGGCCGCTCGTTCGTCAGAATCCTCAAGGCGCGTGGCAAGGGCTAGGGTGGTGCCGCTCGCCCTTCGCCACGCTGCCCGTTGCACCCGCTCGCCCCACGACGCACCGTACGCCGTACTCAGCGCCCCACGCGGCACGCCTTAACCTTTCCGCCGCACCGTCGCCTCAATCAGTCCGTACGGCTCTCTCGTTGGTACGAAGATCTCATTCGGATTATCGAGCCCGAACGCCGCAAGATCCACGAGGAGATGATGCCTGTTCGGCAGGGAGAGCCGAATCTCGTCCGCCTCGTCGCTCGCCCCGAGCGCCGCTTCGCCCATTGCGTACAACGTGTGCTGCACCGACTCGCTCCGGTGGGTCGCGAACGTCGCGAGGAGAGCCTGCCGCACCGCACCGAACGCCGCATCGGGATCCGTGGGAGCTTCGCCATAGCGCCAGCGGGCCGATACCGACGTGCAGAATATCCGGTCCCGCGTCTCCTTGAGCGTCGTGTACGCGTCACGTGGAAACCCGGAGAACGCCGATCCCGCGGTGCGAAGCACGACCAAATCGCGTACCCCAGCCTCAGTCGCGGCAGGCGCACCACGCGCGGACCCGGCGCACGCAATGCGCATTTCAGTGCCGCCGGACTCGAACGCCGTGTCGTGCAGGCGGCCTTCGACGTCGATGCGGGTCCATTCGTGTCTGGCGATTTCCACCACCACGCGCATTGCGCGCGGCGATTCCGTGAGCAGGCGGTCTCCGACCAGCGCAGCGAACCGTTCCAGCGGATGGACGTCGTGCTGGCGCGCAAGCGCGTAGACGAGGTTTTTCATCGTGTCAGTCGGGAGCACAGCAGCATTGTCTCCGTCCACATGCGCCGCCCGGAACTCGCCCTCACAGCGCACATCGACTGTGAGATCGTGCACTGTGTGGCGCGCGCCCTCGCGCACAACTTTCACCACCCTGATGGCCGACTTCCCGTAGTTGTCGTTTGCAAGCACTCCGGGCATGAAGCGCCTCAGCTCCCGCGATAGATGGTATAGCCGAACGGACTCAGCAGCAGCGGCACGTGGTGCGAGCGCTCGTCATTCTTCACGTCGAACAGAATCTGGACTTCGGGGAAGAAACTCTCGACGTCCTGCGCGGCGAAGTAGCCGTCTATCCGGAACGTGAGCCGATAGCGGCCGGTACCTGGGTCCGCCGCGCCCTCAAACGATCGTACGCGGCCGTCTGCATCAGTCGTCGTCCGCGCGATTCGCGTGAACGCACCAGTGGAATCGGCCCGTTCGAGCGTGACCTCCACACCCGCCGCCGGCACGCCGCGGGACAGGTCGAGGACGTGCGTGGTGATTCCACTCATGGTCAACTCGCGCAACGCTGTGGGAGTGTCCGGATCATGGCAGCAGCTTGTGAAGCCGGAGCGTTGTGATGGCCCGCAGTTCCCGGGCGGTGTTCTCGAACTCCATGAGCGAGTCATTGGTGAGGCGCGTGCGCAGCGCCGAGAGCATCTCAGCTGCGCTCTTGCCCAAGGCGCAGAGGATGAAGCGATGCCCGAACCGGAGCTCGTACTCGACGTTCAGCTGCGCGAACGCCGCGCGCACCGCATCCGTCGCCTCGAGCGCACCCGATTGCTCGCTTTTCGACCAGCCGGCCGATACGGCGCTCCTTGGCGTGGCGCCGGGCGTCTCGCCGATGCGAGGATGATTCGCGATCGCCGTCCCCATATCGTCGAGCGTGAGCTGCCGCCACGCATCATCCGCCTCGCGGAAAAACGCCTCGCGCGAAGCGAAAGGGCGGGCATCGAGCATGTGCGCGACCCATCGCGGCGTGCCGCAGCACGCGGTGAGCGCGTCACGGGCAGCGTGGTCGCTCAGGGCGTTGAGCGCTTCGAGTGTCACGCGCTGTCCCTGAGCATGCCGAATGCGCGCAACCGCGCGACTCCGCCATCGGGATAGATGTTGAGCCGAAGATGTGTTGCCGCGCCGTCACTCTTCACCGTCCATGAATGGCGTGTGTGCGGCTGGAGCGCGCTGTTGGGGACCAGCTCGCGCCAGGCGACAGATGCGGCCAGCTCCTCGGGGCGGGCAAGCGGGGAGTCGCACCACTCCAGCATGCAGCTGCCGGGCGCATTGCCCTTGAAGTGATCGGTGTCGAGGTCAATGCGCTGGAGCGCTCCCCGGGCCCCGAGCCGGACGATCGTCCAGTCGTGCCCCGGACCACGGCGCCGCTTCGTCTCCCAGCCGTCACCCATGTGCGTCGATCGGCCAGGCATGATCAGGTTCTGTCGGTGACCGAAGAACATGTCGCTGCACAACACCACGTAACCGCCATTCTCGATGGATGCAAGATCGAGTTCACGTCCGGCACGCAACACACCAGGCCCGGGACGTGCCTCGCCGAACACGCGAAGCCGGGCCACGCCGCCGTCTGGAAAGATGCTGAACCGGATGTGCGTCACCCGGCGCGCCGCGGTGACGGCGAACGCATTCCGGGCGTCGCCCGCAAGAGGTGACCGCGGGAGCAGCGAGGTCCACTCCACGGCGTCGTCGTCGGCAAAGGTGTCCGGATCCGGGAGGGAAGGTCCCTCAATCTCCGCTCCATCCGCGGCGCACGATTCAGGAAAGTTTCCCCGGAAGAAACTCGTGTCCACCACGAAGCCGTTGACGACGCCGGGAATGCCCAGCCGCAGGATGCACCAGTCGTGTCCCGGGGCGCGGCGCCGACGAGTTTCCCATCCGTCCATCCACTTGCCGCGCTCGGTAAAAACTCCTTCGCGCCATTCGGGCGGTGATGCCTTGAGCAGCGCCTCCTTGGGCGCGAAGAACTCGTCGTTGGCGATCAGCACGGAGCCGCCGAGCCGCTCGGCGGCGAGGTCGACGAGATCCGTGAAGTCCGACTGTTGCATCATGTCCCGGACGCCTCGCGCACGAGGAGCGTGCCGCGCGCCGCTGCGCTGACCTCGCTCGTTTCGTAGATCCGCTCCCCTCGAAGGTACGTCGCCTGCACCACACCCGGCAGTCGGGCGCCAAGATACGGGGTCGTCGCGTGACGGTCGAGCAGTTGCCCCTGGCGCAGCGTGAACTCCTCCTCCGGCCGCCAGACCACCAAATCGGCATCGTGTCCCTTTGCGATGGCGCCCTTGCGGCGCGCGAGATGCGCGAGGTGCGCGGGTCTGGCGCTCATCCACTGCGCCAATCGTTCGAACGGGATTCCCCGGGCGCGCATGCCACTCCAGACCACGGACAGGCCGACTTGCAGCGAGGCGATGCCGCCCCAGGCCGCGCCGAAGTCGCCGCTTGCGGCGTGCTTCATTTCGGGCGGGCAGGGTGAGTGATCGGAGACGATCATGCCGATGGTGTCGCGCCCGAGTGCCCGCCAGAGCGCCTCGCGATTCGCCCGCTCGCGAATGGGCGGCGCGCACTTGAGCAACGTTGCGCCGTCGGGAATCTCCTCGGCTGCGAAATGCAGGTAGTGCGGGCAGGTCTCGACGGTGATCGGCCCTCCGCGTGCGCGCGCGGCCTCGATCAGCGGCAGCGCATCGCTCGAGGAGAGGTGCACGATGTGAACGCGCACGCTGAATTCCTCCGCGAGCCGCACCATCATTGCGATGGCCTCGTTCTCGGCGGCGCGCGGGCGCGATGCGAGATATGCGCCATACCGGCGTGGCTCGCGCATGGGCGGCGCCCAATCGATGGGTCCGGGCGCTTCCGCATGCACCATGAGCGTGGCACCGAGTCGCGCGAGGATTGGGAGTGCCGTGCGCAGATCGGGCTCTCCAACGTGCTCGAACTCCGGCACGCCTGATGGGACGAGGAAGCATTTGAAGCCGAGTACGCCGGCGCGGTGCAAGGGCTCGAGATGGCGCGCATTCCCCGGCACGACGCCCCCCAAGAATCCAACATCAACCCAGCACCTGCCTTTGCCGGATGCCCGCTTTGCTTGCAGGGCCGCCAACGACGTCGTGGCGGGAATGCTATTGAGCGGCATGTCGACCAGCGTGGTGACGCCGCCCGCCGCGGCCGCACGTGTGGCCGTCGCGAAGCCCTCCCACTCCGTTCGTCCCGGCTCGTTGATATGAACGTGGGTATCCACCAGCCCTGGCATCACGACGTCGTCGCCAGCATCCGCGATGGAGGCGCCTGCCGGTGCGGAATCCCATGCGCCGATGTCCGCTATCGTGCCGTCCCGCACGAGAAGGGCACGTGGCGTCACTCCATCCGGCGTCACCACCCTGGTGCTCCGCAGGACAAAGTCACTCACGCCGATTCCGTCCAGAAACTCCGCAACAGATTGATCGCGACGGCCTTCCGGTATTCAGCAGTGGAACGGAGGTCGTCAATGGGATCGATTTCGCCATCGAGCACGCGGGCGGCCTCGTCCAGGCTCGCGCCCGAGGCGAGCGCGGCCTCTGTGCGGGGCAGGCGCACGACAGTTGGGGCGACGCTGCCGAGCGCGAGTCGCGGCTTTGTTTCCCGCGTACCGGCCATGACGACCTTCGAGATTGCCTGCGCAGCCCGTGTTCCCACCTTGCGGAACCACTGCTTTCCTTCGATGGGCGGTACTTCCACTGAAACGATCAGCTCGTCGGCCCTTCGCACGCTGGCGCGATAGCCTGTATAGAAGTCCGTGATCGGCACTCGCCGCTCCGCATCGGCGCTGCGGAGCACGACGATCGCGTCCGCAGCCGCGAGTACCGGCAGCGTGTCCCCGGCCGGTGACGCATTGGCGATGTTGCCGCCGATAGTTCCACGATTCTGGATCTGCACACCGCCCACCTCGCGACTCGCCGCGACGAGCATCGGCAGCCGCGCGCGCACGAGGCGGGAACGAATGAGGGTTGTGTAGGTAGCAGTCGCACCGATGGAGAGGAGCTGTCCGTCGAGCGCGATGCGGCGGAGCGGCGCAAGGGTGGTGAGATCGACATAGCGTGTACCGGGAGGCGCACCGAACTCCAGCGAGACGTAGACGTCCGTGCATCCGGCAATCGGCACGGTGCCGGGATCGTCACGCAAGATCCGGAGCGCGTCGCCGAGTGACCGCGCGCGGTGGAGCGCATACGTGGAGAGCGGGGACCTCATGGGCCGGCTGCGTGCGCCGAGCGCACCGCTCGATAGATCGCCTCATAGCCTGTGCAGCGGCACAGGTTCCCGGCGAGCGCCACGCGTATAGCGGACAGGGTCGGAACCTTCCTGTCCGCCTCGAGCGGCAGCGTCGCCATGATCATGCCGGGAGTGCAGATGCCGCATTGCGCACCCACCTCGCGCATGAACGCGTGCTGCAGCGGATGGTCGCCGCCAAGTCCCTCGATCGTCAGGACTTCCGCGCCCTCGGCCTGCGCGAACGGCACCAGGCATGACACGACCGGCGCGCCATCGAGCAGCACGGTGCATGCGCCACACTCGCCCTCGCCACATCCTTCCTTTGTGCCTGTCAGTGCACATTCCTCGCGCAGGACGTCGAGCAGGCGCTTCATGGGAGGAGCCGCCACGTCGACAGCGGAGCCGTTCAGCGTGAATCGCATCAGGCCGCTCCTCGCGCGTCGCCATCACCGAGCCGGGCGGACGCCATCAAGGCTTCGGGCGTGGCGGGAATGGCACGCACGTCGAGCCCCGCGTGCCGAATTGCGTTCACCACTGCTGGTGCCGGTCCGTCGATGGGAAGTTCGCCGAGCCCCTTGGCGCCGAACGGGCCGCCGGCATACGGGTTGTCGAGCATGACGATGTCCATCACAGGTGTGTCAAGCGTGGTAGGAATCGTGTAGTTGGTGAGCTGGGCGTTCGCCATCGCACCATCGCGCATCGCCACGTGCTCGAGGAGCGCCCAGCCGAGCCCCTGCGCCGTCCCGCCTTCGATCTGACCGCGGGCGAGGGCTGGGTGAATCGCCCGACCGAACTCCTGCACGGCGGTGATCTTGTGCACGCGGACGTCGCTCGTCACGGGGTCGATCTCGACCTCGGCCACGTCGCACCCCCAGGCAAACGTCGCGTAGGCGTCGCCGCGATACGTCTCCTCGCTCCAGTTGCGCCCCGGCGGTGGCTCGTACTGCTCCTCCACGCGCAGCGGTCCGTGGCGTGCGTGGTGCTCGGCCGGGGTGAGCGCGCCGATCTTCTCGCGCATGGCGCGGGCGCTCCGTTCCAGCAGTCCCCCCACCACCATGCATGTGCGCGACGCCACGGTAGGTCCGCTGTCGGGCACGCGCGAGGTGTCAGGCTGCGCCACCTCCACGGTGTCGTAGTCCACGCCGAGCGCGTCGGCCACGATCTGCGCGAGCATCGTCCGCGTGCCCTGGCCGATCTCCGTGTTCGCCACGAGAATGCGAACGCCGCAGGGCGTCGTTTCGAGGCCTGCGCGCGACGCGAGGATCACTTCGCCGCTACCGGTGAACCCCGCCCCGTGATAGAACAGGGACAGTCCGATCCCGCGATTGGTCCCCCGGTACTTCGCACGCTTGCGGCTGAAGCCTGATCGCCTCACGGCCTCGCGGAGCACCGCGACCGCGCTGGTGTCATCGCCGAGCATCTGTCCCGTGGCGGTGGTGTCGCCCGGGCGGAGTGCGTTCTTGAGGCGCAGGCGCACGGGGTCCATCCCCAGCGCTTCGGCGATGCGTTCCATGTGCACTTCCATCGC
Organism: Gemmatimonadaceae bacterium; assembly: GCA_035544915.1. Classification (GTDB taxonomy): domain Bacteria; phylum Gemmatimonadota; class Gemmatimonadetes; order Gemmatimonadales; family Gemmatimonadaceae; genus Fen-1231. The sequence goes on along the minus strand of DASZZO010000185.1, from coordinate 3,010 downwards.
GAACTGCGTCTGCGGCGCACCGAAACCGCGAAACGCCCCGTTGGGCGGTGTGTTGGTCATTGTCGCGCGACCGCTGATGCGGGTATTGGCGCAGCGATACGGCCCCGCCGCATGGATCGCGCCTCGTGAGAGGACCACAGGCGAGAGCGTGCAATACGCGCCGCCGTCGAGCAGCACATCCACGTCCATCGCCACGAGCGTGCCGTCGCGCCTGACGCCCGTGCGGTGGCGCACGACCGAGGGATGGCGCTTGGTGGTGGCGAGCATATCCTCGACGCGGTCATAGATGATCTTTATCGGGCGGCCGGCCTTGATCGCGAGCAGGCACGCGTGCGCGGCGATCATCGACGGATACTCCTCTTTTCCGCCAAAGCCGCCTCCGGTTTCCGCCTGCACGACACGCAGGCTCGCAACTGCGCCGCCCAACAGGGCTTTCAGCGCCTTGAGGACATAGAACGGGCATTGGAGCGAACCGTACAGCGCCAGCCCGCCGTGTTCGGGCACGGCGATGACGCCGTTGGTCTCGATGTAGACGTGCTCCTGGTGACCCGTCGCGTATGTGCCCTCTACAATTGCATCTGCCTTCGCGAAGCCACGATCGAGATTGCCCTTCTCGATCAGGATCTCCTTGAATGTCCTGGGCGAGCGCGCGGGGTCGTACAGGGGCTCCGCGGGTTCGTATTCGATCTCCACCTTCGCGGCAAGCAATGCCTCCCGGTCTTCGTGAGCGAGAAGGAGAATCGGCTCAGCCACGTGACGCACCTGGTCCACGGCGAGACACGGCTGGTCGCGCTCGATCAGCGCGATGCAGTTTTCACCGGGGATATCGTGGTAGTCCGCAATGGTGTATCCCGTGGGATCGAAGTCACGGGTCACGGAGACGATTCGCCCGCACGGAACGGCGGATCGCACCGTCCGTCCATACAGCATGCCCGGAAAGCGCAGGTCGTCGATGTATTGCGCCTCGCCAGTCGCCTTGCCGAGGCCTTCCTTGCGTGCAACGTTGGTGCCGACGGAGGTCATGGTGCACTCTCCCTCAGGGACTCCTTCTCAGTGTCCTTCGTCCAGCGCCTTGATCTCTTTCACCAGGTTGCCCAGCACCCCCTTTGCATCGCCGTACAGCATGAGCGTGTTGTCCCGTGTGAACAATGGATTCTCGACGCCGGAAAAGCCGGTGCCCTTGCCGCGCTTGATGACGAAGACGGTCCTGGCCGTCCACGGGCGGAAGATGGGCATCCCGTAAAGCGGGCTCGACTTGTCTTCTTCGGCGTCGGGATTCACGATGTCGTTGGCGCCGATGATCACGGCAATGTCGGCGGTAAGAAGAATGCGGTTGGCATCGTCGACGTCGGTGAGCAGCGCGCCATAATCGATGCCCGCCTCTGACAGAATCACGTTGAGGTGGCCAGGCATGCGGCCGGCGACTGGGTGAATGGCGTATTTCACCTCGCCGCCCTTTTTCTGGATCAGTTCGTGCAGCTCGCGGCAGATGTGCTGGGCTTGTGCTACCGCCATGCCATAGCCGGGAATGATCACCACGGAACTTGCATAGGCGAGCTGGACGGCGGCGTCCTCGGGCGAGATCGTCTTCGGTTCACGCACCTCCCCCGCCTTGGCCGGGCCCTTCGGGGGCGCGGCCCCGAAGGCGCCGAAAATGATATTGGCGAACGAACGGTTCATCGCCTTCGACATCAGCAACGAGAGGATGAAGCCGCCCGCGCCCTCCAGTGCGCCTGCAATGATCAGCACATTATTGCCAATCGCGAAGCCCGTGGCGCTGGCCGCGAGTCCGGCGTACGAGTTAAGCAATGAGATCACCACCGGCATGTCCCCGCCGCCGATGGGCAGCACCATCGAGACGCCGAGAAAGAACGCGAGCCCCAGCACGAGGTAGAACGCGGTGGCATTCGCGGGATTCACCACGAGCAGCACGAGTGACGTGAGCGCGACGCCCATCAGCGTGAGGTTCACCGCGTTCTGTCCCCTGAACGTGATGGGCCTGCCGGTGATCAGTTCCTGCAACTTGCCGAACGCCATGAACGAACCCGTGACCGTGAGCGCACCGAAGAGCACCTCGAGGCCGAGCGCTGCGGCGAGCCCGTGTGAGAGAGCTGCGGCGCCCGCCTCGCCCCCCGACTCACCGCTCCGAACACGGTATTCCACCACGCCCACAAGCGTTGCTGCGATTGCGCCAAACGCGTGCGAGAAGGCGATGAACTGGGGCATTGCGGTCATCGGCACCTTCATCGCCATCGGGTAGCCGATCATCGCACCCACCACGAGGCCGATGACGATCCACTGGTACGTGAGAATCTCCGCGTTGAGCAGTGTGCCGATCACCGCGAACACCATGCCCATCGCGGCCTGCTGCATGCCGAGCCGGGCTTGGGCGGGGCGTGTGAGCGAGCGAAGTCCGAGGATGAAGAGCACCGACGCTGCGAGGTAGGCTCCCTGAATGATCAGGTCGCGCGCCGTGAAGGCGTTCACTTGGGAGCCTCAGCCCTCGTGGTGACGCCGTTGCCGGCCTTGTCGCCCTTGTCGCCCTTGTCGCCCTTGTCGCCCTTGTCGCTCTTGCCGCTCTTGCCGCTCTTGTCGCCCTTGAACATCGCGAGCATGCGATCAGTAATGAGGAATCCAGCGGTAACGTTCGTCGCCGCACACACGACCGCGATGAAGCCGAGGATGGTGGAGATCCGGCCGTACTGGCCGCCCGCCGCGACGATCGCTCCCACGAGCGAAATGCCCGAAATCGCATTCGTGGCGGACATCAGCGGCGTATGCAGCAGCGGCGGTACGCGCTGGATGATGATAAAGCCGACGAAGCCTGCGAGAATGAAGACGTACAGCTGGAAGATCTGGGTCATGTGGATGCGGTCGAAAGTGGCGCCTGCGCCTGCACGATCATTGCGCCGGTGATCTCGTCTGACACGTCGATGTTGAGGGCGTTGTCCTTGGTGATATGCTGCAGGAAGGTCAGGATGTTCTTGCTCAGCATCTGCGAAGCATGAAA
>DASZZO010000184.1:0-6432 GCA_035544915.1 Gemmatimonadaceae bacterium | reverse complement strand
CGTCAGCGTTCTGCGGCCAGCGGAATGACTCTCCCGCGCGCGATGCAATCCGCATGCTGTGATCGGCACTCGAAAACACGCGAAGCCGGCACGCTCGACTCCCTGCACGTCGCAATGCATTGCGAATGCCGGCAATGCTCGGTGCGACGGGCACACGCTCGTCGCGTTGTCCGTAAGTCAGGAGTACTGGTACGTCGACGCGTTTCCAGTAACGCAGTGGATTGAACGCTGCGACAGAGCGCGAAAATGTCCAATAGTAGTTGTCGCTCGCCGGCGGAGGCTCGAACCATGGCTTCGCGCTGTCCGCCCGCACGAGCGAGTCGAGTCGAGCTCGACCCTGGCCCGTGTACGCCGTGTGCACGAGCGCCCTGACGTACTGCTTGGCCTCGCGCACGTCGGCCTGCGACAGGTGACGGACGCCGAGCGCATTCGCCACGCTGTAGCGTTCCACCTCTTCGAGGGGCACGCCAGCCGCCGCTGACGCGACGAAGAACGCGATGTTGTTTGCGCGAGACGCAATCATGGGACCGATCATCGCGCCCTGACTGTGGCCGAAGATGCCGACGACGTGGCTGTTGACTCCGCCGCGCTGCCGTACCCAGTCGACCCCTGCTTTGGCATCCGCAGCGAGATCCGCGAAGGACGACGTTTTCCAGTCTCCCGACGATTCGCCCGTACCCCGCTTATCGTAGATGAGAGCTGCCACGCCATGCGAAGCCAGGTGCTCGGCGAGATAGCGATTGGCCGATCGTTCTTCGGGCCCTGAGCCGTGCAACATGACAACGGCGGGAACGTCAGTGGCGCCATGCGGCACCAGGAATGTTCCGGTCAGCGCCACATCACCACTCTTGAAGTGTGCGTCTTCTTCGCGAAACGCGGCGGAGCGGAGCTCCGTATTGCGCACCAGGGCGAGAATGCTGACGGCGGCCCCGTCGCGAACGTCGCCACGAAACGTATTCCCGGAAATGACTCCATCGAACATCGTTGCGGACGCATCCCCTCGCAACTCGAAATGGACCTTCGGAGGATGATACGTCACTGCGCGAAGGGGGATGCCTGCGGCTCTCAATCCGACGGAGAAGAACGATCCACGCAGGGAATCGCCCACAGAAGTGAAGGCGAATTCGACGTGGAGCGTATCTCCCTGCCTGACCCATACGCCTGTCCAACGGCCCGACAGGCTGTCGTGCTGCGGCCGACCAGCAGTTCCGGACAATGCCCACAACACGCATGCCAACGACGCTGTCACCTCAATTCTGCCCGCTCAGCCGTGCCGCGCTGATGCTCAATACGCGCGAGGCGCTCAAGGAAAATGCCGACGGCAGGGCACAAGTTCGATTCCTCAGGCAGGGTAAGCATGGAGCCTCGCGCGCTGGCGACCTCCATCGACCGTCGATGGGGCTTGACAAATGTAACCGTGTTCTCTATCCATCGACAAACGATGGGACGCGGAGCAAGCACATGAAGTCAGGCCCGCCACAGGATCTCCTGCCCGGCACGCTCGACCTCCTGGTTCTCAAGACGGTCGCACGTGGCGCGGTGCACGGCTATGGCATCGCGCAGCAACTCAGGCTCCTCTCGGGAGACGTGCTGCAGGTCGGCGAGAGCTCCCTGTATCCAGCGCTGCAACGGCTGCTCCTCAACGGGTACCTGCGTGCGGAGTGGGGATCGTCCGAGAACAACCGTCGCGCGCGGTTCTACTCGCTCACGCCGGCTGGACGGAAGCAGCTGGTGTCGGAGCGCGGCGAATTCGAGCGCATGGTCGGGGCCATCCAACGCGTGCTCGCGACCGCATGAACGCTGTTGCGAGATTGCTCCGCCGGCTGCGCTACCTGCTTCGCCTGCGGTCGCGCGACGCCGAGCTGGCCGAGGAGCTGGAGTTTCACCGGGAGCTGAAGCTGCGCGAGCTCCGTGCGACAGACACCGGCGCGGACGAGGCATCGTCGGCAACGCGACGGGCAATGGGAAACGTCACACTCATGCGAGAAGATGCGCGGGCTGTCTGGGTGCGTCCGTGGCTCGAGAGCGCGATGCAGGATCTCGCCTACGCGTTTCGCGGACTGCGGCGCCAGCCCCGCTTCGCCGCGGCCGCGATCGCCACGCTTGGCATCGCCATCGGCGTGAACGCCAGCGTGTTCACCACGTTCAACAGCACGTTTCTGCGCGCGTGGCCGGTCGCGGACCCGGCCACCCTTTACCAGGTTTCGACGATCCGAAACGGCCGGGAGCGAATCTCGGACTTTTCGCTCGAGGAGTATCGTGCGAGCGCTGAGAAACTGCCGCCGGGCGCGGAACTCGTCGCCATGGCCTGCACCGAGGGGTTCTATCCCGGTTGCGACGTCCGGCTGGACGATGCGCTGCTGCGGCCGGCGTACGTGAGCGCCAACGCGTTCCACGCTCTCCGCGTCGGGATGGCGCGCGGGCAGGCGTTCTTCCCTGAGCAGGACCGCCAGGGAGCGCCGGACGCGGTCGCGATCCTGGGCTACGCCCTGTGGCAACGAAAGTTCGCCGGCGATCCCGCCATGGTCGGCCGGCAGGTCCGGCTCGACGGCATTCCGTTCACGGTCGTCGGCGTCGCTCCCGCTGGATTCGCGGGGACGTCGATCATCAGGACGGACATCTGGCTCCCCCTGGCATCGCTGTCACTGCTGCGGAAGCGCGACGTGAACTGGCGCAACGGTGGTCTCCAGCTCGTTGTTCGGGGCACCGCAGGCACATCACCACAGGACCTCCGCGGTGGAATAGAGAGCGTGATTCGCGGCATGCGCACGCGGCAGCCCGCATCGGCGCGCGGTGCCATGGAGGGCACGACGACCGTGCGCCTCTCGCCCACGAGCCTCGACCCGAATCCCGTCAAGCGCCTGATGGCGTACGCCCTGTACGGGCTCATGTTCGTGGGCTCGGGGCTCGTGATCCTCCTGGCGTGCGCGAATCTCGCCAGCCTCCACCTGGCGCGGGCGGCGGCGCGTGCGCGGGAGATTGCGGTGCGCGCCTCGATCGGCGCCAGCCGGGCGCGCATCGTCCGCCAGCTCCTTACCGAGGGCTTCGTCCTCGCGGGAGCCGCGAGCGCGCTCGGCCTTGTCGTCGCGTGGCTCGCATCGTCGCAGCTCCTCGCCTGGATGGCCGATGCTCCACTTTCAGGCGACTCGCTGCCGGACATCACGGTATTCGGATACGCGGTGGTGCTCGCCTTCGGGACATGCCTCGCGTTCAGCCTCGCTCCCGCGCTGCAGGCCACGCGACGCTCGATGGGCGACGGACTCCGTGGGCGCTACGGATTCGCGGGCGTCAACCTTTCGTTGCGACAGAAGTTTCTCGGCGCCCAGGTTGCAGTGAGCGTGATCGTGTTGTGCGGCGCGGTGTTTCTCGTGCGGGGGGCGGCACGCGCGGCGACGTACGACTTCGGATTCGGCGTCGCGGACGTGAGCGCGATCAACGTGACCCTGCCGGCGACTCAGGACTCCATGCAGAGCCAGGCATTCGCGCGCGCACTCACCACCGCTGTCGCAACCTCGGCCAGCCGGCAGTTCGTTGGCATCACGACGCGACTGCCGTTCGAGGGGGGCCAGGGACACGTGGAGCTCCTGCTGCGACCCGGACAGGATTCAGCATCCGGCAGTTATGTCCAGACACTGGCCGTATCACCCGGCTACTTCGACGTGTTGCACGTTCGCCTGGCCGCGGGGCGCGCCCTCGCTGAGGCGGACGCCGGGCGGGGCGTCGTGCTCATCAACGAGGCGCTGGCGAGAAAACTGTGGCCCGGCACTGTCGCTGTCGGGCAGGCGTTCATCGCCGGCACCCCACGCGAGGTGATCGGCGTCGTCAGGGATGCCGACACGGACGGCGTGGCGCCCCAGGAAGGCTCCGCCCGCCCAATGATTTACGAACCGCTCGGCGAGGCGCGAGTGGCGCCGATGCCGAGTTTCCTCGTGCGGAGCGGCGCCGAACGCCTCATCGCTGATATCGGAGAAGTCGCCAGGCGACTCGTCCCCGAGGCGCGCGTAACGGTCGAGACGCTCTCGCGACGGCTGGGACGAAGACAGGACGAGGGGCGGCGCCTCGCGTTGCTGGTCGCCAGCCTGGGCGTGACGGCGCTCATACTCGTTTCCATCGGTGTGTTCGGTGTGTTCGCCTATGTGGTACAGCAGCGCACGCGCGAAATCGGCATTCGCATGGCGCTGGGCGCCCGCGGCGGAGATGTCGTGCGGGTGATCATCGCATCGAGTGCCCGCCCGATGCTGATCGGACTTGGGCTAGGCTTCCTTGCATCGCTCGCGGAGACGCGGCTGCTGCGCTGGTACCTGTGGGGGCTCAGTCCTCTCGACCCGGTGTCGTACGTGGGAGTTGTCGTCGTGCTCGCCGTTGCGGCACTGATTGCCGTCTGGCTCCCCGCCCGCCGGGCGACGCGGATCGATCCGGTGGTCGCGCTGCGGACCGATGACGGTTGATCCGCGCTTCTCGTCGCCACGCAATCCATAGCCTTTTCATGGTCGCTTCGGGTCCGGCGCGCTGCGCCGACGATGCGCCCCACGCCGCCCTGCGGCGCGATGTAGCGGATTACCTCGGATAGGGCGAAACCGAGCGCATTGATTCCCGCTTTTTGCAGTCGGCGTGCGGAAGCGGGACCTTTCTTGTGCTCCTGACGGCTAACATCGCCGAGTGCCGCGCGAATATGTTGGAGATCCTCGCCGAGTACCTGAACATCGAGGAGTCGGACGAGCTCTATCGATTCAAAGTGGCAGATCAGCGGAGCGGAGTTCCATAGAAGGCACGGCTGGATCCGATTCGATCAACCGCCCAACCCTTCATCTGCACGTACGCGGCAGTGTAATCCGCCTGCGCGGGCCCGGCTGGCCAGGCATAGGCCCATCGAAGCGACGGCGCGTAAACTACTGTCGTCGACGGATAGTCCGGCAGATCGATCGTCTCGAGTCGCACGGAATCGCTGCCCACACGAAGCCAGCTGCCGCCGCCAGCCGTGCGCAGTGCCGCGCCGCTTTGCCTCCACCCACGCAACACGGCGTCGACGTACGGGCGCGCACCGAGCGCGACCCAAGTGGGCTCAGGACGTGCGGCCAGCCACGCGACGCCGCCTGCCCCTGCGGGAGCGGTAATGAGAGTGCCGCCGAGGGGCGACGCGTCGGTGCGACGTAGGAAGTCCACGCTCCGCTGGACCGACAGCGGTGCCGCTCCCGCCTCCAACAGCAGCCACCTGCCGCCAATCTTGACGGCGCCTGCGGGCGTGCCGCCCGTGTTGAAGAGTGCGAAAGTGGAGCCGACGATCTTGGCCGAGTCGAGTGGCAGGTCGAACATCGGGCGGCGGCCGATTGCCACGAACTCGCCGCGCGGCGCGCCCGCGAGAAACGCCGCGCGCAGCGAATCGCTGATGGCGAGGGACTCAGGCGCGATGACCGGATTGACTGCGACGGACAGTGCCGTCATCCGCTTGTAGGGCCTTCCAACACGGTAGACGTCGAGCTGCGTGGGCAGCATGACGCCGGCGCCCGCAATCTTCGACCAGCGTGAGTACCAGATGTCCACTTCCATGTCGCCCCATGGCGCGAGCCCGAAATCACTCGGCTGCGCGGCGCGGAATCGCGCCAGCGCGAGCAGGCCATCGCCGCGGCGAAAGAACAGCGTCGAATGGAACTTGCCGACCGTCGCGGAGACGCGCGCGTAGCGAATGCCGCCCATCACCGTGTCGCGGCGGGCACTCGCGTCCGTGGCCTCGGACGCAAGGACCATGAGCCGCTCGGGCGAGATCGTGAACAACTCGTCGCGCTCGTCGACGTAGGCCACGTTCATCGGCGCCCATTTTCCGCCCGAGCGGAACACGGCCACCGAATCGACGACGACGTCCACAATCTCGTTGAGCCCGGTCGCGGTGAAGAACCGGCGCGTATAGCGCCATGCGGGGATCTGGTAGTCGCGCAGCTCCGTGCTCCATTCGTAGCTCGACACTGGCGTGGTGGGCCGCGCATCCAGCGTCGTGCGCTGCCATTCGGTGATCACGTCCACGCGAAGGCGGGTGATCGAACGCAACGTGGCGAGACCGCCCATCCTCGCGGCGGCCGTGTCGAGCACGGCGCGCGCCCCGGGGTCGGGCGCCAAGGCGACCAGCAGGGGGACCGCGCGTGCTATCAGCTCGAGAAGCATGTGATGTGGGTTGGGGACGGCCATACGGTACGCGCTCAGCCAGCCGATGTGACCCGGGATGTTGCGAGCGGTCGCGCGGCTGTCGCGAGTGGTCGGGCTTCAGTGCGCCGCGCGAGCCGCGAGGGCCAGTTTCAGTCTCCTGCGGCGGCGGCGGCTAATCGGAACGGACACACCCCCGGAGAGTGTGAGCGCTGTTCCGGTCCCCATGGAGACGACGCGGTCGACGTTGACGATGTACGATCGGTGCACCCGAACGAAGCGGGCCGGGTCGAGATC
>DASZZO010000183.1:0-25511 GCA_035544915.1 Gemmatimonadaceae bacterium | reverse complement strand
CAGATGGTGCTTGCAGACGGGACACACGCTCGCGCTCTCGAGGATCGACGCGCGGCAGTGTGGACAGACGCGCGTCGCTCCGGGAGCCCCCTGCCGCACCACGCTCATGCTGCGGAGCCGCTCTCCAGCTTGACCGCGGATTTCTGCGCATTCTTGTCGTCCCAGCCGAACTCCACCTGGCCCCGCATGCGCGACCCGGCGGCAACGACCAGCGAACCGGCCTTGAGATCGCCAATCAGCACGCCAGATTCGAGCAGTTCGACCCTGGTTGCGCCCGTGATATTTCCCTCGAGTTCACCGGCAATAGTGACCGTGTTGGCGTGCACACCCCCTGTCACCTTCGCCCCTGCCTCGATGGCCAGGTTGCCTTGCACATGCACGTCACCGTTGAAGCGACCAGCTATGCGGATGTGTCCTGACCCCTGAACCTTGCCCTCGATGGTCAGCTCTGCAGCGATCAGCGATTCCTTGGCCTCACGGTCGGGCGCCCGGCGTACCGGCGTGTGGGTGGGCGACAACTCGATGCGCGCATCCGGCTCCTTCTTATGGAGGGGATCCGGTGCGAATGGCACCTCGTCCTTCCTGGGAGGGTTCTGTTCTTTCCAGATTGCCATGATTCGAGTCCTCTTGGGGTGGGAAGCGATTGCTACAGTATGTGAAGACGAGGCGCTGTCTCCCATGTCACCAACCGCACACCCGCGCGCAGGCCGGGTGACTGGGAGGGGGACCTCTCATGCACCTCGTTCAAGGTACACCCCGATCACCAACTCGCGAGCCTGACGGCCACATTATCCACCATTGATCCCTGTTCGCACCAAGGTACGCGGGATCGGTAAGTCCCCAAGCATCAACGCCATAGTGGCTGCGGCCATCATTCACCGGGGCGCGATTCTACCGCTTCACCTCTAACACCGCATTGATCCGGTCCGCAACATCCGCCCAATGCGCGCGCACCACCGCCCCCTGCCCGGAAGTTGCGGCCGCCTTGGCCTCTCGTTGAATCTCCCGCAACTGCGCTCGAGCGAGAGCAGGCAAGTCGCTCCGTTCGATGTTCGGCGGTCCCAGGAAGGGCGGAGCGGGGCGTACAACGCCTGGCGAGCCGCCCTGCACGGGCGGTGTCGCAGGCGGCGTGGGCGGATGGATGATCGCTCCCAGCCGCTCGACATACACGCGCTGAAGCACTCGCCGGTTCGCGTCCGGCGCCGCCCCGACCCCCGGCGTGCTCCATACGTCACGCTTGAGGTCGGCCAGAAAATCGGCCACCGGATACGCGTTGGACGCGTCGAACCGCTCGGCGTCCGCCAGGCGCGCTAGGCGCGCCGCGCTCATCAAGGAGGCCAGGACCGCGGCTTGGCGCGGACCAAGCCCGGATGGACCGATGCGTGAGATGATTGCCTGTGGCTGCAGCCATTGCGGCGTCGTGAACACGTTCTCGTTCAGGAATGCCAGTGCGGTCTTCTGTTTTCCCTGCGGAACCACTCCATAGACGGCGCCATCCTGATCGGCGGATTTCAGGTCTACTGTCACGCCCCCGATCCAGGTCGTCACGTGGCCCATGTACAGCGACCACATGGAAAGTGCCTCTCCATACAACTCGGTGAGGTCCTCGTAGTCCTGGCCGGGATGCGAGGTCCAGGCAACGAGGCTGGGCACCATGCGCTTCATGTTGGACAGTGCGAAGCCGGACGCTCGCACTGCATCGTCACCAACGTCCTCGGTCTGTGCGCGTGGGTCGAGGCTGCCGAGCTGCTGCGGCACGTAGCGGTAGGGAAACGGTCCCTTCTGCTCGGTAATCCACTTGTTGAGCACCGCGCGCTCGTCCTCCGGATTCTTCGATGACGGGATGACCCGGTATCCCCAGTTGATGACGAAGTCGTCGAAAGGGCCCACCCGCCTGATGAAATCCGCGGGCTGGAGCCCGTCGCCGGGCTGGGCCACATAGTTCTGCCGCGCGTAATCCATGATCGTCGCCGATACGCCGTAGACGCGCGTGAAGGTCGGGCTTCGCAGCGAGTCCACGGGAAAGGAGTTCGACGCGATCATGTTGTGTTCCAGGCCCAGCGCATGGCCGATCTCGTGCGCAATCACCTGCCGCATGGTCTCCCCCATCAACGCTTCGGGGATCTCGAGTGTGCGTGCCGCCGGGTTCGCGGCGCCGGTCTCTACCATCAGCCGGTTGCGGTATGACCTCATATGGTTGTGGTACCAGGTGATCTCGCTGTTGAGGATCTCGCCGGTGCGCGGATCGGCCGTGTGCGGCCCGACCGCGTTGCGGACCAGACTTGCGGCCCAACGCACCATCGAGACGCGCGCGTCATCGGGATCCCAGTCCGGATCCTCCGCAGGTGTCGGGGGGTCCCTCGCGATGATGGCGCGCTTGAAGCCGGCCTTCTCGAATACTTTCTGCCACGACTCCACGCCATCCTTCACGTAGCGGCGCCACCTGGCGGGTGTAGCGGGGTCTATGTAGTACGTGATCGGCTTTACCGGCTCCACGAGTTCGCCGCGCGCGTACGCCGCGGGATCCTTCGGCTCGAGCCGCCAACGGGTAATGAAGGTCTGTGTAGCGGCCTTCTCTTCGTCGAGGCCGTAGTTCACACGTTCGACGGTGAAGAAGCCGACGCGCGGGTCGTGATAGCGCACGCGCATGGGCACCTTGGGCAGGAGCACCATCGATTGCCGCATCTCCAGCGACACCGTGCCGCTGTTCCGGTCGCCCGGCGGCTCGGCGGCGTCGAACGTCTGGACGTGACGCACTTCGACGTTGATGGGGAAACTGTGAACGCCGCTCACGTAGCTTCGGGACTGGTCGAAGCGGCGCACCTGATACGTGCGGCGCTGTGCGGCATTCAGTCCGGAGAGCGCCGGCGTGTCACCGCCGAAGAAGTCGGTGACATCCACAACGTACGCGTTGCTGTCTTTCGCGAACGCCTGGATCGGGAAGGTGGCAAGGATCGGCGCGAAATTGTTCTCCCGCACCGAGCGGGAGATTGGCAGTGAGTCGTCGGCCACGGCGTCCACGCTGATGCTCCGGAGCTGAATGCGATCACTGGCATGCTCCCAGCGAACCATGCGCTCCGCAAGCGAACTGCCCGCGGACAGAAAGCCGCCGGTGCCTGCGGGCACGCCGGCGATGCGGCTCACGAGGAGGAAATCGCGGCCGATGAGCGAGTCGGGGACCTCCAGCAACCACTTGTCGTCGACATGGTGGACGGTGATTCCCCCGTGCTCGGAGTGTGCCCGCGGCGGTACGACTTGCGCATAGGGACGCGGAGCCCGCCGGGCCGCCGCTGGTGCGGCGCCCTCAGCTGCCGGCTGCGCGGGCGGCTGTGTTGCCGGCGGCGTGACCTGCGCGCTTGCCGTCCGCAGCGACGGTGCCAGGGCGAAGACGGCCGCAAACGCGGCGGCGAGCGCTGGACGGCGCAGGCTGTGGGTCCTCGCGATCATGTGACGCTCCAATGCGGTGTGGTTGTGTGGCGCAGGGGATGCTACTCGTACCGCAGGGCCGTCACCGGGTCGAGGCGTGAGGCTCTGAGCGCCGGCAGCATCCCGAAAACGATTCCGGTGATTGCGCTCGTGCCCAGTGCGGCCAACACCGCCAAGGGCGGGACGGAGGCCTGAATGGGGGTGACACTGCGCACGATGGTCGAGCCCGCCCACCCAATTGCCAGGCCGATCGCCGCACCGGCCGCGGTGAGCGTGACAGCTTCGACGAGGAACTGCCAGAGGATCACGCCCCGCGTCGCGCCCAGCGCCTTCCTGACGCCGATCTCGCGCGTGCGCTCGGTGACCGAGATCATCATGATGGCCACCACGCCGACGCCCCCGACGAGCAACCCCACCGAGCTCAGGGCGATCATGACCAGAAAGAACATTCCGAAAACGCTGTTGTACACTTCGAAGAGTTTGTCCTGCGTGATCACCGCGAAGTTCGATTCGCGGCCGGGCCGCAGCCCGCGCATGCCGCGCAGGGCAGCGGTCACCTCATCGATCGCGACGTCCTGGCGCGACGATACGCTGGGCTTGACGATCAGCGCCATGAATCGTGTCTGCGCTCCGAGCCTTCGTTCCAGCGCATAGATGGAGGTCACAATGCGCGGTTGCTCGCCGCCCTGCAAGAAACTCACATTGTCTTTGAATATGCCAACTACCACAAATGGGCCGCCGCGGCTGGCGCCCTGCAGCGCTGTCAGGGTGATCTCTTTGCCCAGCGCATCCTCCCCTTCCGAGAACAAGCGGTCACGGGCCGTGGTGTTGATAACGACAACTCGTGCCGCCGAGCGTGCCTCCTGATCGGTGAACACGCGGCCATCGATCATCTCGGGGGGGTTGATCTGCGGCCAGTTCGACGTGACCCCAAGGATCTGCACTTGGGGCAGGGTCCGGTCGCGGACCTTCGCCGCTGCTCCCCAGCCCTGCTGAATGCCGAGCTCGCCCACCGACGCCAGCCGCTTGAGCGCGTCTGCCTCGGCGAACGTGAGCCGCGGGTTCGCTCGCCAGCGGCAGGTGTCGGTGGAGCCGTCGCATGCTTCGAACGTGATGGGCCAGCGCTGAACGAAAAACGTCGTCGGGCCTGCCGCCTCGAACTGCTTGGCAACGCTCGCGTTGATCCCGTGCACTGCCGCCGAGATCACGACGACCACGAACACGCCCACGGCGACACCCAGGATCGTGAGGCCGGCGCGCACCTTGTTGGCACGCATGGCATCGAGCGCAATCGTCACGCCCTCCATCGACATCTTTATCCGGTCGACAATGCGCACAGTCGCTACTCCTGCCGCAGTGCGGCCACGGGGTCGAGCAGTGACGCCCGGCTCGCCGGATACACACCCGAAATAATGCCGACGCCTGCGCCGATGAGCACGCCCACCACGATGGACCAGGGCGCGACGTACGTCGGCATGAATGTCGCCGTCCGAATGAGCAACGCGAGCGCCGCACCGAGCGCGATCCCCATTGCCGCGCCCAGCGTGCTGAGCGTGGACGCCTCGATGAGGAACTGGAAAAGAATGTCGCGGCGCTTCGCCCCCAATGCCTTGCGGATGCCGATCTCGTGCGTGCGCTCGGCGACTGCCACCAGCATGATGTTCATGATCACTATCGCGCCCACCACCAGCCCGATCGCCGGAAGGACGACGCCGGCGAGCACGAGGTATTGCTGGATCTTGTTCCAGAACTCCAGCGCCGAATCGGACGTTTCAAGCGTGAAGTTGTCCTTTTGCCATCCATGCAGTTTGTGTCGCGCCCGCATGACCGCCCGCACCCGCTCCTCGGCGTCGGGCAGCGCTTCTGCGACAGGCACCTGCACGATGACGCCGTCGATCGCGTGCGCCTCCTTGTTGAGCAGGCGGTGCACCGGCGAACGGAATGGAGCGAAGATGTAGTTGTCGAACGACATGCCGAATGCGCTGCCCCTCGATTCGCCGACGCCGATCACCGTATACATCTTGCCACCCAGTTTCACCTGCCGGTCTATTGGATCGAGGCCGGGGAACAGCCGTTTCACGAGGTCGGGACCCAGAATCACCACGCTGCCGCCCGTAGCCAGTTCGTCAGGAGTGAACCGGCGGCCGCTGGTGACGTCGAGCTTCTTGATTTCGAAGTATTGGCCATCGATCGCAGTGACCTGGGTCGTACGCGGTTTCGGCGAGAACGATGACTCGACCTGCACACCGCCGTCCGAATACATGGCCCAGTACGAGTCCGCGGGAAGCGAGGCGACGGACGGCTCCACGTCGCTCTCGAGAATGCGCGGGCGCTTGCTGTACTCGATCCATGTCGCGCGGTCGACGTGGCCGATATTGATGTTCGGGCGGTTGCGCAGCTCGAACGAGTTGAGCGCGATGAGCTTCCCTACCAGCGTATCCTCCATGTACTTCCCCATCCCGTTGACGATGGACACGACGGCAATGAGGAACATCACGCCGATGCACACGCCAAGTGCCGTGAAGAAGCTCTTGAGCTTCTGCACGCGGATGGTGGAGATGGCCAGGCGGATCGCTTCGAAGAAGGACATCAGAGGTGCGTCAGCGACCCGTAGGTCTCGGGCCGCCGGTCGCGGAAGAACTGCCACACATTTCTCACCTCACGAATCTTGTCGAGGTCGAGCTCGGCGGTGATCAGCTCGGTTTTGTCGCGGCTCGCCTGCGCGACGAACTGGCCTCGCGGGTCGCAAAAATAGCTCTGCCCATAGAACTCGCCGATATTCCATGGCGCCTCGAAGCCGACACGGTTAATCGCGCCCACGAAGTACGCATTCGCCACTGCGTGCGCTGGCTGCTCGAGCTTCCAGAGATACTCGGAGAGGCCCGCCACCGTGGCCGATGGGTTGAACACGATTTCCGCGCCGGCCAGTCCCAGCGCGCGCGCGCCCTCGGGAAAATGGCGGTCATAACAGATGTAGACGCCAATCGTCGCGTAGCGTGTCCTGAATACGGGATATCCGAGGTTGCCGGGCTTGAAATAGAGCTTCTCCCAGAAGCCCGGGGCGGTGTGCGGGATGTGGCTCTTGCGATACTTGCCGAGGTAGGTGCCGTCGGCGTCGATCACGGCGGCGGTGTTGTAGTAGACCCCCGTCCCGTCCACTTCATACAGCGGCACGATGATGACCATTTCGTGTTTCTTGGCCATCTCTCGCATCAACTGGGTCGTCGGACCGTCGGGAATCGCTTCGGTGGCATCGTACCAGCGCGTGGTCTGCTCGGCGCAGAAATACGGGCCGGTGAAGATCTCCTGCATGCAGATGATCTGGACGCCAGCGCGCGCGCCCTGTTCGATCAACTCGAGATGCTTGTTGACGTTCGCCTCGCGAATGATCTCCAGCTTTTCGCCGGTGTCGCAGGCATGGGTAGCCTGGATGAGGCCGCATTTCACGAGTCGGGACATGTCAGGTGCTTGTGGCGTGCCGGTTGGTGAAGGAACCGCGCATGAACAGATAGTAGAACGTCGAACTCAGCAAAAAGGTTACAAACCAGGCATATCCATAGAGCTGGTCGAAGACGTTCGGGTCCGCGACGTTGCCGCCCGGCGTAGTGGCAGCACGCACAAAGCCGGGGATAACCGGGAGCACGGCGAGTATGAGCGCGGCGATGGCGCGCGGGTTGACGCCGTGCCAATACGTGTAGGCGCCGCGCTCCTGAAAGAGGTCGGGCACCGAGAGGCGCTGTTTGCGCAGAATCCAGTAGTCGACGATCAGGATGCCGCCAAGCGCACCCATGAGGCTCGAATAGCCGATGAGCCAGGTGAAAATGTAGGCCGCCGCGCCGGAGTAGAGCTTCCATGGCATCATCACGATTCCGACCAACGCGGTGATGATCCCACCCGCGACGAAGCTGATGCGCCGCGGGCTCAGGTGGGAGAAATCATTCGCGGGCGAAACGACGTTCGCGGCCATGTTGGTGTGCAACTGCGCGGCGAGCACGACCAGCGTGGCGCAGATGATCACCACCGGGCCGCCGATGCGCGTCACGAGCACCACCGGGTCCCAAATGGCCTCGCCAAAGATCACGATCGTGGCGCTCGTCACCGCCACACCGATGAACGCGAACGCCGTCATCGTCGTCGGCAGCCCCATGGCCTGGCCCATGGCCTGCGAACGCTGGCTCTTCGCATAGCGCGTAAAGTCCGGAATGTTGAGGCTCAGCGTGGCCCAGTACCCCACGTTCGCGGTGAGCGCGGGGGGAAAGAGCTTCCAGAACGAGACGTCGCCCTTGTGCCCCTGCAGCCGCACCGACTCGGCGAGAACGTGACCAAGACCTCCACCATGGCGAACTCCCCACGCGAGCAGCACAAGCCCGCCCGAGAGGAGCACCGGCGCGGCGTAGCTGCCGAGCATCTTGATGCGCTCGATGCCGCCCGCGATGATCGCGACCTGAAGCAACCAGAAGAGTCCGAACGCAATGGCGGGGCCGCCTGGTACGTTCTTCCAGGCGGGTACGGCGGCGGTGAGAAGCGTGTTGAGCGCCAGCGCTCCAATCCAGGTCTGGATGCCGAACCAGCCGCACGCGACCACGGCGCGGAGCATGGCGGGCACGTTGGCGCCGCGCACTCCGAAACTCGCCCGGCACAGTACGGGAAACGAGATGCCGTACTTGGTGCCGGCGTGCGCGTTCAGGATCATCGGGATGAGCACGATGGTGTTGCCTAGCAGGATCGTCACCATCGCCTGCCACCAGTTCATTCCCTGAATCATCAGGCCGGAGGCGAGCGTGTAGGTGGTGATTACGACGCTCATGCCGATCCACAGCGCCGCAATGTTGTACGTGCTCCAGGTGCGTCGCTCGGGGCTGGTTGGTGCGAGGTCGGGGTTCCAGAGTCGACTTTCAGACAGCGGATCTGCGCTGGCGCTCACGCGAGCCCCGCCCGCGTGCGGGGAAGCCACTGGCCGCGCCCTTCCTTCCCGACCACCTTGTAGCCGTCGACAATCACCTCACCCCGCGAAAGCGTCGTGCGGGCAAAGCCGGCGAGCTCCATGCCCTCATACGGTGACCAGTCGGCGTTCGTCTCCATTTTTGATGGAACCACGCTGTGGCGGGTGGACGGATGGATGATCGCGAGGTCGGCGTCCGCGCCAACCTGTATCGCCCCTTTGCGCGGATACAGGCCCATGATCTTCGCCGGGCTGGTGCTCAGCTTGATGCACATCTCCTCGAGCGAGATCCGGTGGTCGAGCACGCCACGCGTGTAGGCCAGCGGCAACAGCGTCTCGAGCCCGGGCAAACCCATCGGTATCCGGGTCCAGTCGCCGTTCCACAGGGCCTTCTGTTCGCGGGTAAAGGTGCACGTGTCGGTGGACACGACGGACACCTCGCCCGTCTTGAGGCCCTTCCAGAGTCGTTCGACATCCTTCGGCTTCTTCACTTGCGGGCAGCACGCGAACAGGTGCCCGTCGTCACGATCGAATACCGAGTCATCGAGCACCAGATACTGTACGCATGTCTCGGCGAGCACCGGTACGCCACGCGCCTGGGCGGATTTGATGATATCCGCGCCTTCGCCGGTGCTCATGTGGACGATGTAGAGCTGCCCGCCGGTTGCCTCACACCATGTCACGGCCCGCTGGATGGCCTCCGCCTCGATGAAGTTGGGACGCGTCATGGGATGCAAGCGCGCCCCGTGCTGCTTCATCAACTCGGGCGTATGGTGCCTTTCTATGAGCTCATCGAGTACCCGCGACGACTCGGCGTGCACCAGGAGCATGGTGCCGTATTCCTTCATTTTCTCGAGCGTGCCGAAGATCGCGCGGTCGTCCGACTGCCATCCCTCGGACTCGTAGATCATGAACTCCTTGAACGTCGAGAAGCCGCGATCCACCATGCCCTTGATCTGGTCCTTGTGTTCGTTCCACCGCGTGATGCAGACGTGAAACGTGTAGTCTATGAGAGCCCTCCCATCGGCCTTCTTGTGCCAGTTGTCAACGGCCATCGAGAGCGACTCACCCTTGTAGGGGATCGCGAAGTCGATGAGCGTGGTGACGCCCCCGCGCGCGCCGGCGCGCGTGCCGGTGATGTAGTCGTCAGCCGACACGGCACCCATGAAGGGCAGCGCCAGGTGCACGTGCACGTCGAGCACGCCGGGGATGACGTGATGGCCCCTGGCGTCGATCACCTGGGCGCCCTCCCCGTCGAGGTCGGCGCCCAGAGCCGCGATCTTCTCGCCTGAGATGCCTACGTCGCCGGCGAACGCGCCAGCGGGCGTGACGACATTGCCGCCCTTGATGACACGGTCGAACGCCATCTACGCCCGCGCGACCGACGCGAATGCCCGGTCGAATACATCCAGGGCGAACTCGGCGTCGTCGGACGTGATGCACATCGGCGGCTGCACGCGCAGCACATTCCCGTCAATGCCCCCCTTTCCGATGAGTAGTCCCATCTCGCGCGCTGCCTCGAGGACATCAGCCGTTTCCTGTCTGGCCGGCTCCTTGGTCTTCTGGTCGCGCACCAGCTCGACGCCCACCATCAGCCCCATGCCGCGGACGTTGCCGACAATCTTGTGCGATCCGGCAAGGCGCTCGAGACCCACCTTGATCTGCGCGCCGCGCTCCTTCGCGTTCCGCTGCAGGCCGTCTTCCTCGATAACGTCGAGCACCGCAAGCGCCGCCGCGGTCGAGACGGGGTTGCCGCCGAATGTATTGAAGTGGATCCGTTGCGTGAGCGCCTGCGCGATGTCGCTGCGTGTGGTGACCGCGGCGATCGGCGCTCCGTTCCCGAGCCCTTTCGCCATCGTGACGAAGTCGGGCACGACGTCGAAGTTCTGGAATCCCCAATAGTGGTCGCCGGTGCGGCCGAATCCGGTCTGCACCTCGTCGGCAATGCACAGCCCGCCTGCCTCACGGACAATGGCATACGCTTCCTTCAGGTAGTTCTTTGCGCCGTGCGTGAGTCCGCCGGCCCCCTGGATCGGCTCACAGATGAAAGCGGCGACTTTTCCCGGTGTCGAGTACCGGATCAGTTCGCGAATGTCCGCGGCGCTTTTGGCTGAGACTTCCTCAGGGGTGCCGCTGAACGGATTCCGGTAGAAGTGCGGGTTGATGGCGTGGTGCACGTCGTTGCCGCCCGAATCCGTGAATTTCCAGGTGGAGAGCGAGGTCAGTCCGCGTGCGCTCGGGCTGTTGCCGTGGTATGCGCTCCGCACGGCGATGACGTCGCGGTTCCCGGTAAAGAGCCGGGCCATCGAGATGGCGAGATCGTTCGCCTCGCTTCCACTGTTGGTGATGTAGGTGACGTCCAGCCCGGGCGGCATCTTCGATGCGAGCTTCTTGGCGAGCTTGGCGAAGTTGGGATGCAGGTAGATCGTGGTAGCATGTGGCAGGGTCGCAATCTGCTCCTGCTCGGCCTTCACGATCTTCGGATGACAATGGCCGCACGCCACGGTCACAATGCCCGCGTAGAAGTCGAGATACCGGCGGCCTGTCTCGTCGAACAGCCATTGCATGTGCCCCTCGACGATCATCAGGGGATCCTTGTAGAGCGTAAAGATCGCCGGATTCGCATAGCGCTTGCGCATCGCGAGGACTTCCTCTCGCGACGGACCCGTATAAGGTCTCGGCTTGTGCGCTGAGGGAGGCATGGCGACAGGCGGGCGGTGGGCGTCAGGCGAGCGCCGCTCGGTCAACGGAACGTTTGCCGGGATAGTGGTCACTTTGCGGGTACCTCATCCAATTGCGGTACGGCGTAGCCCTCCACGGGCTCGTAGCCGCCCTGGTAATCGTCGCCCTCCGGCCGCCGGATCTGCGACTGGAGCACCACGCGATTGCGGCGGATGCCGCGAAAATCTTCAATGGACTTGAACCCCTTGCCGGCATGCTTCTCAAAGAACGCGTCGAGCCCGGCGAGGAGTCGCTTGATCACGTTCGGCCCTACCGCATGATCGAGCATCGCGGCAGTGCACGCCTGCACCGTGCCGCAGCCAAGCAAAAAATAACTTGCCGCCTGGTTGAAGTCGGAGATCCCCCCTATACCGGAGAAGCTCTTGTCTGGAAACGCCTGCGTCATGGCGGACATCTTTGCAAGCGAGATCGGGAGGATCGCCGGCCCGCCGAGTCCGCCGCTCGAGACGAAACCGTCGAGATTGATCTCGAACTCGAGCGAATCGGGGTCGATGACAGGAATCGCCGGAAACGTGTTGGAAGAAACAATGGCGTCAGCGCCGCCGCGGAAGCAGGCCGCCGCTTCGACCACAATGTCGGAGGTGGAGGGTGTGAGCTTGCACCAGACCGGGATTTTGGCCGCTTCCTTTACGGCCTCGGTCACGACAGAGCAGAGTCCCTCGTCGCGGCCGATGTTCGAGCCCATGTCCTTCCGGTCCATGTGCGGACACGAAAAGTTCAGCTCGAGCCCGTCGGCGCCGTTGTCCTGGCACGCCTGCGCGAGCGTCTGCCATGCCCTGAGCTCCTTGTCGTTGCCCGAGCCGGCCATGATGGACGCGATGAGCACGCGATCCGGGAACGCCGCCTTGATGCGGCGGAGCCGCGGAATCCACCAGTCGAG
Source organism: Gemmatimonadaceae bacterium (assembly GCA_035544915.1). Classification (GTDB taxonomy): domain Bacteria; phylum Gemmatimonadota; class Gemmatimonadetes; order Gemmatimonadales; family Gemmatimonadaceae; genus Fen-1231. The sequence continues at coordinate 13,521 of DASZZO010000183.1, read as the reverse complement.
TGTCTTGTCGGAGATCAGTTCCCAGTTCCACGACGAGTGCAGAGCGGCGCCGTCGCGCTTCTTCATCGACACGCGGGCGTCATCCATCGACGTGCGCATGAACTTGGCCTTGGCGCCCGCGACATTCACCACGGGATGGAGCCCGATCGTCTTGGTCACCACGCCGCCCCAACCGGCGTCGAACGCGCGCAGGATGTTGTTCTCCGACTCCGTCGGCGGCGCGGAGGACAGGAGGAACGGATTCTCGAACGTGATTCCGGTGAAGGTCACCGAGCGATTCGGCATGTGGGTCTCCTCAGCTCATCCAGTTGGTGCCTGCTTCGCGATTCCACTTGGTGGTCATCTTCTTGGCCTGTGTCCAGAACTCGATTGATCCACGGCCGGTGATGTCGCCCACGCCGAACTTGGAGTCGTTCCAGCCACCGAACGAGAACGGCTCGCGCGGTACGGGCACGCCCACGTTTACGCCGACCATTCCCGCGCTTGCCCGCTCCATCACGCGGCGTGCAACGCCTCCGCTCTCGGTGAACACTGAGGCCGCGTTGCCGTAAGGCGACCCGTTCTCGACCCGGAGTGCCTCGTCGACATCGCCGGCACGGATGATCACGAGCACCGGACCGAACACTTCTTCCTGGGCGATCTTCATGTCGGGTCTGACGTGATCGAGTAGCGTGGGACCGATCCAGTATCCCCCTTCTCGTCCCTCGACGCTCGCACCGCGGCCATCCACGAGCAGCTTCGCGCCCGCCGCGACGGCTTCGTCGATGTATCGCGTGATACGGTCCCTCGACTGCTGCGAAATGACCGGACCCACGTCCTTTCCCGGAACGATCGCCCGCGCGTGGTCAACCATGCGCGCGATGATGTGCTCGACGTTCGCGACCGCCACCATCACCGAGGCGGCCATGCAGCGCTGCCCCGCGCACCCGCTCATCGAAGCCACCACGTTGCTCGACGTCATCTCGACATCTGCGTCGGGCATGACGATGAGGTGATTCTTGGCGCCGCCGAGCGCGAGACAGCGCTTGAGCGTCGCGGTCGACCGCCGGTACACGATCTTGGCGACCTTGGTGGACCCGACGAAGCTGACCGCCGCGATCCCGCTGTGGTCGCAGATGGCTTCGACAGTCTCTTTTCCGCCGTGCACGATCTGCAGGACGCCTTCCGGCAGTCCCGCCTCGGCCAGAAGCTCGGCAATTCGAATCGAGCTCAAGGGGACCAGCTCCGAGGGTTTTAGCACCATCGTGTTCCCGAGTGCAAGCGCGTTCGGAATGGACCAGTTGGGCACCATGTTTGGAAAGTTGAACGGCGTGATGGCCGCCACGATGCCCACCGGAAACCGCTCGATCCGGCATTCGACGCCGCGGCTTACTTCGAGGACCTCCCCTGGCGTGATCTGTGGGAGGGAGCAGGCGAACTCCGTCAGCTCTGCGGACTTCAGGATCTCCGCCCGCGCCTCGCTTGCAATCTTGCCGTTCTCTTCCGTGACCAGCGCCGCCAGCTCCTCGATGTTCTGCTCGAGCAGCGTCTTGTATCTGTAGAAAACCTGTACGCGTTCCTTGATCGGCGTCGCCGCCCAGGAGGGGAACGACCGGCGCGCGGCCTGAACGGCCAGGTCCACCTCCCGATGCCCCGACATCGGCACGCGCGAGATAATGGACCCGTCGCTCGGGTTGAACACTTCTATTGACGGCAAGGCGGCAGAAGCCTCGCTGGGCGCGCCGGCAATAACATTGGGCACGGTCGCGTATTTCATCTGCGCTCCGGGGCGTACGAGTTCCTACATCATATATAGTAGGGCTCCCCGGCTGGCAATCCGAGGGGCGGTCGAGAGTCTGGAGTCGAGGGTTGAGCGTTTGGAAGTCGAGCCCTGTTTCATCATCCCGCTAAACTCTCGAGGTTCCGGCGGCATCATACTGGGGCCATGTCGTACCCACCTATACTCCGCTCGCTTGCGCGTTCCCGCGGTCTCTCGATGGCGGCGGTCGGAATGCTCGCGCTCGGCATCGGTGCTCTCACGACGACATTCGGGCTCGTCGACGCGGCCCTGATTCGCCAGCCTCCGTTCGTCGAGGCCGATCGACTCGCGATGCTCTACATCACCCGTACAGGTGCGGCGGGTGCGCGCCGGGAACGATGGTCGTATCCTCGCCTGCAGATGCTGTCGCGAACCGCCACCAGCTTCGAATCGATCGCCAACTACTCGCCAGCCACCGTAACGCTGACCGGCGCGGGCGACCCCGAGACCATTTCCGCTGAAGTTGTTTCGCCCTCGTACCTGGCCCTGCTTCGGGTTCGGCCGATGAAGGGGCGGACTTTTCTCGCCAGCGAAGACGATGCGCCCGGTGCGCATCCCGTTGTGCTGCTCGGGTACGACCTCTGGCAGCGTCGTTTTTCGGGCGATTCGGCGGTGGTCGGCCGAACGATCGGCGTGCAAGGACTGGCATTGACCGTCGTAGGTGTGATGCCGCGATCATTCCGCGGCCTCACCAACCGCGCGCAGCTCTGGATTCCGGCTTCGATGGCTCCGAGCCTCACCTACGCCGACTACCTCAAGACCAACCAGAACTTCATCAGCGTGGTCGGCCGCCTGCGGCCGGGAGTGGACCTCGCGAAGGCCCAAGCCGAGCTGGCGGTGTTGGGTGGTCAGATCAACCGGGCTCTGCCGAGCCAAAGCGACGATCTCGCCGAGACACTCGGCGCGACGGCAATAGCGCTGAACGTCGCGAGAGTCGATGCGACACTGAAGCGCTCGGTCCTCATCCTCCTCGCGGCTGTTGCATTGCTGCACCTGCTTGCGTGTGCCAACGTCACGAATCTCCTCCTCGGGCGCGCAGCCTCGCGCCGGCGGGAGGCTGCCGTGAGATCCGCACTGGGTTGCGGGAGTGCTCGCCTGCTTCGCTTTTTCATTGCCGAAGGATTCCTGCTGACTCTGTCCGGTGGTGCGGCGGGAATTGCATTGGCAATGTGGGCCGGTAAGATCATTACGGTGCCAACCGACATGTGGGCGCCCCGTGGTTTCTACGGAAGCCTGGGCGCGTTCGACGAACCGGCCTTTGGAGTTCGGACGGTCCTGTTCGGTACCGCCGTAACAGCCTTGACGGCGCTCCTGGTCTGTTGGGTTCCCGCGGTGAGCATGTTGCGCTCGGACATTCTCACCGGATTGCGTGCCGGCGCGCGCGGCATCGCGCTCGGGGCTGGGACGCTGCGGCGGCCATCACTGCGCGGCGTCGTCGTGGCGCTCGAAGCCGCGCTGGCCGTGCTGTTGCTCGTTGCCGGCGGCCTGATGATGGCGAGCTTCAGCCGCATGCGCCGTACGGATCTTGGCGTGAACGCCGACCATGTGCTGACGTTCCTCTTGCGACCGTCGGAGGTGCGCGTGCCCACGTCAGCCGCGCCGGCCTTCATTGCGAGACTTCTCGAGGCGATCACCCGCGTGCCTGGAGTGGTGTCCGCAACCGTAGACGGTGGTGCGCCGGTGGCTGGGAGTGCGCGAGGCCTCCTGTACATCGCAGGCCGGCCAGTGCCGCGGCCCAGTGAGGCGCCCGTGGTGCTTCGCCACTACGTCGCGCCGGACCACTTCCGCACGCTCGGCGTTCCGCTTCTGAGCGGCCGCGTGTTCACCGCCGCCGACATCGCGGGACGTCCCAACGTTGCCGTAGTCAGTAAATCGGCGGCGCAGCGCTTCTGGCCCGGTCAGAACCCGATTGGCCAGCGCATCTGGTTCAGCAGTGGCAGTGGGATCAGCAGCCCGGACTCGGCCGCGGAAATCGTAGGCGTCGTGGGCGATGTCGTGCATCAGTCACTCGATGAGCCACCCAATCGCGCGGACGTGTACACGCCGTATGCGCAGTTCACGTACGCGTGGAGGATGTTCATGGTGCGGACCACGGGCGATCCCATCAGTGCGGTGAGCGCGATTCGGAAAGCGATTCTGAGCGTAGAGCCGGACCTGCCGCTCACCGAGGTGGAGTCATTGACGGACCGTATCGGCAGCTCGTGGTCGCGCCACCGCTTCGACGCTATGCTGTTCGGTGGGTTCGCTGCGGTCGCCCTCCTGCTCGCAACCGCCGGGATTTACGCAGTCGTGGCTTACGCTGTCTCGCAACGCACGCGTGAAATGGGCATCCGGATGGCGCTCGGCGCGCGGCCAGCGACAGTCGTTCGGCTCGTGGTTCGCGAGGGGATGACCTTTCCCCTGGCGGGCCTGCTCGTCGGCGTTATCGCAGCTGCGGCGAGCGCGCGAGTGCTGCGCGCGTCGCTCTACGAGATCACGCCAACCGATCCGGCGGTGTTTGCGGCGACAGTGACGTTGTTGCTGGCGGTGTCGGTCATCGCGTGTCTCGCGCCGGCGCGCAGGGCGACGCGCGTGGATCCGCTCGAGGCGTTACGGGCAGAATAAGCAACCACAATGACCATGGGGTGTGGCCAACGAGCCAGTCCAGCGCAACCGAATGGTGGAACTCGGCATCCAATAGACTGCGTTCTCCACTCGACAGACGGTTCGAACGCGCCCTACACTGTGCCAACTAAGAGGAATCCCATGAAGTTCGCCATCACGATGTCAGCACTCACCTCGATCGTTCTCACTGCACATGTCTCGAACCGTGCGCTGACCCCGCGCATCGTGCCCGATTCAGAGCGGCAGACGCGGGCACCGCAGGGTATCGTCGCCGATACGACATGCTGCGAGATCGCTCCCGGCGGGACCCACGAATTCAACCAGTTGAAGATCACCGTTCTCGCAACGACGCTCGATTCCACCGGCGGCACCCGGCAGGGCGTCGTCGAGATGCGGTTGGCTGAGGGCGGGGCGACGAAGGTAGTGACCGTGCGCGAAAGAACGTCGCTCAACTGGCACGGGTATCACGTCGCGATAGCCGCCATCCAACGGCCGGGAGACCCAAAGGGGGGGCTCGTCGCGCTCCGAGTTGCGCCCGTCGCGTCACTCCCGCAATGCATCGGCAAGACCTGGAAGCCCGGTACCGCCCCCTGGCCGTGCACTTAAGAGAAGGGTGATGCTTAAGTAGGCAGCAGGCGGTCTATGCTCGTTCGCCAAGCGGACATGATCGCCGCCCATGGTTGATGCAGAAGGTGCACTAATGCTGCGCGCAGTTCGGCCGTCCCCGGGCCGGCGGTCAGGAATTCTTTCAGGGCAGGTGTGCCTCCGGACTCCGCCAGCATCTCCGATAGCACGGCACCACCGCTGTACTTCACAAATTGAGGAATCGACCCGGACTCCAGAATCGAATCGAGTGTGATCTTGGGGTGTGCCGCGAGGTATCCAGCGAGATGACGCACAGAGCCGCGAAAGTCGACACCCTCAATGCCGCCGAGCCACGTCGCCACACCTTCGGTCGCGAGGATAGTCGGCGAGCCCACGAGTAGCGGAGCCATAACGACATGCGCCAGCTCATGCCGGTGCTCTTCCCCGATGGTGGGCATTCCGTTGAATACCTGGTGATTGACTGGCTTTGAGAAGGCTCCATTCGGGCCATACTTCACCGGGAACTGCAGGCCAAGGATGTTCAGAGCTTCATCGACGCTGGAGGTCACGTAGTAATCCAGCGGGGCGGGACGAGAAAGGTCGAACGCCGAGGCTAGCGAGTCGATAAACGCTGCGGCGCGGCGCGCCTTCGCCGGGTCGAAGACAAGCCCAGGCTCATGGAAGAAATTGATTTGACCGACCGACGCACGAGGCCATCCGGATGTCTTTCGCGGCAGTGCGTTTTCAAGCACCCATCGTCCGTTTTCGTGAACTGCGTAAACCGTCATCGTCACAATGATGGCGGATGCAGAATCCGACGGATGCGAACCCGCAGCGAGGAACTGAGTGACGATCTCGTATCGCTGGTCGATACCGGGGGTCGTGGGCGCTATACGGAGCACGCGAGGAACGGACCCGTCGGGGAGATAGAAGCCGGCCAGATCATACATAGGCCATCGGGCGCGCTCACTCGCGAGCCATAGGGCGGATGGCGTCCCGGCGTTGGCGCTGAACGCGCCACCCTTGGATGCGAGGTACAAGGCCCACATTTCGGAAATCTCGTGCTGCGCCTGCCGGCCAGAGTCGGTCAGCGTGTCGGGCGTCAGTGACAGCATCGCCGGCGAACGCTTGGCGACCGAAACCGATTGGACGCCTTGCGCACACGCGAGTATTCCTGCGCAAACGAGCAACGTTCCGGATTCGAAGGACAAACGATTCCACAGCAACTGTCGATTCGACGTCATGCTATGAATGAGGACGCGGAAGCTTCACCTTACGCCTTCACGGAGTTGTGAGCGGTTCCAGTATTGGCCCAAGGTGAGCCAACCCGCGAAAGCGGTATGGCGACATTCTAAATCATGATAAAGTGGCGAAGTAGTGTTAGGGCACTGCCCCGGCCGAACCGGCCCGGCGTGGATCCGCGCCTGCCGTGACGCGCTTGCCGTCAATCGACACAGCGGCGCCGTACCCCTCGCGCAGCTCCCCGCGCATCGAGATGAAGCTGAGGTCATAACCCAGTTCGCGAAGCCACTTCGTCACTTCGGGTGAAAACCCGTCTTCCATCTGGATCGAATACTTCGAGGGTGGTGCAGGCGCACCGGTGGCGCCGCCTCCACGCCCGCCTCCTCCGCCACCCGGGATGAAGCGCGGAAGCTCGAGCGCCTGCTGCGGACCGAGCCCGTAGTCGAGCGCGCCGAGGATTGTCTGGAAAACAGCCGACGTGATCCAGTTGTTTCCGGCCGCGCCCACCGCGAACACTGGCTTCCGCCCCTTCATCACGATGGTCGGCGCGAGCGTGCTTCCATGACGCGCGAAAGGCAGGCGCGACCCATACTGCGCGGGATCGGTGCCGTACGAGGTGAGCTTGTCGTTGGAAAGAAATCCGAGGCCCGGCGTGACGTAGAAATTCCCGCCCCAGGTACCCAGCGTCTGCGTGACGGCAATTGCATTGCCCTCGTTGTCGGCGATCGTGAATGCGGTTGTGCCCTGGGCGTGACGGTATTCGACTTCGGTGGCGTGTGAGTCGTCCTCAGCTTTCGCGCCGCCCCCGGCGCACCCGAGAGTGTCGCCGTGAAAGATCGCGGGCGTCAGCGCCTTTGCCGGGTCGAAGCACTTCCAGCGCAGACGCGCCGTATCCTTGCTTATGATCGGCGCCACGTCCACGGCCCAGAGTCCCGGGTCGGCAATGCGGTTGCGGCTCGAAGGGACGAGCAGCCAGGCGCTCACTGCGGCGTGCAGGGTTGCCGCGTCCTCAGTGTACAACCTGGGCTTGTCGAACTGCTCGAGCAGGTTGAGCCGCCCCGCTAGCTCGGCGCCGCCACTTACCGGCGGCGCGCTCGAGTACAGCGTATAGCCACGATAGGTGCCGCTCACCGGCTCCCGCTCGGGCGCATAATACCGCGCGAGATCGCTGAGCTTCATCGCGTTGCCCTTGGCGCGCAGGTCGGTCACCCACTTGGACGCCACTTCGCCCTTGTAGAACCCGTCGGCGCCGGACTGGGCAATCTTGTCGAGCACCCAGGCGAGGTCGGTGTTCCTTATGCTGTCTCCTGCTACGCGCGGCTTGCCGCCGGCGAAAAACAGCGTACGGCTGCCTTCGTACTTGATGAAGTGCTCGCGCTCCGTGGACAATGTTGTGGCTAGTCCCTCGCTCACTTCGTACCCGTCGCGCGCCGCGCGAATCGCCGGAGCCAGCAGATTATTCCACGGTATCTTGCCGCTCCCGTACTTCTTGAAGGCCGCGTACATCCCCGCGACCGTGCCCGGTACGTTGGTGAGCACGGGGCCGTCCGGCGGATATCGTCCGTTCTGGAGCAGGGCGGTGTTCGTGAGCGGCGCGTCCTCGGGAACGCGGGTCATGAAGTCGATAAGAATCGGCCTCTCCATGCTGACGAGGCTGATCACCATCTGTCCGTATCCCCCAACGCCGCTCGCATCGGGCTCCACCACGCCGAGTGCGAATGAGACAGCGACGGCGGCATCAACCACGTTGCCGCCGGCGCGCAGGATCTCCAGTCCCGCATTGGTGGCGACGGGATGCGCACTCGACACGGCTGCGCGTCCGGATGCCGGCGCCTTGAGCACAGGACGTTCACGCAGCATCGAGTAAATCACGCCCTGCAACTCGTCGTCGCTTCTTGCAGCGAGGGCTTCGGCACGGTGCTTTGCCTTTACCGCCTCCCACTGCGCGCGCCGCCCGGCAGCGTCGGCAGTGGAGAAATAGAGCTTGGCGGATCGTTCCCAAACCCGGTCGTAGGCGTCCGCGTTTCGCGCCGCACGGTCGCGCGTTGTCATGAGCGGGCTCTCGGCGAGCCCCGCGTCTGGTGCGGCGGGCGCTGCAATGAGGAAAAGCCGGTCCGTATCCGAAAACGATTCCGAGGCCACGCGCTCGCCCAGGCGGTCAGGGTCGCCGTTGTACGCGGCTGCGACGTCTTCGTGTTCAGCAATCGCGATCGTCTTGCCGTCGGCCGACCACGCGACGTCGCCATGTTTGGTGGAGACGAGATTGGTCCAGCGGCCGTCGATCGGCGCTATGTATATACCCCCTCTCGAGCCGGCGGTGAAGGCAATGAGGTCGCCGCCAGGCGCCCAGGCAACGCGCTCGGCGTTGCGGTCGGAGTTCGCCACGACATCGCGTGCGCCGGTCGAACCCCCCTGGGCGCCACCACCAATCGATCGCGACACGAGTCGGCGCCCGGTTTCGGTCACTTGCACCCAGGCGATTCGTGTGCCGTCGGGAGCGTACGCGGGCGCGAGCTCAGCTTGCTCTGTGGTATTCAGACGCTTCTCGGTGCCGTCGGCGGCACGGATCCAGATTCGTGCGGCATTCCCGCTGCCGCGTACGAATGCAATGCTGCCGTCCGGCGCGATCGTGGGCGCGCTCTCCGGCTCGGGCGTGTGGGTGATGCGTTCGGGTTCGCCGCCCGTCCCGTCCCCATTCACTCGCACGCGCCAGAGATCGAAGTTGCCCGCGCGATCGGACGAGAATACGAGCGCCGAACCATCGCGCGTCCACGCAGGGTCGCGGTCCCAGACCGGTCCGCTGGTGACGCGCACCCAACGGGCTCCCGGCGACAGTTGCACCAGCAGGTCGCCGTCCACGGAAATAGCGAGCCGGCCGTCCGGTGCATAAGCGGGCGAACGCGCGCCGTGCAACGCGACGGAATCAGGCACGACGGCCTGCAGAAGCAGGGCGGTGACGAGCGCGAGATGCACAGGGCGGACTCCGTTCGAAGAGACCTCGCGTGGAGGCCTTCCGCGCGGAGGCCTTCCGCGCGGTGGCGCTTGCGTCGAACATACGCAGCTGCGCGCGCCCCCGCTGTGCGTTCACCCGCGATAAGCGGGGCGTTCACCGTTTCGGCCACGAGCGTCGAGGTTCGTGATCCGCGAGCGCGGATCCGCTACGTGATCACGGTTACCAACCGCAGTACAACCGCGGAGCATGTAGGCTATGGCGGATGCTGGGCTGCGATCCGGCTCTTCGTGACTAGCCAGCGCGTGGGCACCCCCGGATTCGACAGCGGCGCGGGCAACCCAGCCTGTTCACTCTTTCGCAACCAGCTCACGATCGCTCCCGGAGATTCCGGGCAGCTAGTTGGCTATTACGAAGTGGCCTCGATCGTCGCTGCGGGCGTCGCTCCGGGCCGCTACTTCGTTACTCTTGTGGTCGCACCAAACGGCATCGAGACATCGGTGCTCGGAGGTGACATGGCGACGAGATCGCATCAAAAAGGCTGATACTTGATGTCCCAAGCGGAACTCACGATCCGCTATTCGCGATGCTATGTTACGATTCCCGCGCGTTCGCCGGCGGCTCAAATCGCCCGGGAATGCACAGATGCGCATTCTATACGTTTCGGCCGCCACCAGCCGACCAACGCCACGTCAAACCGGAATATCCCGTCATGCGTCGTTACTTGCCCGCAGTGATCCTGGCACCCGCGCTGGTCGTGCTGGCGGCGTGCAGCGGTTCGGACACCACGAGCGTCACCGTCCTCGGCTACACCGTGGTCATCAAGACCGCCCCGCCCACGACCGCGCAGGCCGGCGCGTCGGTTCCCATTGCGTTCACCGTGACCGAGAACGAAAGCAATGGCAGCTCGAAGCCGGCGAGCGGCAAGAGCTTTACCGTCACGGTGACGGCTGGCGGTGGCACCGTCAACGGCGCGGCATCCGCCGCCCTGACGACGGGGTCGGACGGATCGGTGTCGCTGACCTGGGTGCTCGGATCGACGGTGGGAACCCAGACCATTCGCGGGTCGGTGTCGGCGGACAAGTTCCTCGACGTCAACGTGACGGCGACCGCACCACCGGTGAGCAACGTGGTGGTGACCATCGCCACGCCGTCGATCACCCTGGGTACCGTCGGCGATCAGGCCACCGCGGTGCTGAAGGATGCCAACGGCAACGTGCTGCAAGGGCGCACCGTGACCTGGCAGTCGTCGAACACCACGGTGGCCACGATCAGCGCCACCGGCGTCATCACCACGGTGGGGGTCGGAACCAGCACGATCACCGCGACCAGCGAAGGGCAGAGCGGCGGAGCGCTGCTCACCGTGACCTCCGCACCCGTCGCCACGGTCACCGTGACACTCGCCGCCAGCTCCATCCCGTTGGGGACCGTCGGCGATCAGGCCACCGCAGTGCTAAAAGATGCCGGCGGCAACGTGCTGCAAGGGCGCACGGTGACGTGGCAGTCGTCGAACACTGCGGTGGCGACGGTCAGCCCTGCCGGCGTCATCACCACGGTCGCGGCGGGAACCAGCACGATTACCGCGACCAGCGAGGGGATCAGCGGTGCCGCGAACGTCACTGTGACACCAGCGCAGACCATCTATTGGACGTTCTTTAACGGCCAGGCGACGACTCCCCAGATCCAATCGGCGAGCCTTCCACTGACGGCCGGATCGGCGCTGACGAATGTGCCGCCGAGTGCGACACTAAGAGTCACCGCCGGCATGACGTTTGACGCGAGCGGACGGTTGTGGGTCATCAGCTATCCGCAGGGTGGCGGAATCGTGGCCGCGGTATTTGTTCCGCCAGTCACGGCCGCCAGCGCGCCGGCATTGGTGTTCACCCTGCCGCCGTCAGGGGATATCGACTTTCTCTCCTTCGACCGTGCGGGCAATCTCTGGGCGTCGGATTACACCAATAACGTTGAGTACATGTTCACCCCTCCGTTCACGGCAAGTAGAACCCTGGTACCGTCGGTGACGCTGTCGCTCCCTGGCTTCAGCCATCCCGCGGGGAACGCCGTCGATGCCGCCGGCAATGTCTATGTCTCGAATATCGGCAGCACCGGGACGAACTCGATTGCGGTCTTCACGGCACCGGTCAGCTCCGCCTCGGTGCCCGCGTTCTATCTCAATGGTTTGACGGGTCCCGGCGGGCTGATCTTTGATGCAGAGGGGAATCTGTATGCATCGAGCCACCCGAGCGGGCAGAAGTCGATCGTCCGATACAACCGCAACAACCTCGTCAGCGGTGCATTGCCAAACATCGTTGACATGACCGGACTCGGCACGCAGAACTATGAAGCGGCGTTTGCGTTCGATGCGGCGGGGAATCTCTTCGTCGCGGATTGCGGAGCCCCGAACAACGGCGCCGGGATCAGATCCTACCCGACCGCAACGAGCCCATTCAGCTCCACGCTCGCGCCTTCGGCGACTTACACCAATTCAACCATCAATCTCGGATGTGTCTGGGGAATCGCGATCCGTTGATTGAAACTCCGTCTAAGGTCCCTTTTCACCGATAAGCAGTGCCGCGGGCGAAGAATGTTTACGCCGTCCGGGAATCGCTACACGTCCCTCGGCAACGGCGGGGACAGCTTGACAAGCGGGCGATCAGCTGGCGTAGGGGTATAGGGGGACTGCCGTCGGTCCCCTCGTAGAACCCGGCGCCGCGCTCTCGGAGCCGGGCGGCGCTCTGTCACGCCGCGCGGTCTCTGATGCCCCTCGGCCGGTCGCGATTGCCGGCGGGGAACGGGCTTTCCAGGCCAGAGCAGACGCTGTCTCGGGCCGCGGCGATTCGGACGCCACGCCGCCAGCAGGGAATGGCCCAGCGAGCCCCGCCGATCACGGATCGCGCACCTCCAATCGGGCACGACGAACTTCCGATCGCGCACAGGGCGCCGGCGATTAAAAAGCGCGCACTTCTAATCACGGTCCGCGCGATTGGAATCACGGCGCGCTGAGTCGGGATCGACGACCGCGCGCCCGGGATCGCAGTCCGCCGATTCGGGATCGCGGTCTGCGCGACTGCCTCCGCGTGCGCGGCGTCGGCCGCCAACGACCGGGTGGCGCACACCGACGGACCCACAGGCGACTGCGCCGAGCAAGCGGCCGAGTCCGCGGACCTCACGCCAAACGCCTCGCGTCTCGCGGCGGACGCCACCGAGCCCGAGGCCGACCCCAACGGCCTCGCGATCGGCGCCACCCTGCTCGTGGCGCACGCCGCCGACCGCAGAGCGGGCGCCGAGGAACTCGTGGCGCATTCCAACGGACTAGGGGCGCGCTCTGAAGAACTCGCGGCGCACTCCAACGGACTCGCGCCGCGCTCTGAGGGACTCGCGGCGCGCTCCAACGCGGCGCTCTTTGGTTACCGCGTGGCGCACCTCCGGGCGCCATACGCCTGACTTCCGCCTGGCATCGCCCTGGGTACGCCGTCCTATATGGCTCCAGAGCAGGCAGCCAGCGATCACGTGGACCATCGAGCGGATATCTATGCGCTTGGCGTCATGGCCCCCATGGCAATACAGGTAACCGGACGGCGTTCGCCTGCGATGGCTGAATCGCTCAGTCCTCGCGCACCAGTCCAGCACTCTGAGCGCCCGCAACGTGATCCAGCGATTGGCCACCCCAACCGTGCCGGCCCGCACGCCGGCCGCGCGCAGGTAGTCGAGCGCGCGGAGCAGGTCATAGTGCCAGAGCGTCGGAAACGCGAACCGCGTCCACTCGGGCTTGATGATGTCTCCTGTCGAAAGCCTTCGGAGCAGACGACGCTCGAGGAGATACTCCTCCGCGCGCCTCCGCGCGTCTGTCACCAGCGACGTGGCGCCGAACGCCTCCTCGAACGCGAGGAGTCCCTCGAGCACACAGATCGTCGTGTGGAACGACGAACGTAGCGAGCTGCCCGGCGCCTCGCAGTTCCAGCCGCCTTCCATGAGCTGTTCGCTCAGCAGTCGATCGACGAGTCGGTCGCTGCGCTCGCCGAAGTACGCGCCGAGCGCGACGACGCGGCCGTTGATGCACGGCTCGACCTCACCCTCGAAGAAGGGCGAGTCTCCGAACCCGGCGCCCCAGGTGACGTTGCGGCGAACGAGATCGATCGCGGTTCGCGTGCGCGCGCTCACAGGGTCGATCCCCAAATCGCGCAGGAACAGCGACGATCTCCGCCGGCGTGTCGGTGAGGTCGCGCATGACCTGCCAGCGGATCGACGGGTCGGCGCGGAGGAGCCAGTCCACGACGGGATCGTTTGAAGATCGAGGGTGCGCGCCTGTGCGAGTGATCGTCATTCGTTCATGGCCCTAAGT
>DASZZO010000182.1:0-15025 GCA_035544915.1 Gemmatimonadaceae bacterium | reverse complement strand
GCGCCCATCACCATGATCGGCACTGTCAGCACGCCAGGCCACATTTTCTCGGTCACATTCGTGACCGCCTGCACGACGTCGGCGCGGAGCGGCGACGCCGGGCCAGGCGCCGGATTCCCGAGCACGGTCACGGCCACCTGCGTGTCGGCCACCACCTTCCGAAGCGCATCTCGCACGTAATCCACCGCGTCATCCGGCAGCACACGACAGTTCACAGTCGCCGCAGCCAGCTGCGGCAGCGCGTTCATCGCATGGCCGCCTTCGAGCATCGTGGCGACGCACGTCGTCCGGAGCGTCGCATTCCACGCCGTTGATGCCTTGGCCACGCGCTGCATCGCCTCATGCGACCCGGCGGCGACCTCCGTGAGATCTGCCTTCACGGCCCCGTTCTCGGTCTTTGCCATTTGCTTGAAATACGCTGCGGTGACCTCGTTGGTCTTGAGCGGAAAGGCAAACCGCGAGAGTCGGTCGAGCGCGCCGGCCAAGTGGTAGATGGCATTGTCGGCCACGGGGAGCGAGCTGTGGCCGCCCTTGTTGCGCACTTCGAACCGGAAGTTGAGCACGTACTTCTCGCTCACCTGAAGGTCATTCGCAATCCGCTTGCCATTCACCGACTCACCCCAGCCGCCTTCGTTGAGCGCATAGTCGGCGTCGATCCAGTCACGGTGATACTTCAGGAGCCAGTCCACACCGTTGAACGGACCTCCGCCTTCCTCGTCCGCCGTCAGCGCGACGATGATGTCGCGGTCCGGCGTAAAGCCCTCCGCCTTGTATTGAATGAGGTTGGCAATCCAGACCGCGGCCTGCGCCTTGTCGTCGCCGGTTCCGCGGCCATAAAAGTAGCCGTCCTTTTCGATGAGCTGGAACGGATCCATGCTCCAGTCCTCGCGCTTGGCCTCCACAACGTCCGTGTGCGCCAGGAGCAGAAGCGGCCTGCGCCCGTCGGTTCCGTGGTAGCGGACCACGAGATTGGCTTTCCGTGGGTTCGGGCCATCCACGTGCACATCCGCGTCGGGAAACCCGGCGGCCTTGAGCCGCGCCGCCGCCGCCTGCGCGACGGGCGTGGTCGAGCCCGTGGAGAATCCCGATTGAACCTCGATGAACTCCTTGTATATCGCGCGGGCGAGCGCACGCTCCGATTCTGGCCGCGTTACCTGAGCGCGCGCCGGGGCGGCGGCGATGAACGCGGTGATGAGCAGCGGGAGCAGTGGGGGACGTTTCATGATTGACCTGTGAGGAGTGATTGTCAGCCACAACGATTGTCAGGGCGACACGTCGGATCCATGTCGCCAGGGGGATTCGCGCGCGTCCCAGTGGTGCCCGTTCACTTGGTCCGTCCAGGACCGTGACTCCGGAATCGTGTGATCAATGCAGCAGTCCGGAGAACCACGATCATCAGCAGAAACGACACCGACGGAACGAAAAGAAATACGAACGCGGGCCTCGACCCCTGAGGCATTGATACGAGACCGCCGTAGCATGCCAACGACCCCAGCGCCAGAAGCACCATCAGGCCATAAAGCGGCGCGCCGGCAAGAATGGGGAAGCGCCTCGAAACCCGGTCAGCCACCGCGAGCGCGACGAACGGTGAGAGCACCCAGACGATGAACAGCGCAAGAAGGAATCCTGGCGGGTGCTGACTTGCGTGGAGCAGCAAATCGAGCGAGCCCACGGCCCCAGCGGTCAACGCGATCAGGCCCACCGCGCGCATGACGGAACGCCTCATCATGGCATCAACACCGAAACATGCGACGGGTACCGCGCCGTATCCCAGACACGGTGCCCCTGCGCGCGGAAGTCCGACGGTTTCGCGGCTCCGACTTCCATGTCAGCACGTCAGGCCGGCCTCCCACGAAACCATGCACACACGCGCCGGGCGCGAGCGCAGCAGCGGACACCGCGATGGCGAGCACGATGCGGGTCGTACGGCGCACGCGACTCAGTCTTTTCGACGCTTCGCGAGTGCCGGGGGCGTTAGGCACTGGCGAGCCTCCACAATGAGGGTACGGAGTTCTGGCACTTTCACCGCCGCAAGCCGCACGAGCACAGCCGGAAATCCGGCGTAGTGCGGCTCAGTGAAGAACTTCGCGGGCTCTGCCGCAATCATCACCTCCCTCACGCCGACGTTGGCGACCCGCACTGCGAGCACCGCGGGATTGGCCACGCGCGGCTTCTTCGGATCGATACGTTCCATCCAGACCCACACAAAGGCCTTGGGCTTGCCCTTTAACGGTACCGCAAAGGCGAAACGACCTTCCACCGCTTCGACCTCGGGCAAGGACAGCGCAATGCGGCGGACGTCAGCCTGGGTGGCCACGACGGAATAATGCGCCGTCGCCGCCTCTCCGGCAAAGGGCCGCAACAATAGCTTGCCGATCGACGTGCGGTGGGCCGGCACCGCAATGCGAACAACCGTTGAGTTCAGGGGCACGCGGGTTTCGGTGCCGGACTAGCGGTTCAGTCGGCGCGCAGCGCCTCCGCCGGATCGACGCGCGACGCGCGTCGCGCCGGAATCCAGCTCGCGAGAACCGCAATCGCCCCCAGCATCAACGACGCCGCAACGAGTGTCACGGGATCGCTTGGTGCGACGCCGAACAGGAAGGACCGCAGGAACCGCGCAACCAGCGCAAAGAGCGCGAGACCGCCGCCCACGCCGAGCGCCGTGATCGCGAGCCCCTGCCGCGTCATCATCGCCGCCACGGCGCGCGGCTGCGCCCCGAGTGCGATGCGGACGCCCAGCTCTCTCGTGCGAAGCGTCACCACGTACGCCATCACGCCGTACAGTCCGACGCCGCCGAGTATCAGCGTGACGATCGCCGCGCCGCCGAGAATCACGATGATGAGCCATAGCTGCGCCATGGACGCGTTGAACACCGTTGTCATCGACTTGACGTCGAACAGGGGCAGCGCGGGATCCAGATCGTGCACCGCGCTCCGCACCGCTCCGATGACCGCGGTCGGGTCGCCCGGTGTTCGCACGGCCAACGCCAGAGTTCGTGCCGTCTGCGAGAACAGCGTGTCCTTCTCCGCGACCTCCGGGAAATACACCGATTGCGTCGGGGGCGATGCCAGCGCGGTATCGCGAACGTCGCCGGCGACCCCGATCACCGTGTACAGCGGCCCCGTCGGGAGCTCCCGGAATCGCTTCCCCAGGGCCGCCTGCCCAGTCGAGTCCTTCCAGAATTGCGCAGCGGTCTTGCGACTGACGATCGCTTCGCCGTCGCGCTGCCCGTCCAGGCGGTCGAACGTACGGCCCGCGATGATCGGAATGCTCATGGCGCGGAAGTACCCGCCGTTGACCTCGCTATTGATTTGCAATGGTGGAATCTTCGTGGCATACGACTGATCGTTTTCCGGAAAGAGCGGATTCTGATTCATCCCGTTCGTGCCAAGCGGGAGACGCGACGAGAGGCCGACCTCCTTCACGCCGGGCAGTTCCGCGATGCGGGCCTCGAGCCGCCGGTAGAAGCCGGCGACGGCGGCGTCGTTGGGGTAACGCGCGCGTGGCGGCGACATCCAGAAAGTCGCGACGTGTGTGGGATCGAACCCCGGCTGTACCGCGTGCAGCTGCTGGAAGCTCCGCACCAGCAGCCCCGATCCCGCGAGCACGACCAGCGCGAGCGCGATCTGTGCGGCGACAAGCCCGCCACGCACCCGATGCTGCAGGCGCCCCGCCGTTCCGCTCCGTCCGCCCTCGCGCAGCGCGCTCGACAGGTGCAAGCGTCCGATTCGCAGCGCAGGAATCACGCTGCAGAAGAGCGCGATGAGCGCCGTGAGTACCACCGTGAACAGCACCGCCCTTGCGTCGACACCGACCTCCGCCAGGCGCGGGATCTCCGCCGGGCCGGCATTCACCAGGACGCGAATCGCCACCGTCGCGAGGCCGAGGCCGATCACGGCCGCCAGGGTGCTCAGGACCACCGACTCCGTGAGGAAATGCCACAGAATGCGCGCGCGGCCGGCGCCCAGCGCTTCGCGCACGGCGAGTTCGCGTTGCCGCCCGTCGGCGCGCACGAGAATCAGGTTGCTGACGTTCGCGCAGGCTACGAGGAGCACGAGGCCCGCCGCCGCCGCGACCGTCCACAGCGTTTTGGCGATGCCGCCGATGACGTCCTGGCGCAAGGGGACGAACACGGGTGTTGGCTTCGCCTGGCCCATCACCATCTGCATCGACGCGCCCGGCGCAAACGTCGGATACAGCTCCACCACGCGCGGCAGGACCGCGGCGAAATCGCGCTGTGCATCGGCGAGGGTGACGCCGGGCTTGAGGCGCGCGACGGCGTTGTAGTTGAAGCCACCGGGGAACTTGTTGTCGCGATCCAGTCCCAGCGGCAGCCACAGCTGTGTCGCGGCGGTCGGAAAGCGGAAGCGCGCGGGCATGACGCCGACGATCGTTCGCGTGCGCCCGTTGACGTCCATGGTGCGACCGAGGACGTGCGTGTCACCACTGAATCGCGTGCGCCACAGCCCCTCGCCAATCATGATCACAGTCGGCCCTTCGTCGCCCGCTCTCGTAGACTTGCGGCCGCCGTTCGGAGTGTCCTCCTCCTCCGTGATGTTGCGGCCGAGTATCGGGGACACCTGGAGGACCGGAAGCAGCGTCGCGGTGATCCACGCAACCGTGACATGCTGAGGTGCGGATGTTCCACCCGGCTCAGATATGTCGGCCGAACCGTCCTGGTACACGCCAATCCCGTCGATCGTGTGCGCGAGGCGCTGGAACGTGTAGTAGGTGGTCTGCGTCTGCTGCGCGTGCCGCATGTTGAGCAGCGGCATGTCGAACCACGCGCCGACGAGCCGGTCGGGGTTCCCGTACGGGAGGGGCCGCAGGAGGACGCCGTTCACGAGGACGAAGATCATCGCGGAGGCGGCGATGCCGATCATGAGCGTCAGCGTGCCGGTGATGGTGAAGACCGGTGTACGCCGCAGCGATCTCCAGGCGTGACGAATGGGTTGGGCTACGGCCATTTCGCGCTCGACTTTGGGGATGCTCTCGCGTACGGCCCACGCCGTGCGGCGGTTTCAAGTCACGCGCTGACGTTCACTTGAGACCCATCCGCGCCATCGCCTGGCCGAACGTTGGGTCCTTCCGCAACGGATCGAGGAGTGGATCAAAGAAATTCTCCGGGATATAAGTGTCCTTCTGGTCGATGCCCCGGTTCAGCCATTCGATCCCCTGACTTGTATCGCCCAGACCAGCGTACGCCACGGCAATTGAAAACGGTGGCACGAGTTCCCGCCCCGAGCGTTGCTTCAGGTCGTTCACGATCTCCGTCGCCGCGCCGCGATTTCCCGACACAGCGTAGGCGAACGCGAGTCCCGCAGCGGCATAGGGATAGAACACGCCCAGGTCGATCGCGCGCTTGAACGACGCGATCGCCTCGGGATACAGACGCTGCTGGATCTGGACCAGGCCGAGCCGGAAATGACCCTGGCCAAAGTTCGGGTCGAGCTCGAGGGTCTGACGGATGTGGGCCGCAGCCTCGTCGTTTCGGTGCATGAGATAGGACACCCATCCCCACTCGGCGCCGATCTGCCGCGACAGCGGATCGAGCTGGTGCGCGCGCGCCATCTCTGCCAGGCTCTCGGCCAGCCTGCCGCGCCCGGCTAGAAAATCGCCATACCACTGATGGCCCGTCGCGTAGTTGGAATCCGCCGCGATGGCTCGTTGGAAATTCATCTCCGCCGCCGGCCAGTTCCAGGCGTAGATCATGTTGCCGTAGCCGAGCGAGGTATGCGCCTCCGCCGAGGAGCTGTCGAGCGCGAGCGCCTTTGCCGCCGCGTCCTGCGCTTTTCGCCACGTCTCGGTGGGCGAACCGCCGCTATATGGTACGACGAGGATGTAGGCGTCGGCGAGAGCCGCCCACGCGCGGGCAAAGGTCGAGTCACGGGTCACTGCCTGCTCCAGGTAGCGCACCGCTTCACGGAGGGCGGTACCGTTCCGCTGATTCCACGCGAACCGGCCTTGGAGATACAGGTCATACGCCTGAAGGTCACCGGTCGGCCGGACGGCCAACGCCGCGTCACGAACGGGTCCGAGCCGCAGGCGCAGCGCCGCAACGATGGATCGCGCGACGTCTTCCTGCACCGCGAAGACATCGGCCAGGTCTCGATCGTAAGACTGGGACCAGAGCTCAAACCCATCATTCACGTTGATGAGGTGGGCGCTGACGCGGAGCCGGTTCCCGCTCTTTCGTACCGTCCCTTCCAGGACGGCGCCCACACCGAGTTTGCGTCCCACGTCGTGCACATCGGGACTCTGTCCCTTGAACTGAAAGGACGAGGTCCGGGCCGCGACTCGAAGACCCGGCACCTGGCTCAGCGTGGTGATCAGCTCCTCGGTGAGCCCGTCGCTGAAATACTGCTGATCCTTCTCGGGACTCAGGTCCACGAAAGGAAGGACTGCGGCAGAGGCCGCCGGCGCGGCGCTGGCCGGCATCGCCCATCGCCGCAATGCATATCCGCCGAGCACCAGAAGCAGCAGGGCAAGACCAATCGCCGCCGGTCCGCCCAGTCGCCGGCCGGAACGCGGGCCGGCCGCACCATCCGTATGTCCGGCGCCGTCCTGCAATCGATCCAACTGCAGTGCTCCGGCGAACTCCGCCGCCGTGGCGAACCGATCGGCCGGCGATCGCGCCAGCGCCCTGGTCACCGCACGCTCGAGGGCAGCAGGCACATCGCGCACGGTGCGGAGGTGCGGGACCGGCTCGGTCAATCGCTTCGCCAGGACCGCCTGAACCGTCGGTCCCGTGTACGGTGGCTCACCGCTGAGCATCTCATACAGCACGCAGCCGAGCGAATAGACGTCGGTGCGCGCATCGAGTTCCCGCTCGGCAGAGGCCTGCTCGGGGCTCATGTACAGGGGCGTGCCCACGTTGACTCCGGTGCCGGTCAGCCGCTCGCCCGATTCGCCTGATGCGCCTGATTCGCCCGGGACGGCTCGAGCAATCCCGAAGTCGGCAACGAGGGCGTGGGTTCCGCCGGAAATCCCTCCGTCGCCAGTCGACGTGCCGCTCAGCAGGATGTTTTCCGGCTTGATATCGCGGTGGATCACTCCGTGCTGGTGAGCATAGTGAAGAGCATCGGCCACCTCGCGGGTGATGCGCAGGGCGTCATCCAACGGCAGTTGCTTCTCTCGCAGCAACCGGCTCCGTAACGTCTCGCCCTCCACGTACGGCATGGCGAACCAGAGCTGGCCGTCCGCATCGCCGGAGTCGTGCATGGCAAGGATGTGAGGGTGCTGCAGACGCGCCGAGAGCCGGATCTCGCGGAGGAACCGCTCGGCGCCGAGGGCCTGCGCCGGGCTGGCGTGGAGGACTTTGAGCGCGATGGGTCGATCGTGCTTCAGGTCGTGCGCCAGGAAAACCGTGGCCATGCCTCCACGGCCCAGCTCACGCTCGATGCGGTAGCGGTCGGCGAGGGAGGCCTGCAACCGGCTAAGCATGTCGGGCAAGTGCACCTGCTGTTGGATGCTCTTACGGTATACGCACGGCGACACGTCCGACAACACGAATCCAGTTGACCCCGCCATTCGGGGCGCGCACGAACTCGATCGACTGGCCACTCGACGGCCCGTCCGTCACCACGACCCGGTCAGGCCCATAGAAGGAAACCGGCATCTCCACTGCTCCGAGACCACTGTTCGGAACATCCTGCACGAACAGCCTGCTCCCGTCAGCGCGCACGACCACCGAATTGCTCGGCCGCATGTAGGTGCCGACGTACGGGGCCGGGTCGGGTTGCCGCGCCAGCGGCTCCACCGAGGGAAGCGTTTCGACGAGCCCCCGGTGTGCAATGGCCTGATTGGGGGCGTACGTCGCACCGAGATACGACTTCAGCGCCTCGCGTTCAACGTCCTGGATCACGCGCCAGCCGACGTTCGAGTTCGTCAGGATGGCAATCGCGAAGTTCCGCTCGGGCACGATCTCCAGCAGCAGAATGTGCCCGCCCAATGTCCCGCCGTGAGATGCCGTGCGAATCGCGCCGAGCCTGCGCAGGTGCCACCCGATGCCCATTTCGTCGTCGGTGGCCTGCTTGATCGATTGCGGGGTGCGCATCTGCTCCAGCGCTTCGCGCATCAGCACGCGCTCGCCGTTTGCCGCCCTCCCCTCACCCATGTGGAACCGGGCATACGCGAGCAGGTCCGTCACGCAGAGGCCGACTCCGCCTGCCGTGACGCTCGTCGACGGCGCAAATGGCCGGATGAGCGCCGGCTTCCCATCGCGCGTCAAATGTCCGGCCGCAAAGCGCTGTGTGATGAACTCACCGGCGGTCGTCCCAGCGTGCTCGAGACCGAGCGGCTGGAACACCAGGTCGCTCATTGCGCGATTGATGGAGGTTCCCGTTACCACCTCGATGACACGCCCAGCGATGCTGAACCCCGCGTTGTTGTAGCTCCACGCTGCACCCGGCGGCGCAACCTGCATGAGATCGGTAATGGATGCGACGAAGGTCTTGAGCGTCTCCGTGCCACGCTCGGGCCCCGACACCTGTCCCTCCCAGCCGCCCAGGTGCGTCAGGAGATGCCACACCGTCACGTCGCGACTCACGCCATCGTCGCGCACGCGAAAGTCCGGCAAGTACGTCCGCACGGGTGCGCGGAGATCGACCTTGCCTCGCTCGACCAGGCGCATCATCGCAGTCGCTGCAAATGTCTTGGAGATGGACGCGATCGGAAACACCGTGTGGGCCGTGATCGGCAATGGATCTTCGACGTTGGTGACACCCAGGCCGCGTATGCTCACCGTGCCGGCGTGGAGTATGCCGAGCGCGAGGCCCGGCACGCCATATTCCTTCATCCTTGTCTCGGCGAGTGAGGCAAGAGCCTCAAACCGCGTGTCTCCGGCCGGCTGTGCATATAGCGGCGCACGGCCGGCAGACAGCGCTGCAATCAGTGCAACCACCCCACTCTTGAGGCCGGCTTGGGCACCCATCCGCGTGACCAGAGTTGCCAGCAACGCCGCGACTATGCCAATCGCGCCTCCGGTGCCCGATTCTACCACCGTCAGGTACCCGCAAAGAAGTCCGGCAAACAGGACACTGGCGCCGTGAAAAATGATTCGTGCGCGAGCGTTGGGAGCCATGACCAATATTGTGGAGGTTCGACGCATGCTATATGATCTCACGCTGCAGGTTAATGACTAGTCCGCCCGCCATGGAGACGCACGATGCACTTAGCACACGTCCGCCGGCTACTTGGCACCGCGATAGGTCTCTCCGTCGGCGGCTCGCAGCTCGCCGCCCAGGCTGGCGCGGTCTCGGGCCTCGTCACGGATTCCGCGACCGGGCAGCCCGTCGCGCAGGCCCGCGTTGTCCTCTCCGGGACCACGACCGGTGCGCTGACGGGGGAGAATGGTCGTTATACGCTGCGCACCAATGCGTCCGGAGTTGCGGTGCTCGCGTTCAGTCGGGTCGGATACACCCGAAAAAACGTCAGCGTCGACCTTTCAGCGGGCGCTCCAGTGGTCCTCGATGTTGTGCTCGCGCAGGCCAGCTTCTCGCTCGAGGCCGTCGTGACGACCGTCAACGGCTTGCAGCGTAAGGTGGAGCTGGCCAACTCGACGACGCAGATCGCCGTGGCAGGGCAGCTGAGCGAGCTGCCGGTGTCGAATATGGGCGGGCTCCTCTCCGGACGCGCGTCGGGCGTGCAGGTCGTGCAGACGGGCGCGACCGGCACGGGCGCGCGCATTCGCATTCGGGGACAGAACTCGTTCTCCCTCAGCAACGATCCCATCGTGATCATCGACGGCGTGCGCGCAACGTCGGCGACCAACAACGCGATCGGCGTCGGCGGTTCGGGTCCGTCGCGCCTCGACGATCTCAATCCCGGCGAGATTGAGACAATCGAAATCGTGAAGGGGCCATCGGCGGCGACGCTCTACGGCACCGAAGCCGCGAACGGTGTGATCGTGATCAAAACCAAGCGCGGCCGCATGGGCCAGACGCGCTACAGCGTGTCGATGGAGAGCGGCGTCATCTCGAACGCATCGCGCTACCCGGACCTCTGGTCACTCTGGGGCAAGACAACTGCAGACCCGAACAAGTCGACGATCTGCCTCCTGACGGCCGTGGCGGCCAGGACGTGCACCGCAGACTCGCTGTCGCACGGGAACGTGCTGAACGTCCCGTCGCTCACGCCACTCGGCACGGGGGCGCGCCAGCAGTATTCGCTTCAGGTCTCCGGCGGATCAGAGGCGCTGCAGTACTTCGTGTCGGGTCAGACGGAGACCGAGACAGGCATCTACAAGATGCCGGACAACGAAGTGGCGCGACTCGATGCCCGGCGCGGAGTGACCGGACTTCCGTCCGCGCAGTTGCGCCCGAACGCCCTCGCACGGAACAGTCTTCGCACAAATCTGTCCGCTCGGCTCTCGCCGCAACTGACCATTCAGACGTCCTCGGCGTTCATCAACAGCAACCTGCGTCTCCCACAGAACGAGGACAACAGCAACGGTCTGATGGTCGCCGCACTGGGCGGCACGTGGCGCGGCGACCTGCTCGATCAGCAAGGTGACTCACTGCGCGGATATCGCTCGTTCATGATGGGCGACGTGCTTTCGCAGACTACGACGCAGGCAATCAATCGTTTCATCAACAGCGTCACCGCACAGTACGTGCCGGCAACGTGGCTGGCGCTCCGCGCCTCCGTTGGGTCGGACTTTGCGTTGCGGAACGACATCTTCCTCTCGAAGGTTGGAGAAGGTCCGAACGCGGGCACGGTCCGCACGGGCAACGTCCAGAGCACCAATTCCGACCTCAACCAGCAGAGTGTCGACTTGGGCGGCACCACGACCTTCCAGCTGCGCCCCTGGCTCAGCTCGAAGACGTCCGTCGGCATGCAGTATCTGCGCAGCGCGGTCGGCAACACCACGGGCACCGGCACCGGGTTGCCGCCAGGCGGAGTCACGGTCTCGTCTGCCGCGACACGGTCCAGCACGCAAACGTTCTCCGAAAAGCGCACGCTCGGCTACTACATCGAACAGCAGATCGCGTTCAACGACAAGCTGTTCATCACGGGCGGCGTGCGCCGGGATGGCGCGAGCGCCTTCGGAAAGGCGTTGAACGCGGTGTACTATCCCAAATTCGGCGCGTCGTGGATGCTCTCGCAGTATGACTGGTTCCATCGCCCGGCGTGGCTCACCTCGCTGCGTATCCGCGGTACCTACGGCGCATCGGGACAGCTTCCCAACGCGACCGACGCTGTGCGCTACTTCTCGGCCAACCCCACGACATTGTCGTCGGGCGGCGACACGCCCGGCGCCTCGCTCGGCTCGCTCGGAAACGCAAAGCTCCGTCCGGAGTTTTCGGCGGAGACTGAGTTCGGGTTCGACCTCAACCTGTTCAACGGGGCGGCGAATATCGAGCTGACCCATTACGACAAGAAGACGACCGACGCACTGATCAGCCGCCAGATCGCGCCGTCGCTCTCGGGCCTCACAAACCAATTCGTGAACATCGGCAGCATCCAGAATACGGGCTTCGAACTGAACTACACCCAGCGTGTGCTCGATCGCAAGGATATCGCCATCGACTTTACGCTCACGGGCTCGACGAACCAGAACCGCATGCTCAAGCTCGGCGATGGCATCTCTCCGATCGCATCGGGCAACCGCAACACGCAGCGCAACCTGCCCGGCTACCCGCTGTACGGACTGTGGGACAAGACCATTACGTACAACGACGCGAATCGGGACGGCATCATCGTGCTGAGCGAGCTCACGTTCAGCGACACGGCCGTCTACCAGGGCAATACCTATCCCATGCGCGAGATGGCGTTCTCGCCAGGGGTGGAGCTCTTCAATCGGAAGCTACGGCTGTCCTCGCAGTTTGATAGCAAGTGGGGCTTCAGGAAGTTCAACAATACGCTGCGGCACCAGTGCATGAATGGCGTGTCGTGCCGTGGCCGCTATGACCCGAGTGCTTCCCTCCAGGAGCAGGCCAACGCGCTGGCGACGTCGCAGTCGGTGTTCACCGGCATGTTCGAGGATGGCTCATTCACGCGCTGGCGTGAGGCGTCCATCTCCTACGAAATGCCGGCGGCGTGGGCCCATATGATGCGCGCGTCGACATGGACCATCGTCCTCACCGGCCGCAACCTCGGCGTCTGGACGAAGTACACGGGCGTTGACCCCGAGGCGGCCGCATCCAACAACGACACGCGCGGCAACGAGGAGTACTTCGCGACGCCACCCCTGCGGTACTGGACGTTCCGATTCAACTTCGGCTTCTGAGGCGACCGCCAAACATGAGACACTACGCCTTTACTCGCGCGGCAGGTCGCCCTGTGGGCTACGCGGCGGCCGCACTGTTGTTGGTCGGGTGCAGCACCAAAGTTCTTGGCGTGGACACGCCCGATGTGTTGTCCGAGTCGGCGCTCGGCGGTTCGCTCGGCGCGACCACCCTGCGCAACGGCGCGATGCAGGACTTCACGGTTGGGTTCTCCGGCACTCAGGACGGATTCGTCGTGTCGACAGGGAATATGGCCGACGAGATCCAGACATCGGACACGTTTGCCGACCGGTATTTCACGGACGGACGGCGCCAGACCGAAGTGCTGGGTGGCGCGACGAACACGATGTACAACGGGTTGCACCTCGCTCGCGCCGATCTCACGTCGGCGATCCTCGCGTGGACCAGGGTGAAGTCGGCGACGATTGCGGCCGTCAAGGATTCCCTGAGCGAGATGTACACGATGCGCGGGTACGCCGAAGACCTGTTCGCGGAGGCGTACTGCTCGGGCGTGCCGTTCAGCGCCGCGAACGCGGATGGCTCGTTCGCGTATGGCGCGCCCCTGACGACCGCGCAAATGTTGGCAACGGCGGCCGCTTCGATTGACTCCGCGCTCGCGCTCGCCACGGGGACGAGCTACAAATACTTCGCGCAGGTCGGCAAGGCCCGTGCGCTGCTCAACGCGGGCCAGTTCGCCGCGGCCGCGACGGCCGTGGCCGGAGTGCCGACAAGCTTCAAGTATACGCTCTACCACTCAGTGGCGACCCCGCGTCAGCAAAACGGCATCTATAATGGGACGTTCGTGAGTGGGTCGCGATACACCGTCGGGACCAAAGAGGGAACGAACGGCCTTGACTACCTCACGACGCCGGCCGATCCACGGGTTCCGTGGATGACGTCGACCCGCACGGGGTTCGACGGGACGAGTCGCAACCTGCCGCTCGAGCAGAAGTATCTGGCGCAGGGCTCCCCCGTTGTGCTCGCCGACGGAATCGAAGCGCGCCTGATCGAGGCGGAGGCGAGACTGCAGGGGGCTACACAGGCCGATCGCGACGCGGTGTTCGGTCTTCTCAACACGCTTCGCGCGACCGGCCTGGCCACCCCCATCCCTGCGCTGCCGGCACCGCCCCTCACGCAGGATGCGGCGGTCGACATGCTGTTCCGGGAGAGGGCGTTCTGGCTCTGGCTGACGGGACATCGTCTCGGCGACATGCGCCGGCTCCTGCGCCAGTACGGCCGCAACCAGGCCAATGTCTTTCCGGTTGGTACGCTCGCGCTGCGGCCGAGCGACACGTATGGGACGGATGTGAACTTCGTGGTACCGTTCCCGGAGCGGAACAATCCGTTGTTCAACGGCTGCCTCGATCGCAATCCATGATAGCGGCGCGGCGCCAGTACGGGGTCCGCGTTCGCCAGGTCACGCCATCTCTCGCTCCCACACGATCCGGCGATAATCAGTCTTGCCCGGGAACACTATGCTCGGGCCCGGTGCCGATTCGATGAAAAGCTTGTCGCCCTCGATCCTGAAGTGGCGCCTCTGCTCGGTACCGTTCCAGTCCTGATTCCACGAGACATCGACGACCGTAATGAAGTCATTGCCTTCGACCCGGTACTTGCCGGTATACGCGAGCATGGATTTATGCAGCGCAGCCCGCTCGGCGTCGCCCATGCCTCCCTTCCGGTTGTCGGCGGTCGTCACAACGATGCTGCGTCCTTCGCGCGTCAGGACCAGGTAGCCCTTCGGGTTCGATCCAAAAACGTTCTGCAGCGGCTCGTTGGCGACGATCACTTGCCACGACACGAGCTTCCACGTGCCGACGAGACTCTCAGATTGCACGGGCAACCCGGGGCCGGATATCGCGAGAAGGACAATGAGCAGGGCCCGCATGGTGTTTCTCCATTTCTCTTGTGGGGGACTGATTGTTATCGGTCATGCGATTTGAGATCAGGTGGTCGCGCCGCCGCGGGTCGCCGCCGCGCGGATCGATGAGCCATCGAACGAGCAGACCACGAGAAGTCATACGAGATTCCCTTCCCCGGACCGATCAGATGCCTCGCAGTTGATCAACCACGGTATCCCGAACCGATCGACAACCATCCCGAACCGCTCCGCCCAGAATGTCTTCTCCAGCGGCACCGCCACCTTGCCGTCCTTGCTCAGCTCGTCAAAAATACGCTCGGCCTCAGTCGTGTTCTTGAGCTGGAGCGACAGCGAAAAGCCTCTTGGTTCCTCGTAGCGGTCCGGCGCCACATCGCCACCCATCAACGTCAGCTCGCCGACCATCAGACTGCCGTGCATCACCTTGTCCTGCCAGTCAGCCGGGACTTGATCCGCCAGCGGTGTCCCCGCATAACGGAAGATCGGCCCGAGCTGGCCGCCGAAACACTCCCCGTAGAACTTGAACGCCGCTTCGCATTGTCCGTTGAAGCTCAGATACGGATTTATGTGCATGGTTCGCCTCCTTAGTTGTCAAAGCGCCCTGCAATGCACCAACGCGAGGGCGCTCACCGCACAACCGCAGCCCTCCGCAACATCCACCCGTACAACCCGACGATCACACCCAAAAAGCCGAGCACTCCGAGCCATGGTGCCGGCGCAAAGCTCTCGGCGACGAGACCAATGGGCGCATCCTTTGAGAAGGCGACGATCAGGCCGGCGTTGATCACGCCCCACAAACTCTCGCCGACGATCAGCCCCGACGCCACGAGCGTGCCCAGCCGCTCGGCGCGTTCAGGACGCGCCGTCCGGCGGGCGCGCCCATCGTACCAGTGCGACACCACCGCGCCCACGACCACG
>DASZZO010000181.1:0-8375 GCA_035544915.1 Gemmatimonadaceae bacterium | reverse complement strand
TTTGGCGAAATGCGGGGCGAGAGCGGCGTGCACCGTGTGCAACGCGTGCCCGCCACGGAGGCGCAGGGACGCATCCACACGTCGGCCGCCACGGTCGCCGTCCTTCCGGAGGCGGAGGAGATCGACCTCAAGATCGAGGACAAGGATCTCCGCATCGACGTCTTTCGCTCGAGCGGACCCGGTGGCCAGAGCGTGAACACTACCGACTCCGCTGTCCGCATAACACACCTGCCGAGCGGCCTCGTGGTCAGCCAGCAGGACCAGAAGAGCCAGCTTCAGAACAAGCTCAAGGGAATGGAAGTGCTGCGTGCGCGACTGCTCGACATGAAGGTCGCCGCCCAGGAGGCGGAACGGAGCCGGTTGCGGAAATCGCAGGTGAGCACGGGCGACCGGTCGGCCAAGATCCGCACTTACAATTATCCCCAGAACCGCGTCACGGACCATCGCATCAGCTACACGTCGCACGACCTGCCAGCCGTGATGAACGGCGACGTGGCGGGATTGATCGAGGCCTACAAGCTCGCCACTGTCGAGGAGCAGCTCGGCGGCGCATGAGGCTCGCCGACGTGCTCGACTCGCTCGCGCAGGAGCTGGCGGGTGAGGGCGTGCCGCCCGCCCGCGCGGACGCGCGCGACCTGATTGCTGCCGTGCTTGGGCAACCGCGATTCTGGCCCAGCGCCCACCCATCCGTGGAGCTGGACGACCTCGCTATGGGGGCCATTCGCGTGGCGGCCGACCGCCTGGGCCGCGGCATGCCGTTCCAGTATGCGGTTGGAAGGGCGGCGTTTCGCCACCTCGCGCTTCGGGTCGACCAGCGCGTACTCATTCCGCGCCCGGAAACCGAACTGCTGGTCGACCTTGCGCTGGCGCTCGCCGCGAGTGGCGGGGTGGTGGCCGATGTTGGAACGGGCTCGGGCGCCATTGCGCTTTCGCTCGCGTCCGAAGGCCCATTCAAGCGGGTGATCGCCACTGACATCTCCGAGGATGCACTCGCGCTGGCCCGGGCGAATCTCGACGCCATCCCACCAGACCGTCGACCCCTCCTGGAGTTCCGCGCGGGCGACCTTTTGGGTCCCCTTCGGGGTGAACGGCTGTGCGCGATTGTCTCCAATCCGCCGTATATTTCCCATGCTGAAGCGAGCGATCTTCCCGCAGGAGTGCGGGACTGGGAGCCCCACCTCGCCCTTTTCAGTGACGACGATGGCATGGCCGCAACTCACGCGATCTTGCGCGACGCGCCGTCCGTGCTCGAGGGTGGGGGTGTGCTGGTACTCGAAGTCGATTCTGGCCGGGCGGCCATCGCCCGCGAGCATGCGGCAACCGACGCGAGGTGGCGCGACGTCGGCCTTCGGACGGATCTCACCGGCCGCGAGCGGTTCCTCGTGGCCAGACGACAGGAGTGGTGATGTTGAGTGAACGCGCGACGGAGCTGGGCCGCCTGATCGGCCAGAGCCCGGAGTATCTGGCGGTCAAGCGCACCAACGACGCGCTGAACGGCGACAAGGCCGCCATGGCGCTGCTCGAAAAGATGGAGGCACTCCGCGCAGATGCGCAAAAGATGATCGAGCGAGGTGAGAACCCGTCGGCCGAGATGGAGCAGGAACTCGACCGTCTCCTGGGCGAGGTGCAGACCAACCCTACGTATCAGCGGGTCATGGTGGCGAACGAGAACTTTGACAAGGTGATGACGCAGGTGAACCAGTGGATACTCGACGGCATCCGGAAGGGTGCTGCGAGCCCGATCATCACGCTTGGGTAGCGAGCATGGCGCCGTACGCGCATGGGAGGCTCATTGTGTTCGAGGGTGTTGAAGGGTCGGGCAAGAGCACACAACTCGACCGTCTCGCGGGGCATCTCGCGCGCGCGAGTGTGCCGTTCGCGGCGTTCCGCGAACCGGGTGGCACGCCACTTGGCGACCAGATCCGCCGCCTGCTCCTCGACCCCGCCTCGCAGGTATCCGCGCGCGCCGAGGCACTGCTGTTCATGGCGTCACGGGCTGAGCTGCTCGCGCGGGAGGTCCGTCCCGCGCTTGGGCGCGGCGCCGTGGTGGTGCTCGACCGGTTCTTTCTTTCGACTTACGCGTACCAGATTGGCGGCCGGGGGCTCCCGGAAACCGATGTGCGCGCGACGAACCTCATGGCAACCGAGGGCCTCGTCCCCGATCTGACGCTCCTGTTGACCCTGAGCGCAACCGCGGGACTGGCACGTACGATGGGTCGCGGTGGCGCCGACCGCATGGAACTGTCGGGCGATGCGTTTCATGCGAGCGTCGAACGCGCGTTCCGGGAGTTCGCGACCCCACAGTGGCAGGCGTCGCACGAAGAATGCGGCCCGATCGTCGCCATCGATGCCGCCGAGGCCGAAGACGGGGTGGAAACACGCGTGCTGGACGCCCTCGCCGTGCGGTTTCCCGAGTTGCGCGCTGCACTGGGAGCTGCCGCGTGACGCGCGGGCGCCTCTTCGCCGTCATCGCTACGCTCGCGCTCGCCCTCATGCTGGGCGGGTGGCTCGTGCGTCGCGGCATCGCGGCGCCCCGCGCTTCAACCCGGCTCTCCAACGCGCAGGGGCAACGCCTGCTCGATGACGTCATTCGCCGCGTGCAGCAGAGCTGGGTTGACTCGATCGGGTATGATGAACTCTACCGTCGGGCCGCACTGGGCATGATCGACGAGCTCGGCGATCCGAACTCCGTCTATCTGCCGCCTGAGCGGATGCGTCGCCTGCTCGAGGTGACCAGCGGCAGCTATCGCGGCGTGGGCCTGACCGTGGATACTCGCGAAGGCTGGGTGACCGTGATCGCGCCACGCCCGGGCTCTCCCGCGGAGCGCGCCGGCATACAATCCGGCGACCGGCTGGTGGAGGTCAACGGCCTGTCGATGAAGGGCTGGTCGGTGAGCGAGGCCTCGAACGCACTGCGCGGCCCGATCGGGAGCAAGGTGATACTGACGATCGAGCGTCGCTTCGGCGGCGCGCGCGTCCCGCTCACGCTCGTGCGCTCCGACATCCATGTAAGCTCGGTGCAGCGCGCGATGCTGCTCGACCCGGTGACGGGATATTTTGCGATCACGTCATTCACGGATTCGACCGCGCTCGAGGTGTCCGCCGCCCTGGATTCTCTCGTTGCCGCCGGCGCGCGCGCCCTCGTGGTGGACTTGCGGGGCAACCCGGGCGGCCTGCTCGCACAGGGCGTCGCCGTCGCGGACCTGTTCCTCGACCCGGGGCAGAAAATCGTGTCGACGCATGGACGGCTCCCGGTGGCCAACGCGACGTACGTGGACAAGACGCCACAACGGTGGCCCCGCCTTCCCGTCGTCGTGCTCGTCAACGCAAACACCGCCAGCGCGGCGGAGATCGTGGCCGGCGCCCTGCAGGACCACGATCGCGCGATTGTCGTCGGGCGAGCGACGTATGGCAAGGGCAGCGCCCAGGTCGTCTTTCCGCTGGATAGCGGTGCGGCGCTGAAGCTCACCGATGCGCTGTGGTACACCCCGGCGGGGCGCAGCATCGACCGGCCACATTCGCGCCGCGGCGATCCAGCGCCGGCCGACACGTCGCGGCCCCGCTACAAGACCGACAAGGGACGCGAAGTGGCGGGCGGTGGGGGGATTCTGCCCGACGTAATCGCGGGCGACAGTACCGTGCCGCCCAACGAGCGGCGCTGGGTTGCCGCCGTCGGAGCGCGACTCACGCTGTTTCGTGAAGCGCTGACGACGTACGCGGCCGAAGTGACGCGGCGCGGACAGGTCAGGGATCCGGATTTCACGGTGACGGCGGAGATGCGCGATGGGCTCTACAAGGCCATGGTACGCAATCGGCTCGTCGTATCGCGAGACATCTACGACGAAGCGCACGACGCCATCGACCGCGTGGTCGGGCGGGAGATCGTGCGGCAGGCCTTCGGGGTGGCCGCTGAGCAGCGGAGAATGGTGCACGGCGACCCCGTGATCGCAAAGGCCGCGAAGCTCCTCAGTGGAGTGGCAGAACCCGCCGCCCTCCTCCAGCGGGTAGCGCAGATGGGCGCAAGTGCGCGCCAGGACGTTACCCGCTAGGAATCGCCCTCAGGGAATGGTCCGCGGGGCGGGCGCCGGCTTGCGAGGCAGTTTCTCGTCGCGCTGCGCCGCTTGCCACGCAAAGCTCGCCAGCACTACGGAGTTGAACTTCATGTCCTCCGGCTCGATGCGCTCGTACACATCGGCGTCTGAATGATGCGTACGCGTGTTGTACTCGATGGGGTCCTGGATGAATTGGAAACCGGGCAGGCCCACCGCATCGAATGACAGGTGATCCGTTCCGCCGGTATTGGCAATGGTGACCGTCTTCATTCCCATCTCCTTGAACGGTGCCATCCATGCGCTGAAGATCGGGCCGACGGCAGCGTTGGCCTGCTCGTAGACGCCGCGAATCTTGCCCGTCCCGTTGTCGACATTGAAATAGGCGGCGAACCTCGCATGCTCGGGCATCGGATGAAGCCCGGTGCTATCGGCAGAGCCGAAATGCTGTCGCACGTACGCCCGCGATCCGAGCAGTCCCTGCTCTTCACCCGTCCAGAGCGCGATGCGGATGGTGCGGCGGGGTTGGAGGCCGAGCGTCCTGAGCAGGCGCATCGCCTCCATCATGACCGCAGAGCCGGCCGCGTTGTCCGTAGCGCCGGTGCCGGAATGCCACGAGTCAAAATGCGCGCCGATCATCACGACCTCGTCCTTCAGCTGTGGATCGGTGCCGGGAATTTCAGCGATCACATTGAACGAGTCCGGATCGTCGTCATGGAACCTGTTCTGCATGTCGAGTTCGAGCGTGACCGGCATGTTGTGGTCGAGCATGCGCATGATGCGGCCATATGACTCGGCCGCCACGTGCACGAACGGCACCTGCGCCGCGTCTCTCGAGCGCGGGTTGCCATTGTCGGTGAAGATCGTGCCGCCGTCGCCCCGTGCGGGAACGAGTACCGCACCCACGCCCTCTCGCTCGAGCCAGCGCAACGCCGCGGTGTCGCGGGTCAGGACGAACTGGACTGCGGCGCGGCCGCCGCCGGGAACGCCCGGTGGTCCGCCCCCGCCCCCGCCACCGCGCCCGGCTGCGCCCGGGCTCGGCAGCTGCTGGACGGCCATCGAGTCGAGTTTGGCGTCGCTGAGACGCGCGGCTTCCGGGGCGAAGTGAGCCGCCGGCCTGAGCACGGGGCCGACGAGAAGGAATCTGCCCCTGAGCTGTCCCGCGTACTTCGCCAGGTCTGCAAACGAATCCACCTTGATGCTCAAGGCGGCGCCAGTGACCTTGCCGTTCGTGCCCGGGCTCCATGCGCGCGGTTCAGCCTTGATGGCGAACGCGTGCGGAGACACGGCATTGAAACTGAAACGCTCGTTCGTCCATCCGCGTCCGAAGGGACCCCATGTCTCGAGGTGCGGTTTGGCGAGGCCCCACGTGGTCATCGCGGATACCGCCCACGTCCCGGCCATCCTGGTGACCGGCGAACCCGTGAGTCGCGGTCCGTGGACGTCGGTCAGCCAGCTCACGATATCCATGACCTGGGAACGCTGCATCTCCTCGGTCTTGATGCGGTCGATGGTCGCGACATCGACCTTCTCCTGTGCCGGCGGCTGTGCGGGCAGCGCCATCGCAAGCACCGCTGCGGCGGTGGCGGCGCGCCAGGTCTGGCGCACGGCGGTAGCACACTTCATGTCGAGGACTCCCCTTGAGGTGGATACGGCGGGACCACTGGAATCCTGCTGTATCGGCGGGCGATTGTCACCCCTCCAGGCCACATTCACCATGCGTCGCCCGGGACTGCTCAGGGCCGGCCGCCGAGCAAGGCCGCCTGGTCGATCACACGAACCCCGTCCGGTGCGACGAACGTGAGCGCGCCCTTTGGCAAGGCCGCGTTGAAACGCACAGAGGTGAACTGCAGGCGCCTCACGAGCCCACTCTGTTCTACCGTCTCGAGCTGCCAGAGGATTGCGTCCTCCCGCCCCAACCAGAGAGTGGCCCGCGTGAACGGACCGTTCGGTCCCTTCGGTGTGAGGGCGAACACCGCTGCGGCATGCGCGCCGGCCCGCTCGTCGGGCATTTGGGCGACGATGTAATGGTCGCGCGGAGCGCCGAGAAGCTGGCTGAGAAAGTCCAGCCCGGCGCCCGCCTCGCGCGGCATTTTCAGCACCTGCCCCTTGGCGGTGCTGGGGAGGTACATCCAGATCACGTCGCCGTCGATGACGATCGCGTCACCCGCGGGCTCGCTGAAATGAAAGGCCACGTGCGCCGGTCCGCGCTGCAGGAACTCGCCGCTTGCGGTGTGCGAGGTCTTCGTGCCGGGGCTGGTGAGCGTCTGCCGGAACGTCGCACGCAGCGTCTCGGCCGAGCGGTACTTGCGCGCGGCCCGGTCGAGCAGGCCGCCGTCGGTGATTTGTGCGCCCACCGTCATGGTGCACAGGATGCCGGCGAGGAGGGCCGCCACCGTCCGCCAGATGAAGGGGGCCGGCCCACCCCTCCAGCCACCGCGCCGCGTCATCAGTCCGGTCATTCGACCCCGGCACCCACCCCCGCAATCTGCCGGTCCACCGCCTCCGCCACGCGCCGCAACGCCTTCATGAAATCCCAGAACTGTTCGATGCCAAGCGACTGCGCGCCATCGGAGAGCGCGTGATCCGGCTGCGGATGCACCTCGACGATGATGCCATCTGCTCCGGCCGCCACCGCGGCGCGTGCCATTGGTGTCACCTTGTCGCGGCGCCCCGTGCCGTGGCTCGGATCGGCAATGATCGGCAGGTGCGAGAGCTGGTGCACGATGGGAATCGCCGTGAGGTCGAACAGGTTGCGCGAGGTCGTATCGAAGCTGCGCAAGCCGCGCTCGCAGAGAATCACATGCGGATTTCCCTCGCTCAGGACATACTCCGCACTCAGCAGAAGATCCTGAATGGTCGCCGCCATCCCCCGCTTCAGGAGCACCGGCTTGCCGATGCGACCCACGGTCTTGAGCAGCGAATAGTTCTGCATGTTGCGCGCGCCGATCTGGATGCAATCGGCGACCGTAGCGACCAGATGTGCGCCTTCGTCGTCCATGGCCTCCGTAACGATCGCAAGCCCTGTCTCGCGCTTTGCAAGCGCCAGGAGCTCGAGCCCTTTCTTGCCGAGCCCCTGAAACGAGTAGGGTGAACTGCGCGGCTTGAACGCTCCGCCGCGGAGCGCGACGGCGCCGGCCGCCTTCACGGCCCGCGCGGCTTCGACGATCTGCGCCTCGGACTCCACCGAGCAGGGTCCGGCAATGACGGGAATCTCCTCGCCGCCAACGCTCACGCCGGGCGCGATGGTGACGATTGTGTTCTCGGGCCGCCACTCGCGTGAAACCTGCTTGTACGGATTGGAAACATGAATGACCTGCGCGACGCCCGGGAGTTCGACAATGAGCGAGTCATCCACCGCACCGTCGTTGCCCACGAGACCGACTGCCGTGCGCTGCGCACCCGGCATGGGCGCCGGCGTGTAGCCCATCGAGCGGATCGTGGCGCACACGCGCTCCACGTCCGCGGCGGTCGCGTGGTGGGACATGACAACGAGCATCGTGAATCCTGGAAGGGTTGGGGCGGGAGTGGAAATATAAGGCGCCGACTCAGCGCCCCCGCCACAGGACTTTCTGGCTGAGTATGGCGCGATCCCCCTGAAACCGGATGAGATACACGCCCATCGGCACGTACCGCCCGCTGTCATCCCGGCCATCCCACGTGAAGCGATCGTCGCAGCCACTGGCACTGCCGACCTGGGCACGCCCGTAGCGGCTGGGCGGAAGCGGCCCGAGCCCGCGACCGGGAAGGATTCTCGCTACGTGATTGCCACGCATGTCGAGGATGTCGAGCTTGACATTGACAGGCGGGTTGCCGGGTTGCGCCTGCAAGTCGAACCAGATGCACGTGGCCGCAATTCGCTCGTTTGGGAACGGGTTGGGGAAGGGGCGGTAGAGAACCGTGGCCACCGGCGCGTTCGGGTCGAGGATGACGAATGTCTTGAAGCTCTGGACCCGGATGCTGTCACCCGTGGCCAGCTTTGCGGTGACGGACCAGAGGTAGGGCGTGTTCGACTCCAGCTCGACAAAGCTCGTAAAGACGGTATCCGAGACGGTGCCGCTCAGCACGACGGCGCCGTCGAGTGATTGCGAGATGACGATCTGGTAGGTCCAGGGCGGGACTGGAGACCGGATGGTGGCGCTCGACCAGAGGAACGTGGGACGCCTGGTATCCACGGTCGAGCCATTGCGATTGTTCGGCGCGACGAGCGTCAGCCAGGTGGCCGTCGTACGCGGTCCCACGACGTTGCTCAGGACGAGCTGGCCGAGCGCGGTGAGCACTCGCGCGCGCCACCAGATGCTGATGCGCTCCGGCAGGAGCCGCGGC
>DASZZO010000180.1:0-5920 GCA_035544915.1 Gemmatimonadaceae bacterium | reverse complement strand
GGGAAACTGTTGACCAGCGTACGCCGATCGTGCTGCTCTCGCGGAACAGAAGCTGCTTCAGTTGGTCAGCATCGGCCGGCCGGCACAGCGCCTCGATACGTATACCGGGGCGTCCCCTTTTCATCACGGTCTGCAGGAGCGTCACGTCGAGGGCGCCATCGTCCCGCAGCGCGTCGGCGGTGGCAGCGAGATACTCGGCGGGCATGTCGTCAATGTCCGCGGCGAGTTGCACGAGGGTCTCGAGGTCCGCATCCACCACTCCGAGATCCGCAAGCACCACTCGCAAGACATTGGCGCAGCCTTCGAGTTGCCGGGTGCCCGCCCCATAGCCGCTCCTGATCACGCGATACACGGACGGAACAGCACCGCGAGAGAGCACCTTCATTAGGGCGGCACCAGTTGGCGTCGTCAGTTCGCCACTGCCCACGGGACCGCTGCTCACGGCGAATCCCTCGAGTAGGCGCAGCGTCGCAGGAACCGGAACCGCCAGCCGTCCGTGCGCCGCGTTAACGAAGCCGTCACCCAGGGCGATCGTTCCGCAGTAAACGTGGTCGACGCCGAGTACGTGGAGGCCCCAGACGGATCCCATGACATCGAGAATCGCGTCGACCGCGCCGACCTCATGCAGGTGGACCTTCTCGACCGTCGTGCCATGAATCTCGGCTTCCACACCAGCGATTGCCTCAAACGTCTGCACCGCCCGCTCCTTCACTACTGTTGGCGCGGGCGAGGCGTCGACGACTGACTTGATCTGCCGCAGGTGCCTTCCGTGCGGCTGAGGCGGGATGTCGAAATCCACTTTCCAGCCAGCGATTTCGCCGCGCTTCACGCGTTCCGCGCGTACCGCGATTCCCTGCAATCCGAGCGTGACGGGCAGAGCGCGCAACCACTCCGCGTCAAGCCCAACGTCGACCAGCGCTCCCAGCGTCATGTCGCCAGCGACACCGGAAAAGGGGTCGAAAATCGCGACTCGGGTCATGCCCTCAATCTATCCGCCCTGTCCCCTACCAACGGTACGAAGCACCCGATCCCGTATTGAACAGCACAAGTTCGGCGTCCGCATTCACCAGGCCCGCATGCACCGCCATTTGCGCCACAACAAGGGCACATCCACCCTCTGGTGCCGCGTCCAACCCGCTCGTTGAAGCCAGGCGGAACGTAGCGCGGCGAATCTCATCTTCGCCGGCAGAAAACGCGCCGCCACCACTTTCGCGCAACGTGCGCAGCACCCAGCGGTCTCCGAATGGCGATGGGACGCGAAGCCCACTCGCATGTGTCGCCGGATTCTCCCATGGCGCTGCCCGATCGACACCCGCTGTGAAGGCCCGGACGAGGGGGGCGCAGCCCGCAGCCTGTGCGACGACCATCTTCGGTCGCTGCGTGTCCTTTGCCACCCATCCCCATTCGACCATTTCTGAAATGGCCTTCCAGATTCCGATTGTTCCTTCACCTCCACCAGTCGGATAGACGATGGCGTCCGGGAGGCGCCATCCAAGTTGCTGGACGACCTCGTAACCCATTGTCTTCATTCCTTCCACGCGATACGGCTCGCGCACGGTCGCGACGTTGAAGTAGCCGCTCTCCGTCGCGAACCGCATCGTTGCCTTACCTGCGTCGCCAATGTGCCCTTCCACCAACTCCAGCTCCGCACCGAAGGCCCGTATGCTTCCGAGAATTGGAGGAGGCGTGGTCGCCGGTGCGTAAATGCGCGCAGGCATCGCTGCGGCCGCGGCGTATGCCGCGAGGGCAATCCCCGCGTTCCCCGCCGTGGGCACGCAGACGCCAGGCAGCCCAAGTGCCTTCGCGCGCGTTACCGCCATGCAGAGTCCTCGTGCCTTAAAGCTCGCCGTGGGATTGAGCCCCTCGTCCTTCACCCACAGGCGGCGAACGCCGATCTCTGCCGCAAGACGCGGTTGTTCGAGCAACGGCGTCATCCCCTCGCCGAGCGAGACTTGGTGCTCGCTCGGCAGAATGGGCATCGCCGCGCGGTAGCGCCACATCGAGCATTCATGACCGATGTCGGCCTGTGAGACAGCGGCGATCACCACCGACAGCGGCTGGCCGCAGTCAGGGCAGAGGGACGCCAGGCGGTCACCCGGGGCGCGATAATCGCAGGCCGAGCACTGGAGAGTCCACATCGAAGCGGTCATTTCTCGGTCGGCGGGAGGTTGGCGGGTGCCGGTGCTTCGGCAGGCACTGCAGGGGCGCCCGCAGGATCTGTTTGCTTCAGCGCCTGCAGCAGCCGCTCGGCGGCCCGGTGCGACCAGCCTGGCAACTCGGCGACCTGTTGTGGGGTGGCCGCCCGAACACCCTGCAGGCTGCCGAACCGCGCAAGCAAGGCACGTCGTTTTACCGGGCCTACGCCCGGAATACGCAGGAGTTCCGAGGTCACGGTACGCATGGTCCGCCGCTTGCGATTGTACGTAACGGCCGTGCGGTGCGCCTCATCACGCGCCTGCTGGAGAAGCCGCAGCGCAGGCGAACGGCGCGCGAGCCTGAGGGGCTCGGGCCTGCCACGCACGAAGATCTCCTCATCGCGCTTCGCGAGCGCAATCAGCGGCAATCGTTCCAGGCCAACCCGGAGGAGCGCGTCAGTGGCGGCGCTCAGCTGCCCCTTCCCACCGTCGACTACTACGAGGTCCGGCAGGGCCTTGGCCTCGTCGAGGCGCCTCCGGAAATACCGCTCGACGACCTCACGCATCGAGGCGAAGTCATCTGGTCCCCTATTCTCGTCAACCGTCTTGACTCGCATGGTACGATACTCGGCTCGCCGCGGCCGACCGTTCTCGAACCACACGACGGAGCCCACGTTGTCCTTCCCTTGCGCGGTAGAGTTATCGAAACACACGAGGGCCCGCGGAATCTTCTGGAGGCCGAGTTCCCGACCCAAGTCGTATACGGGGTCGGCGGCACGTTCGTCAGCTTCCAGGCCCGCGAGCTTGAACTCCTCGAGGAGGTGACGCGCGTTCTGCTCTGCCAAGTCCAGGAGTTCGCGCCTCGACCCACGCTGCGGAACGAGCACCCGGGTCCCCGGAATCGCCGCTTCGAACAGAACGCGATCTTCAAAGTCGAACGGGATCAATAGTTCGGCGGCTCGCTCTCCCGCCGACGCGGCGCTGAAGTAGCTGGCCGCGAGGTAAGCGCGAAGAACCTCCGAGTCCGGCTCGCCTTCGATATGCTCCAAGAAACGGTGCTCTCGTCCAAGTAACCGTCCCTTCCGGATCCGGAGCGTCACGACGCACGCATCCTCACCGTCCCGGGCGTAACCGACGACGTCGCGCTCGCCACCCTCCACTTCCAGAACCAGCGTCGGCTCCTCCATCCGTTGCAGCTGGCCCAACGCATCCCGCAGTTCGGCCGCCCGCTCGTATTCCATCGCCGTCGACGCGGCATTCATGCGCTCCGTCACGCGTCGCACCACTTCCTCCGCACGGCCTTCGAGGAACATGAGCACTTCGTCGGTCATCGCACGGTAGTCCTCCAGTGCCTGCGCGCCGATACAGGGTGCCTTGCACCGCTCGATATAGAAGTCGAGACAGGCGCGCTCCGGCATCTCTCGCGGCATGTCGTACCGGCACGAACGGACTGTGAAGATTCGCTTGACGACGTTGAGGGCGCGGCGCATCGCCCCGACGTCGGTGTATGGTCCGAAGTAGCGGGCACCATCGTCCAGGAGTTGCCGCGTCACAAACACCCGGGGGTACGGCTCCTGCACCGTGACTTTCACGTAGGGATACGACTTGTCATCGCGGAGCACGACATTGAATCGTGGACGATGCTCCTTGATGAGATTGTATTCCAGGAGCAGCGCCTGTGCTTCGTTGGGGACGACGATGGTCTCGAGATCAGCCAAGTGCTCGAGAAGCAAGCGTGTCTTCGGACTCGATTCCTGCTCGACCCCGAAGTAGCTCCGGACGCGATGTCTCAGGCGCTTTGCCTTGCCGACGTACAGGACCTCCCCGCCCCGACCCCTCCAGAGGTAAACACCGGGAGTATCGGGGAGATGCGGAAGCTTGCGCGCGATGTTTTCGGGAACCGTGATCGTCGTGGGCACGGCAGAAATCTAGTCCGTTCCTACGAGCGGCCGAACAGGCGCCCGATACGGCCGCGTGCGGCCCGTACCTCCTGAACCCCGAACGTTGCCGCCAACGCCAAGTAGGTGCACCCGTAGATGGGCAGGACGATGAGCCCGAGCGCCAGCGGGTGTGTCGTCCCTACCGCCAGCTTGATGCCAAAGGCTGGTACGGCAGCGACAACGGCGCAACTCCACAACGTGAGGAGGTATCCGGCGCCAACCTCGACGGCTCCGATGCGCCGAGCAATCGATCGCCTCAGGAGGGCGAACTCGAGCCAGGCCGATACCCCGGCTGAGGCGGTAAGTCCGGCAACCCCCCACCGGGCGCCGAGCCCGAGCCACCCGGGAAGCCAGCGGGACGCGATGAGGCCAAGCCCCGCGGTGAGGATGACGCGTACAGCGGCAAAGACGAGAGGCGTTCGCGTGTCGCGCAACGCGTACCATGTGGAGGCGTACAGGCGACCCAGAGTGCCTGCCAGCAATCCGACGGCCGATCCGGCGAGCACGGCCCACAGCCAGACGACGTGGTCACGAGTAAACTCTCCCGTCTGGTAGAGCGCTGCTCCGATAACGTCCCCGAGTGCGAGAAATGCCACGGCCGAAGGCACGACGTAGAACGCGACACGGCGGAGCGCGTCCCCAAGCTTGGCTCGCAGCGCGGCCCTTACGCTTTCGTCATCCCCCCGCACGGCGGACATCTCCGGCAACACAGCGGCCGAGACAGACATGCCAAAGAGTGAAATCGGCAACATCGTGATGACCTGGGCATAGCCGAGCATTGCCACGGAGCCGCTCATGATGAGTGAGGCGATCAGGCCATCGACGTATCCGCTGATTTGCACCACACCTCGTCCAAGGAACACCGGAAGAAAGTTCGTGAAGACGGTGGCGACGGAGCCACCGCGCCCGCCGGGACGCGCGCCGTCTCTCAACCGGAGCTTGCGCTCCACGCGCCACACCGCCGGAAGTTGCACACCGAGTTGTGCCGCGCTGCCGGCCACGGAGGCCCACGCGATCATGGTCACGAGGTGGACGTGGCCTTCGAGCGTGCCGCCGGTGTGTGGGCCGTACCACAGGAGCGCTGCGATCATCACCGCGTTCATGGCTACCGGCGAGGCGTAGGAAAGAAAGAACTTGCCATGGCTGTTCAGCACGCCCAGCGCCCAGGCGGAAAGCACCAGAAGTCCAACTCCCGGAAACATGATCCGGACGAGGAGAATCGTCAGTTCCCTCTTGTCATGATCAAAGCCAGGGGCAATGAGCGGGATCGCCAGCGGTGCAACCGCAATACCCACCAGAACCAGCACCGTGCTTGCGAGCGCCAACAGGGCTCCGATCGCTCCGGCAATCCGCCCGGCTTCTTGTTCATCGCCGTGGGCCACCATCGTGGCATACACTGGAATGAATGACGCCGAGAGTACGCCTTCGCCGAACAGGTTCTGGAGAATGTTGGGGATCCGAATTGCTGCGGTGAGCGCGTCCATCGCATCCCCGGCTCCCAGGAAGTGCCCAAGAAGCCTGCCGCGGACGAGGCCGAAAATCCGGCTTAGCAGAATTCCCGTGGCGACGAGTGCCACCCCGCCGCCGCGCTGCGACGGCTGGG
This sequence comes from Gemmatimonadaceae bacterium, assembly GCA_035544915.1. Classification (GTDB taxonomy): domain Bacteria; phylum Gemmatimonadota; class Gemmatimonadetes; order Gemmatimonadales; family Gemmatimonadaceae; genus Fen-1231. The sequence goes on along the minus strand of DASZZO010000180.1, from coordinate 242 downwards.
GGGTCATTTGCCGCTGATCAATGCGCCCGCGTGCTGCGCCGCCCCGGCGTTCAGCTGGGTAATGAGCAGGTCGCCGTATCGAGCGAAAAGCGGCACATAGTTGAGCCGTCGCTCCTGCCGGACACCCTGCGGCATCAGGGCCACCCGAATCGCCGCCAAGTCATACATGGCGTCCTTTTCTCGCCGCGTCGCGGCTGCGCGGATCCGTCGCTCCAGTCGCTCGATACGGTGGCGAAGTTGTG
>DASZZO010000179.1:0-8943 GCA_035544915.1 Gemmatimonadaceae bacterium | reverse complement strand
GCGTCGTCGCCGTCCACGCTCGCCCGCGCCTGGCATCCACCGGCGTGCACTGGCGCGCCGGCCTCATTGTCACGACTGACGCGACAGTGCGTCGTGATACCGATATTCACGTGACTCTTCCCGACGGTCGGAAGATTCCCGCAACGATCCAGGGCCGCGACGCGAGTTCCGATCTCGCGGTGCTTCGCATCGCCGAGAGCGGGCTTCCCGTGGCGGAGATCGGCGACGCGGCCACGTTGCGCCCCGGTCACATCGCCCTGGCCCTCGCACGGCTGGACGACAGCGGCCCGAGAGTCAGTTTCGGCGCGGTCAGCTCCGTGGGAGGCGCGTGGCGCACATGGAAGGGGGGCGAGTACGACCGCCGCCTGCAGTCAGGCCTCACCCTCTATCCGGGGTTCGGCGGCGGTCCCCTGATTGACGCGGCCGGCCGCGTTCACGGGATCAACTCCGGCGGGCTCAGCAGGCAGTTTGCGACCACGATCCCGGTGCAGACGATCGAGCGTGTACTCGGCCATCTGACTACGAAAGGCTACGTCCCGCGCGCCTGGCTCGGTGTCGCAATGCAGCCGGTTCACGTCACGGCGCCCCTCCGAAAGACGCTCAACCTCGCGAAGGAAGGCGGTCTCCTGATCATGGGGGTGGAGCACGAGGGACCGGCGGCAAAGGGCGGATTGCTCGTGGGTGATGTGGTGCTCGCCGTCGACGGCAAGGACGTCTCTGTGCCGGAAGACGTAATGAACGCGGTGGGTGCCGAAGCCGTGGGCCGCACGATCGGCTTCGACGTGGTGCGCGGTGGCGCGCGTGACCTCGTGGAGGTGGTTGTCGGAGAACGCCGGAGCAGCTGATGACCGCAGCAGCGTTAGGCGAGACGTTGGCCGGACTGGCCGACGCAGCCGCGCACATCCGGGCGAGCGTCGTGCAGGTATGCACAGGGCGGAACGATGCCAGCCGCGGCTTTCCAACGACCGGATCTGGCGTCGTATGGCGCCGCGAAGGGGATGCCGGCGTGCTTGTCGTCTCCAACGCGCACGTTGCCGACAAGATGCCGATCACGGTAATCGGACCGGACGGCCGCGACTATGCCGCCATGTTGATCGCGCGCGATGCACAACGTGATCTTTCACTGATGCACATTGCCGGAGGCATATCCGACCTGGTGAGCGCCCGGCACTCCCGGCGATCCCCGCTGCGCGCGGGCGAGTTCGTCATGGCGGTGGGGCATCCATTCGGCGTGCAGAACGCCGTCAGCACGGGAGTCGTGCACGCGGTCGGGCCGCTCGCCACGGAGGTCGCGATTCCGCGGCCGCAGCGCGAACTCGAGTGGGTGCAGGCCGATGTGCGGCTTGGTCCGGGGAATTCCGGCGGGCCGCTCATAGACGCGGAGGGCATAGTCGTCGGCATCAACACGATGATTGCCGGCGGTCTTGCGCTCGCCGTGCCGCTCGCGTCGATCGTATCGTTCGTCCGTGCCGCGCGCGCGCGAACGGTCAGCGGCTGAGGTCCGGCACATCATTCGCGTGTTCGTCTCCGTTCATGATCCAGGGCGCCGTGCGTCGCTCACACGAGCGTTGCGCGGGAGCCCGTTGCTGCGGTTCGTCGATCGCGAGGACAAAGCCGATGTAGTCGTCGCAGATGTCGAGCGACTCGATTCGCTCACATCAATGGACCAGCACGTCCCCGCGCGTCCCATGCCCGACGACGACAGCTCTGCGTCTTCAGAGCTGACGCCGCGCGAGCGAGAGGTGCTGCTCCTGGTGGCCGCGGGAATGGGCAACGCCCACATCGGCGAGCGCCTCGGGATCTCGAAGAGCACGGTGAAGTACCACCTCGGCGCCGTGTTCGAGAAGCTCGGTGTGCACACACGAGCGGAGGCCGTGACGATGGGGCTGAGGAAGGGGATTGTGCTGCTCTAGAGATTCCTGTTGGGGGATGCAGACGATTGGCGCGTTGAGCTGGCCAGCAGGAACCGGAGGAGGGCGCTCTCCTCGGCGCCCAGGCCGCGCCGGGAGACTCCTGACGCATTCGCCGCGATCCAGCGTTCGCGGAGTGCCGGTTTCGCAAAGGCGTCGAGCACGAGCGGGTGTATGTAGCACTTGCGACACACGGCGGGCGTGTTGCCGAGTTGTTCAGCGACGGATTCCACCGCGCGAAGCATGGCCGCCTTGGGAATTCTCTTCGCATCGGTCGGCAATCGCGCGAGGGCGCGGGCGGCGAGCAGGGTTCCGGCCCACGTACGAAAATCCTTGGCGGTAAATTCCTCACCTGCGAGAGTGCGAAGATACTCGTTGACGTCGGCGGAGTTCACCGGCTGCGGCTCACCGGCGTCGTCGCGATACTGGAACAGGTCCTGTCCCGGCAGGTCGCGGCACTTCTTCACGAGATTCGCGAGATGGCGGTCGTTCAGCCGGATCTCGTGTGCCTTGCCACCCTTTCCACGAAAGCGAAACAGAATCCTGGGGCCCGCGATATGTACGTGGTGATCGCGCATCGTGGTGAGCCCGAATGACTTGTTCGTGCGAGCATATTCTTCGTTGCCCACACGGATGAGTGTCGTCTCGAGAAGGCGCACGATGGAGGCGAGGACGCTATCGCGCGAAAGCCCCCCGTTCTGTTTGTCACGCAGGTCCCGGCGCACGCCCCTGCGAATACGCGGTAAGGCCTTGCCGAACGGGACCATCCGACCGTATTTCGTCTCGTCGCGCACCGCTCGCCAGCGGGCGTGGTAGCGGTACTGCTTGCGGCCCCGCGCGTCACGGCCCGTTGCCTGGAGATGGCCGTACGCGATGGGACAGATCCAGACGTCCTTCCATGCGGGCGGAATGGCGAGCGCGCGAATGCGCGAGAGCGTCTCGCGGTCGCGAATCCGCTTCCCTTCGGTGCCCGCGTAGACAAAGCCGCCCCCAGCGCGCCGGCGTGTGATGCCTGGCGCATCGTCGCTGACGTGCCGGAGCGACGCGGCGCGCGCGGCCTCCAGCGGTTCCGTGAACGGGCCAATGCGGCGGCGTTTCATCTTGCATCTTAGTCCGGTTGCACGCTGCCGGTTCCGTGTGCGTCAGTCCGGAGCCGTGACTCCCCGTGCGCCCGACTTGGGTGTATCGTCTCCTATCCCATTATCAGGAGTTGACTCAATGAGGCGAGCAATCAGCGTTGCGGCAGCGGTTCTTCTCGCCGCACCCGCAGTCGCACGGTCACAGACGCAACCAACCATGCCCACGGCGGGTCCGTTGTCGGCCGCACTGGTGAGCGCGTGGCAGCGTGCCTCGGTGAACATGCCCGGCGCCGCCGACGCGATGCCGGCGGACAAGTTCAGTTTCAAGCCCACGCCCGCGCAGATGAGTTTCGGCGAGATTCTGGCGCACGAATCACAATCCAACGAGACCCTGTGTGCGGCGGTCGCGGGCGGGCAGCAGACACCATCCGAGTCGGCCGCAGGAGCGACGGCGCCAAAGGAGCAACTGGTCGCACGCCTCCGCAAATCGTTCGAGGTTTGCGGTGCGATCGTGGCAAAGCTGCCCGAGAGTGCGCTGGGCGATTCCGTGCCCTACTTCGGTGGACGCAAGGCGACCAAGGCGAGAGCTGCAATAGCGCTGGCGCAGGACTGGGCAGATCACTACGCGCAGGCCGCGATGTATCTCCGGCTCAATGGGATACTTCCGCCCAGCGCTCGGCCCAGATAACGAGGAGAAGAGGTGCCGGCCGCGCCGCCCGCCGCGGGCGGCGCCGCGCCAACGCAATCGGCCTTTCGGGGCAGCGCCGCACTGCCCGGACGGGTGGTCACGGCTCGTTTGCGTGAGGGTTGGCGCAATGCCATCTTCTCGTCCATGGATCTCACGAAAGAAGCGGCCGAACTTCTCTACGGAGGGCTGACGGAAGAGGAGTTCAAGGCGCGCCCAACTGCGGACTTCGCGCTGATCGAGCAGTACAAACTCTATGTCATGATGGCCGACAGGATCAGCGACCGTCGGCAAGCTGCAAACTCGTTCTTCCTTGCCGTCAACAGCGGCATTCTCACGGTGATGGGATACGCGACGATCAAGGACAAAGACGCGATTCCACTTGCGATCGTGTGGATGACCGCGCTCGCAGGCATGCTGGTCTCGATTCTCTGGCTCCGACTCGTCCTCTCATACCGCAATCTCAACACGGCCAAGTTCCTGGTCATCCACGGGATCGAGCGCCTTCTCCCTCTTCGCCCGTACGACGCCGAATGGGAACTTGTGGGACGCGGCGAAAGGCGCAAGTTCTATTTCCCGCTGACGCACATCGAACGGCTGATCCCGTTGGGGTTTGTCCTGCTGCACCTGGTTTTTGCCACCTTCCTCACGGCGCTTGTGCTCCGCTAGAAGGTTTCCCCCGACCGGGCGCGGTTGATCCGAGCACTCGCGCGACGCTTTTCTCGATTCGATCGGCCATGATAGTCGAGTTTCCGGAGAATGCGTACGAGTCCAAAGTGCTGTCGGCCCAGAGGTGGCGGTGGCCCCGCACCAGGACGAGCTGAATGAAAAGCCGCACCGAGTTGCCCTGGCGAGTCAGCGACCCTGAGAGCACATGCGTAGCGCCGGCCGTGGGATCCTTGAGCGTCTCCCACATGCGTTCCGCGGCCGCCTCCGCCATGATCTGATCGAACAGTCGGCGCCGGTACGCCGCCATCATCGAATCGGCCGTATCGGCGGTGAAGGGAAGCACTGCCAGCACGATCCGATCGCCCGCTGCCCGCCCTCGTCGGAGGCCATTGTAGCCGAGCAATGCAATAATGGCTGCCAGGGCGATCGCAGTTGCGATTGCTCCATTCCTTCGCCGGGTGCGCGCTCGGAACGGTGGCGCAGGGCTCTCCGTGACGAGGGGAGGGAGGAAACGGTAGCCCCGTCTGGGAAGCGTCTCGATGTACCGGGGCGCGCTGGCATCGTCGCCGAGCGCAAGCCGCAGCTGCCGAACACAGAAGTTCAGGCCATCGTCAAACTCGACGGTGGTTTCCGGCCAGAGCCTCGCCTGCAGGGCGGCTCGCGACACCACCGCCCCCGCGTGTTCAAGGAGCACGGCCAGCAGAGCAGCGACCTGCGGCTGCAGCCGCGTCGTCCCGGCGATGCCAGCCAGTTCTCCGCTGTCTGGATCGAATGTGAAGTCGCCGAAGCGATAGGGACCCCGCGAAGCAGGCATGCTGCGAAAGAATCTACACTTCGCGATTCGCTCAGGCATTTCTCGGCAACAACTCAGCGCTTTACCTCTATGAAATAACGCGGGGCCGACCGATTGTTCCGCGATCGACCCATTTCCCTCCGAGAATAGACCCGAACCCGGTTTCTCATGGTCCAGTCCGTACGTCACGGTATGTGGCCGCTCATGCTCGCCAGCCTTGGTTTGTGTTCCGCGCTGGGCACAGCCCCGGCGAGCGCTCAAAGACCGGATCATCCGCGCAACCTGCAAGTGCTCCCCAGGAACCTGTCCACGGACTCCGTCTTCACATTGATGCTGGGGGTTGCGGACGCGCTGGGTGTCTCCTGCGGGCACTGCCACCCCGGAGGCGACAATCCTACGTGGGACTCGACCAACTTCACGGGCGACGTGAAACCGACGAAACGAGTTGCCCGCGAGATGTTCAGGCTGGTTGACCGGCTCAATCACGAGTTGCTTCCGGCGGCCGTCAAACCCGGCCTGTTTTCGGTGCCGGTCACCTGCATAACGTGCCACCGAGGGGCACTGCGGCCGATTTTGATCGAAGATACGCTTGCCATCATTCTCGACCGACAAGGCGTGGACTCGGCCATCGCTGAACACCGGCGTATTCGCGAACGATACCGCGGGCGGATGACGTACGACCTGAGCGACTGGCCGCTTCGCCTCCTTGCCTCGCGGTTAGCGGCCCGGGGCCGGCATCGCGAGGCCGTGAGGGTTCTCGAGGAAGATGCACGTCTCTTTCCCGACTCGGGAGAAATCGCATACCAGCTTGGTACTGCCTATGAAGATGACGGCGACCGGCAACGCGCCATCATGCAATACCATAAGGTTCTCTCGTTGCTGCCGGCTCACAAGGCGGCACAACGCCGCTTGCGCGCGCTCACCACGGAACCCACGAAATGAGAATCACGATGCGCCGTCTCCTTGTCGGACTGCTCTCGCTCACCGCCATTTCGCGCGCTTCAGACGCGCAGTTCCCACCCGAGAGGACGAAAAATCTCAAGGTGCTGCCGATGGACATTCCGATACGCGCGCTCGTCGACACTATGGCGGGATTCACCCGGGCGCTTGGCGTGCGATGCACATACTGTCATGTGGGGCGCGAAGGCGAGCCGCTTGCGACCTACGACTTTGCGGCGGATGAGAAGACGGAGAAGGCAAAGGCGCGCGAAATGCTCCGCATGGTGACGGCCATAAACAGCGACCATCTCGCGAAGCTTGCTTCGCGGCGCGCGCCACGAATCACCGTGACCTGCGCCACCTGCCATCACGGAGTCTCGCAGCCGCGACCGTTGCAGCAGGTCCTGATGATCGCCTACGATGCCGGCGGGACAGACTCGGCGGTTGCCGCGTACAGGGTCCTCCGCGCGCGGTACTATGGCAGCGCAGCCTACGACTTTGGCGAGGTTCCGCTGGTGGACGTAGCGAACAGGCTGCGCGAGCAAAACCACCTCGCCGACGCGCTTCGCCTGTACCTGCTGAACACCGAACTTTCGCCCAACTCTGGTTTCGCGTTTCGAATGGCCGCCGATGGCCAGTTGGCGGCCGGCGATACCGCGGCGGCCGTGGCGAGCCTGAGACGCGCCGTGGCCATCAACGCCAACGATCGGCAGGCGACGCAGGCACTCGAACAGCTCGCGAAGAAGCCGCTGCAGAGCAGGTAGACACTGTTGCACGGGGGATTGAACCCTCCCCCTCACACGCCGAGGAAACGGAGGAGCCGGGCGCGCTGCTCCGCGTCTGGAAGCGGGCCTGAGCCGGCCGCCGCGTTATCGCGCATGTGCTGGGGATTGGCCGTTGCCGGAATCACGCAGGTTACCGCTGGATGGGCGATGATGAACTTCAGGAATGCCTGAGCCCATGATGAGGCGAACGATTCAACCCACGATGGCAGATGCTTTCCCCTGACCTCTGCGAACAGATTGCCACCCCCAAACGGGCCGTTGACGAGAACGGCAGTCCCGGTTTCTGCAGCGGCAGGCAACAGCCGGGTTTCTGCGCCACGGAATCCGATTGAGTAAGGCAGCTGCACGAAGTCCAATCGTTCGCGCCGGATGATGCCCTCCAGCTCCTCGAAACTGGACTCGGTGTAGTGCGTGACTCCTGCATAGCGAACGCGACCCTCTGCCTTCTTCCGTCGGAGCTGGTCGAGTTGTGTTCGCAGGTCCAGAAGGTTGTGGACTTGTTCCAGATCAAGCTGTTGCCGCTGAAGCAGGCGGCACGATGTCTCGAACTGGCGCTTGCCCTCGGCGGCGCCAGTGGTCCAGATCTTCGTCGCGAGAAACACCGACTGGGTCGCCTCGAGCCGCTGGAGCAGTCTTCCCGTGATCTCCTCGGCCTTGCCATACATGGGAGACGAGTCGATTACCCTCCCGCCAGCCGAGATGAACACTCTAAGAACGTCTGCCAGCTGATCGAGCGCGGCGGACGTCGCGGTGGGAGGATCAAAGGTCTGCCATGTTCCCATCCCGATGACAGGGATCTCCTCTCCGGATCGCGGTATTCGTCGCTTGAGCATGGGCGCGATCCGGAGGGGTGGTCCGGCGTCAAGGCAGAGTGCCGCCCCATACACTGCGAGTGACCGCAGGAACTCTCGTCGTGCGGGCGGCACCGAGCGTTACTTGCTCCAGGGCGGCTTGATCCCGTTCATTCGCGCATAGGCGATGAGCTGGCCCAGATGTTCGTGGAGGTCGTCGGTCATGTCGAACGACGTCTCCAGAATGGTGCGATCGGCCCCAAAAAACTTGTGCACGCCTGCCAGTGCCGATGGATCGAGGCCGTCGAGAGTCTTTTTGGCGTAGGCGAACCCCTCCTTGAGGTGCTGAAGGACTTCCGGCTTCGACGACATGCTCTCGAACTTCTGGAGACTCGCGCGATTCGCGGCGACGAGCGGCGACGGGGTGGCTCCATACGCTAGGGGCGTATACAGGTAGAACTCGCTCGCCACGTGCATGAACGCTTCCCCGACCGACCGCACGCTGGGGGCCGGCCGCCAGGCATATTTTTCAGCGGGGAAAGCTTCGGCGAGTGCCAGGAATTTGTGCTGAAGAGTGTCCAGATCGGCCATGAACAACCTGCGAGCCTCAACAGCGGTCGCGCGGTCGGGCGCATAGTGTTGTGCCGCTGCTGATCGAACTGACATGAGAATGGCGATCGTCGCCGCCAATGCGTGAACACCTCTGAGATACGATGGGGGTGTGGAACGAGGGCGAAGCGGCATCGGTTTGCCTCCGGTTGATGATGGTCTACTGTATTACCCTCGGTATCTGCAAAATCGCGTGGGCGACTCCGATACACTCGTCCATGACAACCGTAAGGCCGCCAGCCAGGGCGCGTGCCGCCGCCTCTTCGTTGGCGATGCCTTGCTGGAGCCAGAGCGCCCCGGCCCCAATGCTTACGGCGCTCGCGGCAATGGCGGGTGTCTCGTCGGCGCGGCGGAAAACATCGACGATGTCGACCTTCCCGGGCACGGTCTCGAGCGACGGGTAGGCCTGCTGGCCCAGAACCTCGGACTCATACGGGTTCACCGGAATCACGCGATAGCCGGCCGACAGAAGTTTCTGAAAGATGCCATGGGACGCCCTGTGGGGCTTGGATGAGGCGCCGACCACTGCAATGGTGCGCGCGTCCGTGAGCAGCTTGCGGAGGACGCCGGCCGGCGGGTTGGAAAATGACATTGGCTCTTCCGTTACTGAGCCTCAGCCGTCCATAAGGGCGACATGTGCTGCCACACCTCACCTCAGCCCGACCATGCCTTTCACCGCATCC
>DASZZO010000178.1:0-11298 GCA_035544915.1 Gemmatimonadaceae bacterium | reverse complement strand
GATCGAACTCCGGAGATGGTTTCGCCTTCCGTGGTCTCACCATTCTGACCTCCTGGTCAGACTATGACCTCACACACAGAATTTCCGGACACGGTCGGCGTCAGGGGTCGAAGGCGATGCTGGGTTTGCGCTCGCGGAACGAGCGGATCAAGCCGAGGAGGAGGGCGCGAATGCGCATCAGGAGCTGGAGCCGCTCCTCGATCAATGCATCGGGCAGGACGCTGTCGCGCACCGCTTCGTACCAGGTGACGCATTCGCGGGTTGAGCCTAACGCGTAGTCCAGGAACCGGAGCCGATCGGCGCGCGTTGCTCGACTGTAGCCCTCGGCCACGTTTGCGCTTGTCGACCCGGCTGCCCTGATCAGCTGCCGGGCAATGTCATCCGCCGGGTACGCGGCGAGCAATGCACGGTTGTCGGCCCGCGCGACGTGGAGCAGGAACAGCGCGGCCCGGTACGCATCGAGCTTCCAGATCACGTCTGATGTGATTCCCTGAGAGCGCCTTTTCTCCCATACGAGTTGCTGGTCCGAGGGAAGTTGTTGCCGCATGAACCAACATCGTATGGTCGCGGCTCGCGCTCGACACTGTTCGAACGCGCCGCGAATCAAAAGACTCCCGCGCCTTCGAGGGGCATCCGGCTTCGTGAGATGGGCGGCGCTTAGAGCGGCGTACGGCGCGTCGTGGGGCGAGCGCGGGATGTGGGCGGCGTAGGGTAAGGAGCGAGGCGTGCAAGTGCCAATTGTGGTCCTCGTGCACGCTCGCCTCGCCGGTCTTCGCCATCCCGCACGCATTACGCGCCCGCCCCACGACGCGCCGTACGCCGCTCTAAGCGCCGCCCATTCGCACGACCTCCGTACGCCGCCGCACTCCGTACGTGAGGCGACGTGAGGCGACGTGAGGCGACGTGAGGCGCATTCGCCCGCCTTCCGCCCGTAATGAGCAGCCCTTGCCCCGCCGCCCCCTTCGTCTTAAGTACGAGGACGATCATACTCCGGAGCTCTTCACCTCCTGCTCCCGTTCCTCCTCCTCCTCTTGCAGGCCAGCCCGGCGGCGCCCCAGTCCTCGCCGCCGCCGCAGGCTGCGCAGCAGCCCGCGCAAACCACGGGGCCTGCGCCGGCAGCGCCGGATTGTCCCTTCACGCCACCCCCGTTCGTCTCGGTCAACGTCCTGCGCGCCCTCCATTGCAGGGACGGCCGGCTCGCCTACCTTGGCGACACCGTGACCATTGCCGGTCGTGTCACGATGGGCGCGGGCGATCTGACGAAGCGGTTCACCCATCTCGTCGTGCAGGATTCAACCGGCGGGATAGTGTTCCGCGGTTCCACCGAGTCGGGCTTTGCCGCCGAGGCGGGCGACAGCGTGATCGCGCGCGGCGTCCTCGTGAGCCAGGGGGGGGTTCTCGCCCTTGAGGGCGTCGCCCTTTCGCGCTTCAGTGTCCCGCGAGCCGATCCGGCGCCCATGTTCATCTCGATGTGGAGCAATCTGCTGGCGCGCTCGGACGGGCGCTTTGTGGAGCTGAGGGGCAAGGTCACCGGCCGCGGCGGCGTACGCGAGGACCGTTACCTCTACCTCGAGAGCGAGGACGACAGCACGGCGCATGTGACAGTGGAGGCCTCGAACGGCCCCGATCGTGGGCTCCACCTCGGGCGATTCGCGGCGGGGGATGTGGTGCGAGTGGACGGTGTGCTGCTCAGCGAGCCGGTCGACCAGGATTCGACGCGGCTCGCGTACGTGATTCGTCCGAGCAGCAGCGACGCGATCCAGCTCGTGAATCCCTGGCACAGGCGCGAGACGGCGATGCTGAGCCTGGCCGTGCTGGCGCTGCTCGCTGCCCTGGGGTTCGGCGCCTGGACGCGCCACCGCGCGGCGGAGGACCAGCGCGCGCTTGTGGAAAGTCGCGTGTGGTTCACGCGGCTCATCGAGGGCACGTCGGAGTACATGCTTCTGCTCGACCCCAAGGGCAACGTGATCTTCGCGAGTCCGACGATCGAACGGGTGCTCGGGAAGAAACCCGAAGAGCTGGTGGGCACGAACACGTTTACGTCGGGCCAGCACAACGACGACCAGGAGGAGGTGCGCGCTGCCTTCGACCGTGCGCTGGTGAACCCGGACACGCCGCAACGCGCCGAGTATCGCATGCGGCACAGCGACGGGCACTGGGTGCACCTCTCTGGTGCCATGCGCAACCTCCTCGACGATCCCGTGGTGCGCGGGATGGTGGTCAACGTGCGCGATGTCTCGGAGGAACGGCGCATCGCGGCCGAGCTGCAAGCGGCGGAGAAGCGCTATCGTGAGATGGTCGATTCCATTCCGCTGATGGTCTTCAGCGTGGAGCCCACATCGCCATACGCGGCGATCTACGTGAGCCGCGGCCACGAGCTGCTCGGTCTCTCCCGCGAGGAATGGATGGAGCCGGGGCGCTGGGAATCGGCGATCCATCCCGACGACCGCGCATGGGTGCTTGCCGAGGTCGGACTCGCCATGGAGCTCCGAACCCCCACGCAACTCGAATATCGGGCCATAGACCGGTCCGGCAACGTGCGCCGGGTTCGGCACACTGGGCGCTTCCAGTACCACCCCGATGGGAGGGCGGCGGCATGGAACGGGGTGATGCAGGATGTGAGTGCAGCAGTTGAGAGTTCAGAGGCGAGGGTTGAGAGTTGGGGGGACGGGAGTCGCGAGGCGAGAGTTGAGAGTTGAGAGTTGACGGACGACACATTGCCGGCTCGACTTCCCCCCTCTCAACTGTCCTGCGAACTCTCAACTCCAGTCTCTCAACTCCCGCCCCCCAACTCTCAACTCTCCACTCCCAACACTCGTCCGCTTCATCTCCCCAAACGCGCATCCAGATTCACCGGTATCACATGACAGGCGTCCTTGGTCACCGTGATCCCTGACTTGATCCAGGGTTTGTAGCCGCTCGCGGTCACTGTCACGTCGTACGTGTCAGGGCGCTCGTAGGCGAGCCCCACCTTGAAGTCCAGGCCCCCAATCTGCGCGGGGACGTTGCCGACGAAACTCGAGTCCTTGCTGGCGGCGCCGCGCGCGACGTAGGAGACATTCGTGAAGGGGCCCTTGCTGCCGGTAACGGAGTCCTGCAGCGCGATCACAATCGCAGGGAAGGCCACCTGCGTGCACACCACTGTTACCTGGACCTTGACCGAGTCCTTGACGACGGTGGTGCCCGCGCCGGCGGCGGCTCCCACGACGTAGGTGGTACCGTCGCTGCGGCCGCGGACGAGTCCGCTGGCGCTCACGCTTGCCACGATTGAGTTGCGCGAGGCGAAGACGATGCTCGCCGGGAGTGGATTCTTGAAGATGTCGCTCGCCGTCGCGGAGAGGCGGACGGTGTCGTTGAGAAAGAGTGACACCGAATGGGTTGCGACGCCGCCAACGACCGCGACGACGTTGAGTGAGGAGGCGGGCGGGATTGTCGAACTGATGGATTGCTGGCACGCGCCCACAAGCAGCGCGGCTACGAGCGGCGCGGCTGCGACCCGCGCGGCTACACCGGCCGCGACCCCCATTGCTCTTGCGTGCATGGCCATTGGTGCTATTGGTGTCGTGGGAACGCTCCGGCTCGATGACGGCCCTGCAATTCAATGTACGCCAGGTGCCCGCCCCGAATCCGCTGCCGCTGTTCCGGTGTGAGCTGTTTCACGACTGCGGCAGGAACGCCGAGCACCAGGCTGTCGGGCGGAATCACCGTGCCTTCCGTCACGACCGCCCCTGCGCCGACGAGACTCCCCCGCCCGACCACTGCGTTGTTGAGCACGATGGCTCCTATGCCGATGAGGCAATCGTCCTGCACGAGCGCTCCGTGTATCACCGCACGGTGTCCCACGCTCACGCGCTTGCCGATGCTGCACGGGATGCCGGCGTCGCAGTGAATGACGGCGCCGTCCTGGATATTGGTACCCTCGCCGATCTCGATGCGATCCGAGTCGGCACGGATCACCGCGGTGGGCCAGATGCTGACGTGTTCGCCAAGGCTGACGTTGCCGAGGACGACGGCGGATTCGTGAATGAAGGCGGACGGGTGGATTGTCATGGGGTCCTTGGCTTGGCGGCAAAGCATCCACCGCTCCAATGCAATGGGCTCAGAACGCCAATCCCACCGCGAAGTACACCGCAACATTCCGGGTGCCGAAATACTTTCTTCCCGCCACCGGCACCGCGGCTCCGATTCGAAACCGGTACGGCACGTCGTAGCTGTACGCGGCTTCGAGCTGCAGCTCGGCTCCCGCGCTCGCCATCCACTCCCGCGCGGTTCCCGCGCTCGGACAGACAGTCGAGCCGGCGATGCCGCCCGGACACCAACTTGTCGCGGCGTCGGCGAAGGCTACGGCACTCACGCGCTGGACGAAGAGCGGGAGCGAGCCGAGTCCGGATGAGGGCAGGAAAAGCGGCGCGCGATATTCGACGCTGCCGGCGAGCGCGCGGATTCCCTGCTGCGAACTCGCGTCGAAGCCGCGCACGGGAAACGTGCGCCGGCCGTTGCCAAGCGCGACGCCGGGCGCGACAGTGAACTGGCCGCCGCTGACGCCGCCGGCGTCGAACTCGTTCGTGGCCTTTGCATCGGCCCATCCGGCTGCGGCGCGCACGGCCAGAACATGGTGCGCAAAGCCGGGGAGGTCGAGCGCATTGTATGCTGCCGCCGTTCCAATGACGCTGTTGCTGCCCGTGCTGCTCGCCGAGTCGGCGCGCCAGCGGCGGCGCGCGGTGAGCGAGACATGGATGCCGTTCTCGGGGGAAATCGCCAGCGTGGGTCGCTGCGCATTGCTCCAGGCGCCGCTCGCGAAAATGGACGGATAGGCGCGCGCCGCAAATCGGCTGCGGCTGGCTGCCCTGAGCCCGTCGAAGAGCGGCGCGGGATCGCTGCGATAGTCGGCGAACTCCACTTCGCCGCCCAGGCTGACGCTCGCGTTGGTGCGGACGCGCGGGCGGAGCTGGGTGAACTGAACGTTGAGAAAGCGCCGGCGGCGGCGCAGCGTGCCCACTACTACCGTGTCGCGTCCCGAGATTCTCGTGATGTTGCCGGCGTGGTCCCACTCCTGAATGCCGCCCACGGCGAATACGGGATTGCCGAGGCCGGTGTACTCGTACGCGAGATTGAGCGACGGCTCCTTGCGCTGCGGTTCGTAGGTGACGGTCGCATCGTATGCATGCCGCGACAGGATGTCGCTGCCGCTCGTGATGAAACCGAAGCTCGTCAGCTTGTCGCTCGTCCGTTCGAGGGCCGGCAGCCAGTAGCGCGGGACCACCGAGGGCCACGCGGAGTAGGGCCGCGCGGGCGCGGTGGAGGTGACAAGTGTATTGCCGTGCGAGGGGCTGAGCACGGATGTGGAATCGACCTTCGCGAGTCCCTGGCCCGGCATCGGCATGGTGGCGACATGGTAGCCGTCGCCGCGGAAGAGCAGCGTGGCCAGCTGCGCGCCGTCGGGTGACTGTTCCGACTCGACGAGTGCCGAGCCCACGGTGGCGATGCGTTCGAGCGCAGGCGAGGTGAGCGATGCGCGATAGAGTTCGGGCCGGCCCGAGCGATCGCTCGTGAACAGGACCGCCGTGTCGCCCTTCACCCAGCTCGGCGATCCGTTCACCGAATGCGAGCGGCCCACGATCTTGAGGATCTTGCCTGCCGAGTCGAGAATCACGATCTCGGTGACCGCGTTTCGGAGCCAGCGTGTGGCGACGATTCGCGTGCCGTCGTGCGAGAAGCGCGGTTCGCTCCAGATGGTGTCGGGATTGGCGGAGGTCAGTGGAACGATGTGGATGCGCTGGGCGGTGGCGGGCGTCCGGCGGCCCGAGTGCCATTTGAGGTCCCCGGGGTCCTCGACCGTCACACGCACGAGGCGCGAGGCGCCCGGAAGGATCTGCACGGCGACGACGGTGATGTCGTCCGCCGCGGCGGAGGCCGACGACTGCGCCGGAGCGGCATCGGCGCCCGGGGGCAGGGTCAGTCTCGCGTCGGGCTGCATGATCCGCTCACCATTCGTCAGGCGAGTGGTATTGCCGTTCTGTTCGTAGTACAGATCCGCGCGCAGCGTGTAAGGGTCGGTGAAATCGAGTTGGGAGCATACGCGTGCGCCATTCGGGAGCGGCGACGTGACATCGAGCGAGTTGCGCCGCCCGAGAGAGCGCGGTGCGCCACCAGCCGTGCTCACTTCCTTGATGCCACTCACGCTGCGCCCGTCGTTGCTGCCGTAGAGGAGGTGCGTGTTGTCGGACCAGCGCAGACGCTGCGCGAACCACCCCCGCGTGGTGAGCACGCGCAGGCCCGGGGCGGTCCGGGTCTGCGCCGCCGTCGCGTCGCGCTTGACCGAGTCGCTGAGGACCTCGTATGCGCTGTCGAACGACATGCCGAACGCGGCTCTTGCGTTCCGGTTCAAGAGGAACGGTATCGTGCGCGCCGCGCTGATTTCGATGAAATCGCGCATCTTCTCGCGGCCCAGCGAACGCGCTATGTGCTCCACGAGCATTGCTCCGTATGCGTACACCGACTCGCCCAACGGATAGCGCAGCGAGGCGGCCGAGAGCGCGTTGAGCCGTGGCGTGCGGCTGTCCATCGCCAGCGTCCGGAGAATCGTTGCGTCGTCGGTCCCTTCGATACGCCCCGCCCCCGTGAGCCGCGATTCGTAGTAGACCGCGATCCCCTCGCTCAGCCAGTTCGGCGAGTACTGGTTGGGAAAGAGGAACGGATTTCGACCGAACACCCACTGCCCCACGCGCCACCACCCGCGCGACCGGTCGAGGTGAAAGACGTGCGCCAGTTCGTGCGACACCACGAGGTCAACCCAGTCGTCGAGAAACTTGAGCGCCGTGGCGTCTACGGTAGGCCGCGCGAAGATGATGATGCGGTTGGTTGGGAAGGTGGTCGTGAAGCCATTGGAAATGTCTTCGTTGTCCGCCACGGCCAGATCAATCGGCCCCCGCGGCGCCACGAGTTCGCTGGCGAGCCGGCCGTAGGCCCGCTCTGCACTCCCCGCCGCCCGCCGCGCGGTATACTCGAGCCCCGGCGCGAAATGCACGCGAAAGTGCTCGGTCCCGATCGTCTCCCAATGCAAATACGGCGCGACCTGCGCCCCAAGCGGGGCGACAAGCAGCACTGCAAGCAGCGTTGGGAGGACTCTCATTTCCGCAACGCCAGGAAGTATTCCTCCAACCCCTCCACAATCCCTAACGCGTACCTCTTCTGATATTCCACCGTCCTCATTGCCGCTTCCTGCTCCGGCACGATCACAAATGCTCCCTCACACAGCACCGCCGGCTGCCAGGTAGGCCGAACCAGGGCAAGATTGTCGTAATTAATACCCAAGTCCCGCAGTCCCATCTCGCGCACGAGCCCCCGCTGCACCGCGCGCGCCAGCGGCTCCGCATGGTGATGAAAGAAGTACGTGCCCGTCCCGTTGATCCGGAACGGATTCGCCCCGTCCGGCAGCGCATTCAGGTGAATGCTCACCAGAACTTCCGCACCAGCCCTGCGCGCAATAATTGCTCGCTCACCGAGCGGCACCGCGGCTCGCGTGGTCCGCGTCATCACGACCGTTGCGCCCCGCGCTTCGAGCATCGGCTTCACCTGTTCGGCCACCTCGAGCACGGCATCGCCTTCATAGAGTCCCGTCGGCCCTGTGGACCCGCTGGGCGGATGCCCCGGATCGATTGCAATCACACGACCGGCCAGCGGACGTTCGGCGCTTACCACGGGCGGCCGACGCACGCGCAACACGAAAGAACCACGGTCCCAGAGCGCGAGGTACCCGAATGGCTCGTGCCGCAACTCGACCGTGAAGATCGTGCGATCGCTCGTGTCCTGCTTCCAGGTGACGTCACGAATGCTCGGGTCGTTCGTGGCGAAGTTCACGTTGTCGACATTGGATGAGACGCCGTAGAGCGTGAGCCGGAGCTGGGCCGGTGACACCTCTTCTACCAGATAGGCCGGCCGCGCTGTCACGGAAATGCGCAGGTCGCTGAATCCCTTGCCGACCATGACGCGCGCGTCGCCTGCGGTGCGCCGCGGCGCCGGGGCCGTCTCCGGCATGGCCCTCGTGTGGCGCTGCTCGACCCAGGCCTCGAGCTGCTCGTCGAGACGCACGCGAAGGTAGCCGGCCCGCTGGCCGGTGATTTCGAGCGTGGTACCCGGAAAGAGGAACCACTTGTAGGTGCCCTCGGGCGCCGGGCGCAGGATGGTCACCTGGTCGGTGTCGCTCGTGGCCGCATCGTCGGCGTTGAGCAGCTCGGCATATCGCGGCGCGGCTGCGTCGACCAGGGCGACGGCCGCCGTCTTCACCTCGATGGAATCGGCCCCTCGATGCACCACGACCGACCCGCCATGTGCGAGTTCGCCCGCGGCAACGTCCGTGCTCCAGGCGACACCAGTGTTGCGTGCGAGCGCATGCACGGCGCCCTCGCCCGTGCGCAGCACCACTTGTGCGTCCTGCGGTGCGCGGATGGCCACGCGCACGCGCTCGGCGGAGCGCAGCATGAGCCGGCCGGCCGGCGTGACGCTGGCCCGATCGACCAGCAGCTTCCCGGTGTCAGGGAGGAGCATGACAGGCGCGCGCACCGTGATCGGGACGGTGATCGCCGCAGAGTCTGGGCCCCGCTTGGCCGATAGCTCATAGTGAGGGTTGTCGCCGGAGGGCACAGGCAGCCAGGCGAGGAACGCGCCGTTGGGGTACACGGGCACATTGGCGCCATTGATCGCCAGCATGGCGAGGCCGGAGCCCGTAGAGCCGAGAATGAAGTTCGAGTCCCGCGTGGCGGCGAACGCGTGGCTGGGCGGCGGATAGGTCACCCGCAGTTGCAGCGGGCCGTCGACAAATGGGATTGGCGGCAGGCGGCTGCCGGCCGAGGTGGAGTCGCCGGCCCGCGCAGCTCCAGCCCGCTCGCGTGCTGCGGCGCCGGCCGCGGGGCCGCGGGACGGTGGTCCGGTTGACGTGGGTGACGGGACGCCGGTAGCGGGTGCGGGATTGGCTGTGCACGCTGCGACGACGACGATCAGCGCCGACAAAAAGACCGCTTCAGGGCGTACCAAGTGCATACATCGCAAGCATATCCACGTACTCGGCTAGCCGCCACCCGACCCGCTGCCTATATTCGCCGTCCGACGCACACACGGGGCTTGCGACCATTGAGGCTGGAATGTTGAGAGCGTGCCCGAGCTGCGGCCACCCAATCCAACTCGGCACTGACAAGTACTGCGCCGAGTGCGGCGTGCCGCTCTCGGCAGCGGGCGAGGCATTGGGGCAGCCCTTGCTCGTAGGGGAACCCAACACCAATCCGCTCAAGCCCCGGCGCGCTGTGGGCGGACCGGTGCTTGAGTTGCTCAATGAGGTGGGCAATGTCGCCCAGCAGTTCACGCTGGATCGCGATCCCACGACGATCGGCCGCACCAATGCCGACATCTGCTTCAAGGACGATCTCTTCATGAGCCCCCTGCACGCGCAGGCGGGCCTGCGCGATGGGGAGCTGGTGGTGCGCGATCTGGGGTCGCGGAACGGCACGTGGGTATTCATAGAAGAGCCGTACCGACTGCAGGACGGCGACACGATTCTCCTGGGGTCGCAGCTCATTCGCTTCAGGCGGCTGGGCTACCCCGCGCCGCATCCACCGGAGGCAGACCAGACGCGGCGACTGGGATCGGTTACGCCAAGCGCCGATGTGGCGACGCTCGCGCAGCTCCGCTCGGACGGCAGTGTGCGCGATATCCTGGTGCTCTCGCCCGGGCGCACCGTGAAGATCGGCCGCGACGTCGGCGACTGGGTCTTTCCCTATGACAAGACGATGAGCGGGAAGCATGCCGAGATCCGCAGCGAAGACCTGCAGTTCATCGTGCTCGACGACGGGAGCCGGAACGGCATTGCGGTGGCAACGCGCGGCGAGCAGCCGGTGAACGTGGGGCAGCGCATCCTGGTTGGCGACCAGACGCTGCGCGTGAAGAGCTTGTGACGCGCGCGCGCGCGCGGCAAGATTTCCTGACGGCCCCGGAACTCCCGGCTTGCGTGCGCACGTATTTTGAGATTGACGAGATGGGCCCCTGTCCCCCGCAGCTCTCACCTGACTTCGCGTGAAGGAACCCTCAGAACCCCGTCGCGGCGACGTCACCGTCCATCTCTTCGCGCGAACCGATGTGGGGCGCACGCGAGAGCACAACGAGGACACGTTCCTCGTAGCCGACCTGACGGAGATGAAGACCGCACTGCGGCCCGACGTCAATACGCACAGCCCGGGGGAGCGCGGCTCCCTGTTCATGGTAGCCGACGGCATGGGCGGCGCCGCGGCCGGCGAGATCGCAAGCGCGATGGCGGCCGAGGTCGTGATTCGCGAGCTCGAAACGCGATGGCGCCAGGCGGCCAACGCGGATCCGGAAACGTTCGCGCGCGCATTGAAGGCATCCGCCGAGGCGGCGAACGCCCGCATTCATCGCTATTCCACGGAGCACCCTGAAAACCGCGGCATGGGAACCACGGCGACGATCGCCGGATTCCTGGGCGACACGCTGTACCTGGCGCAGGTGGGCGACAGTCGCGCGTATCTCGTCCGGCAGGGCGTGGCGCGCCAGCTCACGAAGGACCAGTCCCTGATGCAGAAGCTCGTCGAGGCCGGCGAGATCACGGAGGAAGAGGCCGAGCAGAGTGAGCGGCGGAACATCATCCTGCAGGCCCTGGGCCCGGAGCCCGCGGTGAAGGTGGATCTCACCCACCAGCAGGTGCGCCGCGGCGACGTGCTGGTGCTGTGCAGCGACGGGCTCTCGGGCCAGATTCGTCCCGAGGATATCGCGCGCATCGTGAGCGAGACCAAGGACCTGTCCGTCGCGTGCAAGCGGATGATCGACCTGGCGAACGAGAACGGTGGCCCGGACAACATCACGGTGGTGGCGGTGCGATTCGAGGGGTCGGGATTGGATGTGGCGTCGAACGGCGATGATATCGGGTACCACGTGTACTCGAGCGAGACGGAACGGAGAATCACCACGCCGGTGGATGCGGCGGTGATTCCGAAGTTCGACGAGGCGGAGTTTACGCCGGCGCCGGATCTGACGGGGGACCCTCGGGCAAGTGCGCCGGGTTCGGTAGGGGACGGGGTCACGGCAGGCAATGGCGGGCTGCCGGGCGTGCCGGGCGTGCCGGGCCTGCCGGGCCTGCCGGGCGTGCCGGGCCTGCCGGGCCTGCCGGGCCTGCCGGGCGTGCCGAGTGCATGGCCGCAGCCCGCGTCGCCGCCGCTGGTGCGGCCCCCCGCT
This sequence comes from Gemmatimonadaceae bacterium, assembly GCA_035544915.1. GTDB lineage: Bacteria > Gemmatimonadota > Gemmatimonadetes > Gemmatimonadales > Gemmatimonadaceae > Fen-1231. The sequence goes on along the minus strand of DASZZO010000178.1, from coordinate 60 downwards.
TTGCCGGAAGGGCAGCCCAGAGTGTCGGTGGCGACGCTGAGGCTGGTGTTCGGGTTTATC
>DASZZO010000177.1:0-13982 GCA_035544915.1 Gemmatimonadaceae bacterium | reverse complement strand
CTGCGACGAGTGTCACGACGCCGGCCGTCGCGAGATACACGCCAATGGGACGCCGGGGTCCTGCGCCAAGGGCAATTCCAGCCATCAGGAGGGCGAGCAGCGCCGCGAGGACGGTTCCGGACGGCACCTGAGAGAAGGCTGCGATCGGCACGGCACCGCGGTGGGTATATGCCCATGCGAGGCGGAATCCGATGCCTGCGGCGAGCGCGCAAAACGCCACCACCGGCCATGCGCGGGCGGCCCGGGTCTGCGCGGCCGTGAATCCGCCGTCCCACGACACGGCCAGGCAGAGCGCGAGCGAGACGAGTGCGGCGCCGCAGCCGAGCATCAGCAATGGCATGTCGAGAATCCTGGTCCAGTCCTGAAGCTGAGGGTCCAGTCCGCGGCCATTCGCCGGTATGGGGTTCAGCCCCGCGAACGGATTCAAGGCGACCGCGGAGAGAGCGAGCGAGATTGCCAACGCACCGCCGAGGAGGGTCGCGATCCGTGAGCCCGGGGTCCGCGCCACGGCGCTCGTGCCGCGAGCGATCCGGGCGACGCGATCGCCCCGAGTAGCGCGAAGCGCGACCGCGGAACAGAGCCCCAATACGAGCGTCCACAGGAGCAGAGAACCCGCGCGGTCCGCCCACATCGCCGAGATCCTGTAGGCCACGGGCACCCGTTCGCTCGTGTGCATCGCGACGTACTGCAGGGCAAAGTCGCGCGAGACGAGTGCCCATGACAGCCCTGCGACGGAAATCGCGCTGAATCCGGTTGCTGCGACGAGGCCACGTTCAGCGCTCGCAATGAGGTCGTCGCGCGAGAGCACACCGCCGGCCGCGGAGAGGGCGGCGCCCCACACAGCCATGAGCAGGGCCATCCAGAGGGAGAGTTCGCCCAGCCCGATCACGCAGGCCGCACATCAGGTTGATCGCGCGCCCAGGCCACCGCGGCGCGCACCGCGCGCTGCCAGCCCGCGCGTGCCGTTTGCGCTGCGGCGCTTCCGCCGCCCGGCGCGAATCGGCGATATTGCCGGGACGAAAGAAAGGCCTGCGCGTCCGGCCAGACGCCCGCGGCGATTCCCGCAAGTGCGCCCGCACCCATGGCGGTCGTCTCAATAACGTCGGGGCGCTCCACGGGAACGCCGAGCAGGTCCGCCTGGAACTGCATCAACCAGGAGTTCTGCGTGGCCCCACCGTCCACGCGCAGCACGTCGAGCCAGGCGCCGCTGGCCTCGCGCATTGCGGCGAGGACGTCGGCGGTGCCGTAACACATGGCCTCGAGCGCCGCCCGCGCGAGATGTTCGCGCGTCGTACCGCGCGTGAGCCCGACAATCGTGCCGCGCGCGCCCGGCTCCCACTGCGGCGCTCCGAGCCCCGTGAGCGCCGGCACGAAGTACACTCCGTCGTTCGAACGCAATGAGCGCGCCATCCCCTCCGTGTCGCCTGCAGTTCCAATGATGCCCAGTCCGTCGCGCAGCCATTGGACGGCGGCGCCCGCGATGAAGATGCTGGCCTCGAGCGCGTAGGTCGCGGCACCAGTCGCATCGCACGCGACCGCAGTGAGCATTCCGCCGCCGCCCACAGGGCGAGGCGGTCCGGTGTTCAGCAAGAGGAAGGCACCGGTGCCGTACGTGTTCTTGCTCATCCCGGGGCTCCAGCATCCCTGGCCGAAGAGCGCCGCTTGCTGGTCGCCCGCCACGCCGAGGATCGGCACCTCGTGTCCGAAGTGCTCAGCGGCGACGGTGCCAAACGGGCCGCTCGACCGCCGGACATCCGGAAGGATCACCTGGCTCACCCCGAACAGCGCGCAGAGCTGCGCACTCCACTGCATTGTGTTGATGTCGAACAGCATCGTGCGCGACGCGTTGGTCGGATCCGTGGCGTGCACCTTCCCATTGGTGAGCTTCCAGACGAGCCAGCTATCGATCGTGCCGGCGGCGATGCGGTCGAGGCCGCCACGTGCCCCTCCGAGCCGGTGCTCGAGCAGCCACTCGAGCTTGGAGGCGGAGAAGTACGGATCGGTGACGAGTCCGGTTGCGGCGTAGATCGCATCGCGCCGGGGGGCGAGCGCCGCGCAGCGCGCCGCCGTCCGGCGATCCTGCCACACAATCGCCCGGCCCAGTGGCGCGCCAGTCGCGCGGTCCCAGAGCAGAACGGTTTCGCGTTGATTGGTGATGCCGACGGCGTCCGGAACGAGCCCGCTCTCCGCGATCGCCTCTCGCGCGGCGTCCATCGTAATCCGGAATATTTCATCGGCATCATGCTCCACCCAGCCGGGCTCGGGAAAATGCTGCGTGAGTTCGCGGTATCCGCGACCCTTCACCGTGCCGTCGGCGGCGATCACCAGGCAGGTCGAGCCGGTCGTGCCCTGATCAATCGCAAGAACACATTTCATCAGTGAAAGAATATCGCTCGTGCCGCCCGCGAACGAGTCGCGCGCGGGAGCGCGTCGGCTGTCACTGGCGCGTAGATTTCACTGAAACCCGAACAGCGCTCACAATGCCCTACGAGTTCTTCCTCATCGACGTCGCTGACCGGGTGGCAACGGTCACCGTGAACCGCCCCGACAAACTCAACGCCCTCAACGGCGAGATCATGCGCGAGCTCGGCGTGCTGCTCGACGAGCTGTCATCACGGGCGGACGTGGGTGCCGTTGTCCTCACCGGCGCGGGGCGGGCGTTCGTTGCTGGCGCCGACATCAGCGGCCTGGCGACTGCGAAGCCGGGGGAACTCGAGCGGTTCGCGCGCACGGGACAGCTGCTCTTTCGCCGCATTGAGCGGTCGGCAAAGCCCATCATCGCCGCTGTAAACGGCTTCGCCCTGGGCGGGGGCGTCGAACTCGCGCTCGCCTGCCATGTGCGCATCGCGTCCAGCGCCGCGACATTCGGGCTTCCCGAGGTGAAGCTGGGACTGATCCCGGGGTACGGCGGCACGCAACGGCTACCGCGCCTCATCGGCCGCGGGAGGGCCATGCAGCTCATCCTTACGGGTGAAACCATCGACGCTATGGAGGCGTTGCGCCTGGGGATCGCCAATGCGGTGGTGGCAAGCGACGCGCTTGTGGATACCGCGCGCGCCATGGCGGGTGCCATGCTCAGGAACGGCCCGGTGGCGCTGACCCGTGCGATCGAGGCGGTAGACGCGGGACTCGATACGAGCCTCGACGACGGCCTCCGGCTCGAGGCACGCCTCTTTGGATCGCTCGAGGACACCGCCGACATGCGCGAGGGGACCCGCGCGTTCCTCGAGAAGCGGCCCGCGGTGTTTCGCGGGGCATGACATGAGGCGTTCGCGCTGCCGGCTACCGGGAGCGGCCAGGGAGGGTGTGAGATGACCAGCGACACGCCTCCCGCTGCCCTCTCGCCTGCGCGCGTCACGATGTCGTGCATTTCCATACGCGACTTTCGGAACATTGCGACCGCCGACTTCGAGCTGCCCGCCGACGGCATCGCGCTCGTGGGTGACAATGGCCACGGCAAGACGAACCTGCTCGAGGCGATCGCCTACCTCGGTCTGTTGCGCTCCATGCGCGGTGTGCGCGACCGCGATCTCCTGCGATTCGGATCGGGCGCGCTTCACGTGGCCGCTGAGGCGCGGCAGGCGCGCGCCGCGCGGGTGTCCGTCGGGGTGGACCGCGCTGGCCGCAAGCGCGTGACGCTCGACGGTGTCGAGACGCCGCGGTTGACCGACGCGCTCGGCGCGATTCCGTCGGTGTGCTTCTCGCCGGCGGATGTTGCGCTCGTGTGGGGCCCGCCGGCTACGCGGCGCCGCTACCTGGACATCGCGCTGGCCCTGAGTTCCGCGCGCTACCTCGCGGCGCTTCGGCACTACCGTGCCGCTCTCGCGCGGCGCAACGCGGCACTCCGCCATCTCGCGCGGGCCGATGCCCGCAATGGAACGGTCGCCGCCTGGGAACCTGCCTTGGCGACACACGGCGCCGTCCTGCTGGAGGAGCGCCGCGACTGGGTGCGCAGCATCGCGGCAGAGTTCAGCAGGCTTTGCGCCACCATCGGTGAGCGGGACCCGATGGGGATAGCGTACGAGTCGCCGCTGGTGAATGGCGACGAGAATGCGGACCTGGCCGCGGCGCTTGCGCGAGCGCTCGCGGGCGGGCGCGAGCTCGACGCGCGGCGCGGCGTCACGCATGCCGGCCCCCATCGCGACGACCTCTCGCTGACGCTCGCCCGGCGCGACCTTCGCCTCGTTGGGTCCGCGGGCCAGCAGCGGACCGCGGCGATCGCCTTGCGGCTGCTCGAGGCCGCAAGGCTGCGCCAGCCCGCGGACGCACAACCACTCTTGCTCCTCGACGATCCCTTCGCGGAACTCGACCGCCGTCGTGCCTCGCGCGTGCTGGAGCTTCTCGACGAAATCTCCGCAGGAGGAGTGGGCCAGACCCTGCTTTGCGTCCCCCGTGAGGAGGAAATCCCTGCGGCATTCATTCGCCTGGAGCGATGGCGAGTGACAGACGGCGTTGTGCGGAAGATGTGACCCGTGAGCCCTCGCAGCAGAGGTGACGGCATGAGCGACACCGGCGGAAAGCCGGTGCCCATTCGCGAGGTCCTCAAGAACTTTCTTCGCCAGAAGGGACTCGACAAGCGGGTGGAACGGGCGCAGGTGCTTGTCGAATGGGCATCCATCGTCGGGCCGCAGATCGCGAGTGTCACGGAGCCGCGCCAGGTCACGGAAGATGGCACGCTGTTCGTGGGAGTGAAGACGCACGGGTGGATGACCGAGCTCTCGATGATGGATCGCACGCTCCTCGCAAAAATCAACGCCCATCCGGGCCGGGAACCGATCAAACGCATCCGTTGGGAGTTGCTCCGGTAAGTCGTTGCCCGGGAGTGTTTTGCGCCGTGATTTGACGGTTGCGTTTTCGTGCGCTGATCGTTAAAATCCAGGGTCTGACCCAGCAGGCCGATTTCGGCATTTCTTCGCGCCCGGATCAGGGTCGCGAACTCGTCGTTTTTCGCCGCACGAAACACTCTGTCCCCACACAATGGCAAAGACGAACGACGCGGCTGCCTCGAGTTACGGTGCATCGGATATTCATGTACTCAAGGGGCTCGAGGCCGTACGCAAGCGCCCCGGCATGTACATCGGAAGCACGAGTGAGCGCGGCCTGCATCACCTGGTGTACGAAGTCGTCGACAACTCGATTGATGAAGCGCTGGCCGGTTACTGCGACAGTGTGCGCGTCACCATCCACCCCGATGACTCGATCACTGTTGAGGACAACGGGCGCGGCATCCCCGTGGACATTCATCCGGTCGAGAAGATCCCGGGCGTCGAACTCGCGATGACCGTGTTGCATGCCGGCGGCAAGTTCGACAAGAGCAGCTACAAGGTGTCGGGTGGGCTCCATGGCGTCGGCGTGAGCGTGGTCAACGCGCTGTCGGAAACGCTCAAGGTATGGGTCAAGCGCGACGGCAAGGAACACTTCATGGAGTTCCGGCGCGGCGACACCGTGCGCAAGCTGGAGGTCATCAGCAAGTCTGTCGGCAAGGAGACCGGGACGAAGGTGTGGTTCAAGCCGGACGACCAGATCTTTACGGTCCTGCACTTCGAATGGGAGACCATCCAGTCACGCCTGCGCGAGCTGTCGTACCTCAACAAGGGCGTGTCCATCACGCTCAAGGACGAGCGCGCCGGCAGTGAACGCGAGGAGACATACCACGCGAGAGGCGGCCTCAAGGAGTTCGTTGCGTTCCTCAACGCGAACAAGAAGAACCTGCACCCTGAGATCCTGTACCTCGATGGCGAGAAGGAGGACATCGGCATCGAGATTGCCCTGCAATACAATGATGGCTACAACGAGACGGTCTTCTCGTTCGTGAATAACATCAACACGCACGAGGGTGGCACGCACCTGACGGGATTCAAGTCGGCGCTCACGAGCGTGATCAACAAGCATCTGGACAAGTCGTCGTGGGCCAAGAAGGACAAGGACCTCAAGCTCTCAGGCGAGGACGTGCGCGAGGGGCTGACGGCCGTGCTGTCCGTGAAGGTGCGTGAGCCTCAGTTCGAAGGGCAGACCAAGACCAAGCTCGGCAACTCCGAGGTTGAGAGTGCCGTCAAGACGATGGTAAACGAGTGGATGGCGTCGTACCTCGAGGAGCATCCGCGCGTCGCCAACATCGTCATCGAAAAAGCGCTCTCGGCCGCGCGCGCGCGCGAGGCGGCGCGCAAGGCGCGCGACCTCACCCGCAAGAAGTCGGCGCTCGACGTCGGAAACCTGCCTGGAAAGCTCGCGGATTGCTCGCTGAGCGATCCCGCCATGTGCGAGATCTATCTGGTAGAGGGCGATTCCGCGGGCGGCTCAGCCAAGATGGGACGCGACCGCATGTTTCAGGCGATCCTGCCGTTGCGCGGCAAGATCCTGAACGTGGAGAAGGCCCGCATCGACAAGATCCTCTCGAACGAGGAGATCAGGACGATCATCACGGCCATCGGCGCCGGGATTGGCGAGGACGAGTTCTCCATCGAGAACGCGCGCTACCACAAGATCATCATCATGACGGACGCCGACGTCGACGGCGCGCACATCCGCACGCTGTTGCTCACGTTCTTCCACCGGCAGATGCCGCAGCTGCTCGAGTCGGGATTCGTCTACATCGCACAACCGCCACTCTTCCGCGTCGCTAAGGGGAAGGAAGAGTATTACGCGTATGACTTGGCTGAACGCGACGAGATCGCGAAACGGCTTGGCAACGGCGAGGGCAAGGCAAACATCGGCATCCAGCGCTATAAAGGCCTTGGCGAGATGAACCCCGACCAGCTCTGGAAGACAACCATGGATCCGACCACGCGCACGATTCTCCAGGTGACAATGGAGGACGCGGTGGTGGCAAACCAGCTTTTTCAGACGCTCATGGGAGACGAGGTGGAGCCGCGGCGGCTCTTCATCGAGGCCAACGCCAGATTCGCCTCGAACCTGGATATCTGATACCGGCCCGACCGGGGAACCTCCCGTCGGCACGTTCACCGTGCGCAGGGCTCAGTGCATCGGTTTCGGCCCATTCCGCAGCTGCCTGGCGAACGCCACATGAACACCGGCGAGCAGCGCCACCGGTACCGCCATCGCGACGATCAGGGCATACCAGCCGACGTGATCGATGCCACCCCGCGCGCCCGGCCCACCGCCGGTAACCGTGGGTGAAAAGAAATAGATGAGTGCCAGGTAGAGCATGGCGGCGCCGGCAGCCACGCCAAGCGCGCCGCGCGCCGCGAGATGCGTGAACCGTTTATCCACGACGTACCTCCGGTCTTGAGAGTTCCGCGCGGAAACAAAATAACAGAACAGCCAGCCGAGCGTCCGCGCTGGCGGACGCCTGACGTCAGTCGCTTGGCGAATTGAACGACACCGGTGGCGTGAGCTGCGGCCCGTGCAGGCGCTCGATGCGCGTCGCAGTCACGCGATGCGTGTACAGCGCCGCGGCCGCCGGGGGCGCGGTACCGATCACGAAGGCCGCGTCGAGTGCCGCGCGCCCGGCAGCCGCGGTTGGTTCGTCGCGCGCCAGGATTGTCGCGAGGGTGTCACCGCGGCTCACGCGATCGCCGGGGCGTGCCGTGATCAGGAACCCCGCCGACGGGTCGATCGTATCCTCCACGGTGTTGCGCCCGCCGCCCATCGCGGTGATTCCGCGCCCCACCGCGCGCGGGTCCACACGCTGCACCAGGCCGCTTCGGGGGGCGACGTATGCCAGGCGAAGCACTGGCTGAGGCAGCACGCCAGCGGGCTCGTCGCACACACGTGGGTCGCCGCCCTGCGCCTGTACGATCGCGCGCAGTTTCTCCAGCGCCGCGCCGCTCTCGATGGCCGCTTCCAGCCGCGCGCGCGCCACCGCGAGGTCGGATGACGCGCGGCCAAGCACGAGCATCTCGGCCCCGATCATGAGCGTGAGTTCGCGCAGGTCGCCCGGACCTCCGCCTGCGAGCGTCGCGACCGCCTCCTCCACCTCGATCGCATTCCCGCAGGCGATGCCGAGCGGGGAGTCCATGCTGGTCAGCAGGGCCACCACGGGGCATCCGTGGCGCGCGCCCAGCGCGATCATCGCCTGAGCCAGCCGGATGCTCTCGTCAGTGCTCGGCAGGAACGCGCCGGCCCCGGTCTTGACGTCAAGCACGAGTCCGGTCAGTCCTTCGGCCAGCTTCTTGCTCATGATGCTTGCGGCGATGAGCGGAATCGACGCGATGGTGCCGGTCGCGTTGCGCAGTGCATACAGTCTGCGGTCGGCCGGCGCGATTTCGCCCGTCTGGCCGATCAGCGCGCACCCCAGCCGCTCCACCTGGGCCGCCGCAGCGGCGAGCGAGAGCCGCGTGTTGAAGCCGGGAATCGTCTCGAGCTTGTCGAGCGTGCCGCCGGTGTGCCCCAGTCCCCTCCCCGAGATCATCGGGACCGCCACACCGCAGCTCGCGACGAGCGGTGCGAGAACGAGCGACACCTTGTCACCGACGCCACCGGTGGAGTGCTTGTCCACGCGCCCGATGGTGAGGTGACGCAAGTCGAGCGTCTTTCCGCTCTCCAGCATGCCTTCCATGAGGGCGAGGGTCTCCTCGTCGGAGAGGCCGCGGAAGTAGATGGCCATGAGCAGCGCGGCCACCTGGTAGTCGGGCAAGGCGCCGGCGGCGAGATCGCGAGCGAAAGCGTGCCACTCCCCGGACGGGATCTGCCCACCGTCGCGCTTGCGCTCGATCAGATCGCGCAGCGTCATTGACCCAGGACGCCCGCGCCGCCTAGGTTTTCACACCGGCCGCACACGTATCGGGAGCAGTCGCGCATGTGGACTCGCTGGAGAATTGCCGCTTCGCTCTTGTGTTCCGGACTCGCGCTTCTTGCGCCGGCACGGGCGCTTTCGGCGCAAGGTCTCCCGGTATCGGAGCAGATTGCGCTCGGAGATCACGACTACGCCGAGCGCCGGGCGCCGAGTGCCCTCGACCATTTCAAGCAGGCGCTCCTGGTCGAACCTAAGAACTACGAGGCGCTCTGGAAAGCCTCGCGCTCCGAGGTGGACGTGGCGGAGTCCATGAGCAAGGGGCGCGGGCAGGAGGCATTGCTCGACAGCGCCAGGAAGCATGCGGAAGACGCAATCGCGGCAAACCCGCGCGACGCCGAGGGGCACTTCTCGCTCGCGCGTGCGTTCGGGCGCAAGGCGCTGAGCGTGGGAACGATGGACCGGATCAAGTTTTCCAAGATCGTTCGCTCGGAGGCCCTCGCGGCGCTGGCGCTCGACTCGACTCATGCAGGCGCACTGCATGTGCTCGGCATGTGGAACGCCGAAATCATGCGCGTCAACGGTTTCGCTCGCGCGATCGCGCGGACATTCCTCGGTGCCGGCGTCTTCTCGCTCGCGAGCTGGGACGAAGCGCAACGGCTGCTGGAGAAGTCGGTGCAGGTCGACCCGGACCGCATCGTGCACCATCTCGATCTGGGACTGATCTACGCCGACCGTGGGGACAAGGTCAGAGCCGCGCAACAATTCGACTGGATCGCGAGGGCGCCCGCGCGCGAGTACAACGACGAACTGTACAAGAAACAGGCGATCGACCGGCAGAGGAAACTGTGAGCGGGACCGACGCGTCGTCGCCCGATCCGGCGTCGGAACCGCAGGCGGACGGTGCACCGCAGGAGGCGGGCGTTGCCGCTGACGTGTCGCGCCTCGAGGCGCGCGTGGCCGATCTCGTGCGTGAGCGCGACAACCTGCTCGCGATCGTCGAGATTCTGGAGGACATCAGCGCGTCGCTGCACTTCGCGGACATCCTGCAGACGATCTCAAAGAAGCTCGGACAGTCATTCGGGCTTGACCGCTGCTCGATCTTCCTTGCTGGCGACCGGAGCGAGGTGCGCCTGGTGGCAAGCTACGAGGACCCGTCCATCCGCAATCTCGTGGTGGATCTCGAGCGGTATCCGGAACTCAAGAAGGCGTTCGAATCGGGCGAGACCGTGTTTGTGGCCGATGCATTGAACGATCCAATGCTGCGGGCGGTGCGGGACCTTCTCGGGTCCCGCAACGTGCGCTCGATCATCGTGGTGCCCATCAGATGGCGACAGGGCGTGATCGGCGCGATCTTCCTGCGCACCGAGCGCGACGCCACGCCCTTCAGTGACGCCGATGTACGCTTCTGCCAGGTGATCGCCGACCTCGCTGCGAAGGCACTCGGGAACGCCCACCGATTCGAGATGATGCAGCGCGCGCCGCGGCCACAACCCGACGAGCTGCGTCGGTCGGAACGTCACCGCGTTGCGCTGCTCGCATTTCTCCGCCGGCTGATCGATCGCTTTGCGGAAGGCGAGGACCAGCAGCGGTCGGAGGCCTTCCGCCCGAAGGCGTCGGACGAGGAGTTGGAGCGCCTCGTGGGTGTGGCCCTGCACGTGATTGACGAGGAGGCCAGGGGGTGAAGGTCGCGCAGCGCGCCGCCGAACTGCGGCGCCGCCTGGATCAGGCCTCGCATGACTACCACGTGCTCGACCGCCCGACGATTTCCGACCGCGAGTACGACACACTCTTTCGCGAGCTGCAGGAGATCGAGCGGAAGCACCCGGAAGTGCGCACCGGCGATTCGCCGACGATGCGGGTTGGCGCAGAGCCCGCGTCATCGTTCGCCAAGCACGCCCACCTGGTGCCGATGATCTCGCTCGGCAACGCGTTCACCGATGCCGAGGTGGATGAGTGGGATGCGCGGGCCGCGCGGATCGTTGGCAGTGCGGCTCGCTCAGCCGGCTATTCCGTGGAGCTCAAGATCGACGGAATAGCTGTCAGCCTGACATACCGCGACGGGGTGCTCGCCACCGGCGCAACCCGGGGAAACGGCATGGTGGGTGAGGACGTCACGGCGAACTTGCGCACCATCCGGGAGATCCCGCTGGCACTGCGCGGCACGGGGTATCCGCCGCTGATCGAGATTCGTGGTGAGGTGTATTTCCCGTTTGACGGGTTCGAACGGCTGAACGAGGAGCGCGTGATGCGGGGCGAGCCGGTGTTCGCAAACCCCCGAAGCTCGGCCGCGGGGTCGTTGAGGCAGCTCGATCCGGCGGTCACCGCGAGTCGTCCGCTGCGCTTTTTCGGGTATGCGTTCGCAACGCCCGGTGCCGAGCCCGCGCCCTTCAGGACGCAGACCGAGCTGTTGCGCACTCTGAAGTCATGGGGCATTCCGGTCGCGCCGCACCACGTGCATTGCAAGTCACTCGCCCAGATCCACGCACACGCGCACGACATCGAGACGAAAATCCGCCCGAAACTCAACTTCGGGATCGACGGCATTGTGGTGAAGGTCGACGCGCTCGCGGTGCAGATGGAGCTGGGAGACGCGGGCCGCGAGCCGCGCTGGGCCATCGCGCGAAAGTTCGCTCCCGACATCGCTGAGACCCGGCTGCTGGCCATCGAGGTGAACGTCGGCCGAACTGGAAAGATCAATCCGTACGCCGTCCTTGACCCTGTGGATGTTGGAGGCACGACGGTGCGCCTGGCCACGCTTCACAACTTCGAGCTGGTGAAGCAGAAGGATCTCCGGGTTGGAGACATGGTGATGCTCAAACGGGCCGGGGACGTGATCCCACAGGTGATCGGGCCGGTGCCCGAAAAACGGGACAAGAAGAATCCGCCGCCGCCGCCGCAGATTCCCAGGGCATGCCCGGCATGCGGCGTGCCCGTACGCGCAGGCGACAAAGACCTCTACTGCGTCAACGACCTGTGCCCGGGGCGACGCCTCGAGGCGATTGTGCACTTTGCCTCGCGCGGGGCCATGGACATCAAGGGTCTTTCCTACGCCCGGATAGAGCAGCTGCTCGAAGCCGGACTGATCCGCGATGTGGGCGACTTGTATGATCTGCAGGCGACCGATATTGCAGAGATGGAGCGGTTTGCCGAGAAGAGCGCGCATGCGCTCGTGGACGCCATCGCGGCGAGCAAGGCCCAACCGCTCTCGCGCCTGCTGGTCGCGCTCGGCATACGTCATGTGGGAACCGAGGCCGGACAGCTCCTCGCCCGGCGATTTGCTTCCCTTGATGCGCTCGAATCGGCTTCGCTCGAGGAGATCGAGGCGGTGCACGGTATCGGCCCAACGATCGCGGTATCGGTGCGCGAGTACTTCGACGACACCCGGGTCCGGCAGTTGCTGAGGAGGTTGCGCAAGCATGGGCTGCGCATGGATGAACCGCGAAAGGCATCCGTATCGAGTGCCTTTCGAGGACAGATGGTCGTCATCACAGGGACCTTGCCGACGCTGAGCCGGCCGGAAGCCAAGGACCTGATCCAGTCGGCCGGCGGCAAGGTGACTGACTCGGTATCAAAGGCGACGAACGTGCTCGTGGTGGGCGCCGACGCCGGCAGCAAGCTCGACAAGGCCAGGGCACTCGGCATCGAAACGATTGACGAGACGGAGCTCCTGCGCCGCCTCAAGCGATAACGCTTTCCCTCATCCTCGCGGGGCGACCCCAGTGGACTTCGCACAGTCGCAGCTCCTCACCTTCCCCCTTTCATCGCTCGCGGCGCTGCGCGCGGCGCTCATTCGCGATGGGGGTGACGCCGGCGCCACCGTCCTCCAGGAAGCCGGATACGCCGGGGGCGAGTCGATGTTTCGGGCCTTCCGTGACTGGCTCTCGGCGCGTGGCATGCCCGAGCCCGAATACCTCGATCCACAGGCCTTCCAGACGGCCGCCGCGGGGTTCTTTCTCGAGGCCGGATGGGGTACCCTCGCCATTACCCCGCTGCATGACGTTGTAGCGATGGTAGACACCGAGGACTGGGCGGAGGCGGACCCGACGACTGCAATGCAATACCCGTCGTGCCACTACACCACGGGTCTACTTGCGGACTTCTTCGGCCGCACTGCCGCGGCCCCGCTGGCCGTCCTGGAGACTGAGTGTCGCTCCAATGGAAGCCATCGATGCAGGTTCCTCATCGGATCGGCCGAAGTGATGAGTCACCTGTACGAGCGCATGGCGGGGGGAATGAGTTACGCCGAAGCGGCGACCCAGCTGGCGTAGCCTGGACGAGACGACCCGCTTGGGATCAGCCGTACTTCGGATTGGGAACCAACTCGCCCTCCACCAGGATCTCCTTGTCCCACGGCAGCACAATCGAACTTTCGGTGTGCAGCGCATGGAAGTCCGGTTCGAACTGGCCCGTCCTGAAGCTTACGGCCGTGTGTACCTCGGCGGCGCCGGCATTGGTAATGGCGGCAATGGCGAGCCGCAGCGTGTCCCCCGAATCGCAGGTTTCGTCCACGATCAGCACACGCTTGCCGCGCACTTCGGCAGGGGCGGCGCCGAAGACGGCTGGCGTGGCCCGAATGCGCTCCGTGCTGTAGCGCCGGCTGACGAGTATGGAATGAAATGGCCGGTCGAGAATCGCCGCCACAACTGCACCGGGAACCACACCGGCTGTCGCAACGCCGACCACGAGCTCCGGGTTGTACTCCCGGGCCACCTTAAGGGCCAGCGCGCGCGACAGCTCGCCGAAGAGCGGCCAATCGACGATGAAAGTTTCCTTGGTCGAACGTGAGGGTTGCTTTTTCCTGGGCATTGCGAGCCACATGTAAGAGACCACTTCGGCTGGCGGCAGACCACGACGCTTGACGCCGCCACTGCGCTCTCCTCGCTCGGAGAGGAAGCTATGTCGGAGCCGGGCGCGGTGGTACCTTGGTTGCCCCCCCTTTGGGCGAAGAATACCTTGAGCCTACCAGCGGGCTCGGCGCGTCTCTTGCAAGGGTACCTCCACACGCATGTCCTGGTTGAGCCGCCTGCTCGGCGGCAAGTCCCAGAGCGAGGTCAAGGCAAAGCGCCTCGATTACTTGAGCGAGGCTCTGGTGCTCGAGCGTCAGGGCGACTACGACGCGGCGCTGACGTCATACCGCCTGGCGCTGCGCGACACGCCCAACGACTTGCGCGTCCTTCAGAACATGGCGATCGCTTTTTCGAGGGTCGGCCGCCTTGACGAAGCCGTGCGATGCTATCGGCGGGCGCTGGAGGTCGACCCTTTGCTCGCAGGGGCGCACTACGGCCTG
>DASZZO010000176.1:0-3666 GCA_035544915.1 Gemmatimonadaceae bacterium | reverse complement strand
GATACCGGGTTGGTGCCTGGCAGCAGCCCCCGCCGGCCGCGTGCCAGCGTGCCAGTCTCCATCGCGTCGACGAATGCCATTGCCGCCTCCGGGCCTCCGCTGCTCGCGTCGACCGCATCGGCGTCGGGCCTCGGAGCCCCTGGCTCACCGAATGTGCGCGCCGCATTCGAACAGCGTCTTCGCCGCATCGAGCAGACTGAACTGCGTCCGTTGATGCGCGCGCACTGGGGTGGGGCCTTCCAGATCGCCGCGGTCCGCACGCCCGGCCCGATCTCCGCCATCCGTGGGCTCGGTGCAACACCCACGGTGGGCACGCCGATCAGGCTCAACTCCAACGGCCGCAATGGGTGCACGAACGAACAGGCACGCGGAAGCCGGGTGGCCGCCGTATCGAACACGGCCATCGTCGTGGTGGACAGCAGTGCGCCGGCGGGCGGGTTCACCGACGCCGAGTACCAGAGCATCGCCGTCACGTTTGACACGTTGATCTTCCCGCTCGACACGGCCGCGTTCGGCAAGCCGTCCGACATGGACAGCAATGGGCGCATCGTGCTGTTCTTCACGACGGCGGTCAACCAGCTCACCCCGCTCAACACGCCCAGTACCAGCGGCTTTATCGGCGGGTTTTTCTTTCCGCGCGATCTCTTCCCGCGCACCGCCACCGCCGCCGTGGGCGCGTGCGCAACGAGCAACGAAGGCGAGATGTTCTACCTGCCTGTCGTGGACCCGAACGGCCAATTCAATGTCTTTTTCAAGGACAAGGCGGCCCTTCTCAAGAGCACGATCGGGACGCTTGCGCACGAGTTTCAGCACCTGATCAACGCATCGCGCCGAATCTATGTGACGACGGCGAACGTGGACTTCATGGACACGTGGCTCAACGAGGGCATGAGCCATCTCGCCGAAGAACTGCTCTACTACCGCGTTACGGGTTTCGCACCAAAGCAGAATCTGAACCTTACCACGGTAGCTGGAACGCAGGCGCGGCTCGACGCGATAAACGCGTACCAGGTTCAGAACCTTGGTCGCTTGTCGACCTATATGAAGGACCCGGACATCAACTCCCCGTACGTGCCAAACGACAGCCTGGCGACGCGCGGGGCGACGTGGGAGCTGCTACGCTACGTGCTCGACATGGCACCCAATCCGGCAAGCACATACCTGCACGCGTTGGTCGACTCGCCGATCAGTGTGCCACCCCTCGTGCCGAATGATCCTGAACCGAACGGGATTCCCATCTTCAATAGCGTGTTCGGCAGCGTCTTTGCGGACATCACCGTCGCAGTGCGCCAGCAAGTAATAGCGCAGTTCTTCGATGACACGGGTGTGCCCATCGATCCCAGATACTCTTTCCCGAGCTGGAACTTCCGGAGCATCCTTCCGCAAATCAACAAGGACGCGGCCGGCACTCCCCGGTTCCCATTGGCGATCAAGAGCCTCGTGGATGGGTCGCCGGCGGCGTTCAGCCTGACAACCGGAGGAAGTGGCTACGCGCGGTTTGGCGTGAGTGGCAGCACGATTGCCGGGATTACGCCGACGTCAGCCGGCGGCCCGGTGCCGGCGCTGGTGCAACTCATCCTCGTTCGGACGAAATAGCGCCGGTTACGCCTTTTCGAACTCGAGCATCTTGCCGCGTGCGGTCACCCGTACGCGGTCGCCCTCCTCGAAGCGACCTTCGAGGAGGGCCATTGCCAGCGGATTCTGCACGAGGCGCTGGATGGCACGCTTGAGCGGGCGGGCGCCGAACGCCGGGTCGTAGCCCTCGCTCGCCAGCAACGTCTTTGCTTCTGGTGTGACGTCGAGCGTGAGTTTCTTGTCCGCGAGAAGCCTGTCCATCCGCCCAAGCTGCAGGTCCACGATGTGCGTGATGTGCTCCTGCGTCAGCGGCCGGAAGATGATGATGTCGTCGACGCGGTTGAGGAACTCCGGCTTGAAGTGCGCGCGCAATGCCTGCGTCACCTGCTTCTCCACCTGCGCCCAGTCGCCGGTGCCCTGCTCGAGAATCCACGTGCTGCCAATGTTCGACGTCATGATGATGACGGTGTTGCGGAAGTCCACCGTGCGTCCCTGCGAATCGGTCAGGCGGCCGTCGTCGAGGATTTGCAGCAGGATATTGAACACATCGGGATGCGCCTTCTCGATTTCGTCGAACAGGAGCACCGCATACGGCCGGCGGCGGATGGCCTCCGTGAGCTGCCCGCCCTCGTCGTAGCCAACGTAGCCGGGAGGCGCACCGATCAATCGCGACACGGCGTGCTTCTCCATGTACTCCGACATGTCAATGCGCACCATCGCCTGCTCATCGTCGAAGAGAAACTCGGCGAGCGCGCGTGCGCTCTCGGTCTTCCCGACCCCCGTGGGACCGAGAAAGATGAATGAGCCGATGGGCCGGTTGGGATCCTGCAGCCCGGCGCGGGACCGCCTGACGGCGTCCGCCACGGCGCGCACGGCCTCGTCCTGTCCCACCACGCGCCGGGCGAGTTCGGCCTCGAGCTTGGTGAGCCGCTCCTTCTCGCTCTCCATCATCCGCGTGACGGGAATGCCGGTCCATTTGGCGACGATCTCCGCGATGTCCTCGGCAGCGACCTCTTCCTTGAGGAACCGCGCACCCCCCTGCTGCTGGGACGCGAGCCTGGATTCGGTCTCGCGAAGCTTCGCTTCGAACGCGGGAATGGTGCCGTACTGGATCTCTGCGGCCTTGCCGAGGTTGCCAGCACGTGTCGCCCGCTCCACCTCTGTGCGCGCCTCTTCAATCTGCTGCTTGAGCTTGCCCACCTCGCCGAGCGCGTTCTTTTCGTTCTGCCATTGGGCCTTCATCGAGGCGCCCTGCTCCTTCAGCATCGCCATCTCCTTCTCGATGACCGCGCGGCGTTCCTTCGACGCGGGGTCCTTCTCCTTCTGGAGCGCCTGCCGCTCGATCTCGAGCTGCACGATTCGCCGCTCGACCTCGTCGATTTCCTGCGGCAGCGAATCGATCTCGATGCGCAGCCTGCTCGCGGCCTCGTCTACGAGGTCGATGGCCTTGTCGGGAAGGAAGCGGTCACCGATGTAGCGATTGCTCAGCGTGGCCGCGGCGACGATTGCGCCGTCCGTGATGCGCACGCCGTGATGGGACTCATACCGCTCCTTGAGCCCGCGCAGGATGGCGATCGTGTTCTCGACCGTCGGTTCGTTGACATACACCGGCTGGAAGCGGCGCTCGAGGGCGGCGTCCTTCTCGATGTGCGTGCGGTACTCGTCGAGAGTCGTTGCGCCCACGACGCGGAGCTCGCCGCGGGCGAGCATCGGTTTCAGCATGTTGCCCGCGTCCATGGAGCCCTCGGCTTTGCCTGCGCCCACCAGCGTGTGCATCTCGTCGATGAACACGACGAACTGTCCTTCGCTGCTCGTGATCTCCTTGAGGACGGCCTTGAGACGCTCTTCGAATTCGCCGCGGTACTTGGCGCCGGCAATCAGCGCTCCCATGTCGAGCGCGACGAGCGTCTTGTTCTTGAGTGACTCAGGCACGTCGCCGTTCACCATGCGCTGCGCGAGGCCTTCGGCGATTGCGGTCTTGCCCACTCCGGGCTCGCCGATGAGAACCGGATTGTTCTTGGTGCGGCGTGACAGCACCTGGATGACGCGGCGAATCTCCTCGTCGCGCCCGATCACGGGGTCGAGCTTGCC
>DASZZO010000175.1:0-7574 GCA_035544915.1 Gemmatimonadaceae bacterium | reverse complement strand
AAATACAGGAACTGCCAGATCCACGCCCACGAGCTCTGCCGCAGGACCGGCACGAGGGACGGAATGAAAGGATCGACGATGTCGTGCCCCGCGACGATCACGAGGCCGACCGCCGCGATCACCGGCAGCGGCAGCCAGATCAGACCGGCCAGCAGGATCATGCACCAGCCGAGCATCCAGATCACGCCCGCGAGGAGATAGTGCGCGAAGTCGAAGTTGAAGGTCCACGCGATGCGGATGACCGTCAGTTCAAGCAGTATCAGCCAGACGCCCCTGACGACCAGGAACCGCGCGAGCGCACCGCGATCACCGAGCTTCCTGCCGTGCAGGAATGCCCCAGTTCCCGCGAGGAACGCAAACGCGGGCGCGACGAAATGCGTGATCCACCGCGTAAAGAAGATTCCCGGGGTCGGACCGCCCGCGGGCAGGCCCGAGTACACGCGCACGTGGTCGATGGCCATGAGCACCATCACCGCTCCCCGCACGACGTCGAGGGAGAGAAGGCGCGCCGCGAGTCCTCCCGCGGGTGGTCCGGCCGGAGTGGAGTCAGGCATGGGCTACACTACGGCGCCGGTGGCGAGGAGGGCAACGCCTTCTCCGCCGGCGGCGCGTCCGGCGCAGCCAAGGGCCGCGATGGCGCAGTCAGTGGCGTCGGGACATGCATGCGCGAGTCGCCGGCACTGCGATTCCCCGCGCTCCTTGACATCCGAACTCTCTCGGCCTACCGTTCTGTCCGTTTCGACAGGAGAGCCGGTGGTGCTCAAGAGAATCGGGCTCTGGGTTCGTTCGCTGCTGCGTCCAGGTGCGGTGGAGCGGCAATTGGACGAAGAGATTCGCTTTCACCTCCAAAGTGAAACCGAGGCGAATCTCGGCCGCGGGCTCGCGCCCGCGGAAGCCCGCCACCGCGCGATCGCCGATTTCGGCGGAGTCGATCGCGTAAAGGAAGCCCATCGCGACGGCCGCGGCACGCGCTGGCTCGCGGACGCGGCCGCCGACGTGCGCTACGCGCTCCGGCAGCTCCGGAAGGCGCCCACTTTCACGACCGCCGTGGTCGCCACGCTCGCGCTTGCCCTCGGCGCGAACGCGGTGCTCTTCTCGCTCGTCAACGGCGTCGTCCTGCACCCTGTCAGCGGAGTGCACGAACCGGAACGACTGTTCGAGCTTGGCGACGTCGTGTCGCATCCCGCGCTACTCGAGCTGCGCAGGGGGGTGACCACCGCGTCGCTCGCGGGCATCAGCGAGCGCCGTATGGCGCTGGGACGCGGGTCGGCCGCCGAGCACGTGACAGGCGCCTTGGTGTCCGGCGACTTCTTCCAGGTAATCGGGGTCGGCGCCGCGCTGGGACGCGTTCTCAGCGATCTCGATGATGCTCCGGGCGCTCCACCCGTGGCCGTGCTCACGCACGACCACTGGCGACGCGGATTCGGAGGGGACTCGACGGTTCTCGGCCAGACGATTGCGGTCAACGGCGCGTCGCTGACCGTGGTCGGCGTTGTCGCCCCGGGCTTTCGCACGCTCCACCTCGGCACGGCTCCTGCCGTCTGGATCCCACTGGGCACGTGGCCCGCGATCGCGCCGTCCTCCATGCGATCGCTGAGCTTCGACTCGCCCAACTGGCAATGGATCTCCGTCGTCGGCCGTCTGGCACCGAACGCGACGTTCGCCCAGGCTCAGGAGGCGATCACGTCGAGCCTCGCCGCCGCAATGCCCGACTGGCGGCACGAAGACATCCTGCGGATGAGCACCCCGCGCCCCGCGCAGTCGGCGGCCCTTCCCGCGCAGGCACGCAGTGGCGTGGTCCGCTTCATCGCCGTGCTGGGAGCCGTCGTCGCGCTCGTCCTGCTCACGGCGTGTGCGAACATCACCGGCCTCTTCCTGTCGCGGGCCGCGTACCGCGAGCGGGAGATCGCCGCGCGAGTCGCGCTTGGCGCGTCGCGCTGGAGGCTGGTGCGACAGTTCCTGACCGAGACGGTGGTGCTCGCCGCGGCGGGCGGCGTGGCCGGCCTGCTCCTGTTCGGCGCGGCCGCGAAGGCGCTCTCGCGCCTCACGCTGCCGGGCGGAATCGCGGGCGGCGCGCTCGGCCTGACCGTCGATGCACGACTCGTGTCGTTCGCCGCGCTCGCGACGCTGGCGACGGGGGTACTCGTTGGACTCGCGCCGGCCCTCCGGGCATCGCGCCCCGACACCATAAACGCGCTCAAAGGCCTGGCATCGAGCCGTGGGTCGCGACTGCACACGCTGAGGAATGCCCTCGTGACCGCGCAGGTCGCCGTGGGCCTCGCGCTGCTCGTGGGGACGGGGCTGTTCGTGCGCGCGCTTCAGCACGCGGTCGCCCTCGACCTGGGCTTCAGTCCGGAGCAGCTCGTGACGCTGGCAGTGGACCCTGGGTTGGTGCAACTCGATCCGGTTCAAGCGCGCTCGTACTATACCGCGGTCCTCACCCGCGTGTCGTCGGAGCCCGGCGTGAGCGGCGCGACATGGGCTGGAAGCCCTCCGCTCACGGTCGACTTCGACCGCCAGAGCGCGACGATCGAAGGCTACGTGCCGGGCCCCGGCGAGCGCGTGATGGTGGAATACATCGCCGTCGGGCCGCGGTTCCACGAGATCCTCGGCATCCCGATGGCGCAGGGACGCGGCTTCGACGACCAGGATCGCGCTGGTGCGCGGCCGGTTGTCATCGTCAACGAGACGCTCGCCAAGCGCTACTTTGCCGGACGCGATGCGCTCGGTGCGCAGATCGAGATGAGCGGCGCGCGGCTGACCATCGTCGGCGTGGCGCGCGACACGAAGTATCACGAGCTTGGAGAGGCGCCGCGGCCGTACGCGTACTTTCCGCTTCTCCAGGCTCCCGAGGGGGCAAGCGTCGGCTCGCCGACCCTTGTGGTCCGCGCTTCAGGCGGCGGAACGGCCCTCCTGCCGTCCATCGTTGCGGCGGCTCGCCGCGCTGACCCCAAGGTACCGGTGTACGGTGCGATGACGATGTCGGATCGACTGCGCGCTTCGCTCGCCCCGCAGCGCGCGGGCGCGGCGCTGTTCGGCGCGTTCAGTGCGCTGGCGCTCCTGGTCGCCGCGGTCGGTGTATACGGCGTGGTCGCCTACAGCGTGAGCGAGCGCACGCGTGAAATCGGCATTCGCATTGCCCTCGGTGCGCGCGCGGTTCCTGTGCTGCGGCTCGTACTGGCCCGCACGCTCTGGTTCGTTGCACTAGGCCTTCCGTTCGGCATCGCCGTGTCCGTCGCGGTCGGCCGCGCCTCCACACGCTTCCTCTACGGGGTGAGCGCGACGGATGCGCTGACGCTGGCCACGATGTCCGGCCTGATGTTCGGCGTCGCCGCCCTTGCTGCGTACGTCCCGGCGCGACGTGCCGTTCGGGTCGACCCTCTGCTCGCGTTGCGCGCCGACGCCTAGCGGTCGCCAACCCCCTCCCGCCATGACCAAGCGACACGAATCACCCGACGTCCTTCGAGGCACGATCGACCTCCTGATCCTCCGCACCGTCGCGACGCAGCCGATGCACGGGTGGGGGATCAGCCAGGCGATCAGGTCGGTTTCCAAGGGCGTTCTCGACGTGAACCAAGGCTCGCTGTATCCGGCGCTGCAACGCCTTGAGCAACGCGACTGGATTGACGGTGAGTGGCGGACCACGGAGAACAATCGCCGCGCGCGGTACTATCGGATCACGGCGAAAGGGCGTCGGGTGATCGGACAGGAGATCGACAGCTGGCGCCAGTTCGCCTCCGCGGTCGAGCTCGTCCTGCGCGCTGCGCCCAGCGCGTGCCTGCTCTGGATGGCGTCGGTGCACGGCGCCGACGCGCAGCCGGCCATGGCGCAACCGTCCTCGCCCAGCGCCATCGCGGCTCGCGGCCTCCCAGTCCGGAGCGATACGCTCGACTTCATCGCGGGCGACCGGGAGCATGGACAGTTCCAGGGTTACTACGCTTACTCGGTCGCGCGCGCGCCCGTGGGAGGCCGCCCGGGCTACCTCGTGTCGATGAACCACCGGAGTCCCGGCAGTGGCAATCATTTTCAGAGCGACACGCTGGCCGTCGACTCGGCGACCCTCTCGCCGGCGTGGCACCGCTATCACGCGTGGGACGATTCCGCCGTCGTCGCGTTCACCGGGCGCCACGCAACAGGCTGGTCGCTCCGCAACGGCCATCGCGCGAAAGTTGACTTCACGCTGCCAGATGCGGCATTCGACAGGACGCTCGTAAGGTGGATCTTGCCCGCACTGCCTCTCGGCCCGTCGTATCAGGGAAGCCTCACGACGTTCGACATCTGGACCAACAAGGTGGAGACGGCGGTCCTCCGCGTGTCAGGTTCGGAGGTCGTACAGTTCGGGAGCCGCAGGGTCGACGCGTGGGTGCTCGAGGCAGCCTCCGGTTACAGGCGCTGGGTGGCGAAGGAATCCGGAGGGATCGTTCGGGAATACGATGCGAGCGGGGGAGGCGGAATCGGGTTCTGGATGATCAAGCGATAGTTGGGAGAGTCATCACCGAGTCTGGCTGCCAGCCCGCTCGAGTGAGAACCGGTTACCCTCGGTGTCCCGGCAGTACGCAAATGGCGTGTCGCTGTGGCCGACCTTCGTGAGGATCATTACCGACCCCCCGTGCCGCAGGACGCGCCCTACGACGTCCCCGAACGAAACCGTCGCGAAGTGGTTCAGGACCGTCTCGTCTGATGTGACCCTGGCGCGAATGACGGCGGTTGCCTCGCGATCGCCCTCCGGTGTGCGCACGCGAAAGCAGCGAGCTCCGTCAACGAGTCCCTCCATTACGCAGCCGAACACCCGTTGATAAAAGTCCACGGCGCGGCCGACATCGGCCGCCGGGATCTCAAGCAGGCCGGGGCTGAGGACGGCATCGTTGCGTTTGGGCATGGCCGAGAGTGTGGCTCAAATACGTCGTCGAGCAAGCCCGGCCAGTGGCTCGCACAGTTCCCGGACAAACCAGCTCAGCCCTGGCGGCGCCGAAGCTCCGCCACGAGATCGTCGCGGCGCCGCCTGCTGAGCGGTACGTGCGTTCCGTCCAGCAGGAACACGCCGGACTCTCCCTGCACCGCAACGCGGATGCGGCGAACGCGATCAAGATTCACGATCGCTGAGCGGTGCACTCGCACGAACTGCTTCGGGTCGAGCCGCTTCATGAGCGAGTCCAGCGACTCCCGGATCAGGTGCCGCTTTCCGAGCGTGTGGATCGCCGCGTACTAGTCCTCCGCCTCAATCCAGTCGATCTCGCGCGCATTGATGAGCAGCTCTCCGTCGGCGGCGGGTACGAGAATGCGCTGTGCCGGCTTCGCGCGCTCGCTCAGCAGTGCCGAGAATCGCCGGGCGAGTTCGGCCGCTTCCACGAGTGTGCGGCGTTCGCGCACGCGCTCCAGCGCCAGATCGAGTCGCTCCTGGGTCACCGGCTTCACGAGGTAGTCCAGGGAATGCGCCTCGAACGCGCGCACCGCGAAGTGGTCAAACGCCGTGACGAAAACCACGAGTGGCATGTGCTCAGGGCCGCGAACGCGAATGACGTCGAACGCATCCATCTCCGGCATCTGCACGTCGAGAAAGACGAGGTCGGGTGCGTGCGCCTTGAGCATCCGCAGCGCCTCGCGCCCATCGCGGGCCTCCGCGACCACCGTGACGTCCGGGTGCGACGCCAGCAGCTGGTGGATGGCAGCCCGCGCGAGCGGCTCGTCGTCGGCGATCAGTGCGCGAATCGGCATGCTCACTCCACCCCGCCGGCGGCACCGCCTTCCAGCACGCGGTATGGAAGACGAATGGTGGCCGTGGTGCCGGCAGGGCCGAACGTCAGCTCGAGTTTCCCTCGAACCCCGTAGAGCGTAGCGAGCCGCTCACGCGTGTTAGACAAGCCGACTCCATACTGCGCGTCGGGCGGCCCCGCGCTTTGACCGTCGGAACCGTCGTCGTGAACAGCGAGCACGAGCTCACTCGCCTCGCGGCGCGCGCTGACCACGAGCCGGCCCGGGCCACTTCGCCGTGCGAGGCCGTGACGGAGCGCGTTCTCTACCAGAGGCTGCAGGATGAACACCGGCACCGCCGCGTTCAGTACTTCCGCGTCGATGTCGATGTCAGCGCGAAGGCGATCCGAGAAACGCACCTGCTCGATCCCCAGGTATCGCTCGAGCACGCGCGCCTCTTCCGCAAGCGAGACCTCGTGACCGCGATCCGGTCGCAGAACGTCGCGCAGCAGTTCACTCAGCAGCTCCAGCGTCCGTACCGCAGACCCGGTCTGGCCGCCGCGTGCGAGTGCGGTGATCGCGTTGAGGCTGTTGAAGAGGAAATGCGGGTGCAGCTGCGCGCGCAGCGAAGCGAGCCGGGCTTCGGCGAGCTGCGCCGCGAGCCGCGCGGATTGCGCTTCCCGGTCGCGCGCTTCGCTGAAATACGCGACCGCGTGCTGCGTGCCGACGACGGCGAAGTAGAGCACGACGCCCCAGGGGAGCGTGGTGAGAGTCCAGGACATCCACAACGCACCGAACGAGGCCGGAGCGCGCGCGATGTC
This sequence comes from Gemmatimonadaceae bacterium, assembly GCA_035544915.1. GTDB lineage: Bacteria > Gemmatimonadota > Gemmatimonadetes > Gemmatimonadales > Gemmatimonadaceae > Fen-1231. The sequence continues at coordinate 1,062 of DASZZO010000175.1, read as the reverse complement.
GAGGTATTCCATCGCGATGGCACCGCAGCCCGCCCATAGTACGCAGGAGAGCAGAGCGGCCGCGAAATGACCCGCGATCTTCCGAAGAAGATGCGGTGGCTGGAGCGGGAACTTCTGGGCAAGCCAGAACACCGTCGGCGCCAGCGCAGCGTACAGGAGCCAGTCGCCCGCCTGAAAGAGGATGTCGCGCCACGACGGCGCGGGGCGACCGTGCAACCGACTCTGCGCGTAGGTCTCGAACGCCGCGAGAACCGCCGGCACGAGTCAGGCAGCGGCGAGCAGCAGCCAAACGCGCCTGCCGCCTGCCCGAGGCTGAGGGTTCGTCCGGTCGTGCACGAGCGGGTCGGGCATCGTTGTTTGGAAACGGCGTGTCGGGGAGTCGGACCATCAGCATGGTACGCGCGCATCCTGCCAAGGTGCAAGCGCGGTCCTGCTGGCGCCGCGTCGTTCATGACGACGTACTAAGGGCTCTTCGCGACGACGCCGGGGACGTAGCGAATGAACGTGTTCCACGGCACCATGATCGTTCCGTGCATCGGCGCCAGCCGCTCCGCCTGACCTGGCCAAATACACCGGCGTGCGATCACTGGCAAGCGTCCCACAGCCAACGGTTGATTGGCGTTGGTGAATGGTGCGTTTCGCGCAGTGAACGCCTCAAGGTTCTGGATCTGGCCGTGCTCGACCGGAAGGTTCCTACCTGCCCGCAGATGCCGGAACTGTGCGAGGGTAACGGCGCTACGGAACCAGCCGGCGTTCAATCGCCCAATGCGCCGCTGCTGTCCATTTCTCCGCAACGAAGAACTCGGCCGGCAAGGCAACATTCGCCTCCCAGCGCGAGTACTCCTCCGTCTGGCGAGCCGTACCGTGTTCGAGCACGACGATCCTGGTCGCGAGCCAGCCGCCCGCGAGCGGCACGTAGTTGTCGAGATGGATGTCCTGCGGCGCCAACTCGGTGCCCGGGCCGAGTCGCGCGATGACGCGCGTCACGATCAGTCGTTTCGCGTCCACCCAGAGTTGCGGCGAGTCCAGGTCGGCGGCGTCACGAGCGCCGACGACAATCAC
>DASZZO010000174.1:0-1819 GCA_035544915.1 Gemmatimonadaceae bacterium | reverse complement strand
TGAAGCCGTCAAATGAAAAGATCATTGCTCATGCGCGGCTCATGCGCGCTCGATGATCAGCGCAAAACCCTGGCCGACTCCGATACACATGGTGCAGAGGGCGAACCGCTTTCCAGTCGTCTCGAGTTCGCGCACCGCGGTCAGCGCGAGTCGTGCACCACTCATGCCCAGGGGATGCCCGAGGGCGATGGCGCCGCCGGCCGGATTGACGCGGGGGTCGTCATCGCGCACGCCGAGTTCGCGCAGGCAGGCGAGGGACTGCGCGGCAAAGGCCTCGTTCAGCTCGATTACGTCCATCTGTTCCAGCGCGAGTCCGGACAACTCGAGCACGCGGCGCGCGGCGGGTACCGGCCCCATTCCCATGATGCGCGGCTCCACGCCGGCGGCGGCGGCGGCGACCACGCGCGCACGCGGCGTCAGATTGAACCGCTTCAGCGCGCTCCCTGAGGCCAGCAGAAGCGCGGCGGCACCGTCGTTCAGTCCCGACGAGTTGCCGGCGGTCACCGACCCCTTTCCATCGGTGCGAAATACCGCCTTCAGCTTTGCGAGAGTTTCAATCGAAGTGCCGGGGCGAATGAACTCATCGTGCTCCACACGTCTGGGCTCGCCTTTTTTCTGCGGGATCTCCACCGGTACGATTTCGACGGAGAGTCGGCCACTCGCACGGGCAGCGGCCGCCTTCTGCTGGGAGCGCAGCGCGAACGCGTCCTGATCATCCCGTGTGACGCCGTACTGGTCCGCTACGTTCTCCGCTGTTTCGCCCATCGAATGCGTGCCGTACTTCGCCTTCATTTTGAGGTTGACGAAACGCCAGCCGAGGCTCGTGTCGAAGAGCTGCATGTCACGGGCGAACGGGGTGGCACCCTTGGAGAGGGCGTAGGGCGCTCGCGTCATGCTCTCCACACCGCCGGCGATGTAGAGGTCACCCTCTCCCACTCTTATGCCGCGCGCCGCGCTCGCCACGGCGCTGAGGCCGGATGCGCACAGGCGGTTCACCGTCTCGCCGGGCACGGTCACCGGCAGCCCGGCGAGCAAGAGCGCCATCCGCGCGACGTTGCGGTTGTCCTCGCCGGCCTGGTTCGCGCAGCCGAAGATCACGTCGGCAATATGCGATGGGTCCACCGACGCGTTTCGCGCGACCAGGCTCGCGATCACGTGCGCCGCGAGATCATCCGCGCGCACTTCGCTCAACGCGCCACCGAGACTTCCGATCGGGGTGCGCACACCGTCGACAATGTATGCTTCAGGCATCAGGCCTCGAAAAATACGCTGTCGCGGTGCGGTACACGGTCCCGCGGAATACCGCCACGACCTGGTCGCGCTGGTTGTGCACCGTGACGGAGTAGAATCCGAGGCGGTGCGCGGCACTCTCTTCCCGGGCGCGGGCCGTGAGCACGTCGCCCACCGCCACGGAAGCCGGATAGCCGATATTGTTCTCGATGGCCATCGTCACGCGTCCGTGGGTATTGCAGGCAAAGGCGAGCGCACTATCGGCCAGCGAATACGCGATTCCGCCGTGCCCCACGCCAAAGCCGTTCACCATCTCCGGTCGCACGCGCATGCGACATGTGGACCGCCGCGGTGCGATCTCCAGCAGCTCGATGCCGAGCCAGCGCGAGAACGCATCGCTTTCGCGCATCTTGCCGACAACAGCCTCGGCGAGCGCCTGCTCATCGCGGGGCATCTCATTCGGCGAATTCAACCGAGAATCCTTGCGCCGGATTTCGCGAGCCGGTTCAGGAGCGGGCTCGGGCGATAGCGCTCTTCGCCATACTCCTCCTGGAGCGCAACCAGGCGCGCGTGCACGGCCCGCATACCG
>DASZZO010000173.1:0-11934 GCA_035544915.1 Gemmatimonadaceae bacterium | reverse complement strand
ATAAAACACGCCCAGAATCGTGATGCCCACGACTTCGAGGGGCTTTCCATCGGATCCGCGCACCCAAAGGGCGACCGTGAGGAGCTCGAGCACCGTGAGCATCAGCAGGCCGACGTCCGGCACCCAGAGCCCCAGAAAGCGCGCATGCACCAACAGGGGAACGAGCGCGCTGAAAATCACGCCGTGACCCCAGAGCGGGGTACTTCCGGCGCCAATGGCCAGGCGATAGAACTCGTACGCGCAGAGCGCGCTCGTGGCCGAGAGGAATACCACAAACGCGGGGCCGCCAAGCCAGACAATCCAGATGCACAGGGGCGCTGCGACGAGGGAGAAGATCAGCCGCTTGGCGAACTCCGACATGCGCGCGGTTTCGCCCGGCGCCGCCTGCGCCAGTGCCTGCTCCTTGCCAGCCTGAGCGGAGGGCATTTCAGACCGCGACGCGGCCGAAACGGCGGTCGCGATTCTGATAATCGAGAATCGCCTCGAAAAGCTCCCGCCGACCGAAATCCGGCCAGAGCACCGATGAGATGTACAGTTCCGTGTATGCCAGCTGCCAGAGCAGAAAGTTGGAAATGCGCTGCTCGCCCGACGTCCGAATGAGAAGATCGGGATCGGGGCAGTCGGAGGTGAAGAGCTTGCTGGTGAATGCCTGCTCGTCGATGCCGGACGGTACCAGGCGACCCGCCGCGACGTCTTCGGCGAGGAGCCGCGCCGCACGCACGAGTTCGGCGCGTGCGCTGTAGGATATGAAGAGGTTGAGCCGGAGCTTCGTGTTCCGCGCGGTCTGCTGCATGACCCGCTGCACCGCGGCTGCGGCGGGCGGTGTCAGGCGCTCGAGTTCGCCGAGCATGCATACCTGCACGCCCTGCCGCTCCAGTTCATCGGCCTCGTTCTGTATGTACTCCTCGAGCAGCGACATGAGCGCCGATACTTCGCCCGCCGGCCGCTGCCAGTTCTCCTGCGAGAATGCGAAGAGCGACAGGACGTCGACTCCGGCCTCAATGGCGCCCTCGACCACTTCGCGCACGGCCTTCATTCCGCTTCGATGTCCGAGCGGACGCGGCAACATCCGGTCGCGAGCCCAGCGCCCGTTGCCGTCCATGATGATGGCGACGTGGCGCGGCACCGCACCGTGCGCGCGAAGCTGCGCGAGGAGATCCGCCTGAGCAGGTGCGGCCATCACACCTCCATGATTTCCGCTTCCTTGCTCTTCATCAGCGCGTCGATCTTCGCGATGAACTCGTCGTGCTGTTTCTGCAGCTCCTTCTCGGCGTGCTTGACGTCGTCCTCGGAGACACCGTCGAGTTTCTTGAGGGTGTCGCGCGAGTGCGTGCGCGCATGCCGCACGGCGATGCGCCCGTCCTCGGCGTACTTGTGCAGCACCTTCACGAGTTCCTTCCGGCGCTCCTCATTCATCGACGGGAGGGGTACGCGAATCACGGGGCCCTGGGTCACGGGATCGAGACCGAGGCCGGCTTCGCGAACCGCCTTCTCGATCGTCTTGATCTGACTCTTGTCGAACGGCGTGACGAGGATCAGGCGCGGCTCGGGCGCCGACACCTGCGCGACCTGGTTCAGCTGCATCATGGAGCCATACAACTCGACCTTGACGGTATCGAGCATGTTCGGCGATGACTTGCCCGAGCGCACGGACGCGAACTCGCGCCTGGTGGCTTCTACGCCCTTCTCCATTCCGGCGCGGCAATCCTTGAGGATGTTCGGGATGGTAGTCATGATACGAGTGTCCCCACGCGTTCGCCGCGGATCGCCTTGATGACAGCCCCGGGCGTATTGATGTTCAGGACGATCAGTGGAAGCGCGTTCTCCTTGCACAGCGTGATGGCAGTCTGGTCCATCACGCCAAGTTCCTCGAGCATCACGTCGCGATAACTGATGCGCTCATATTTCTTTGCATCGGGCGATTTCTTGGGATCCGCGGAGTAGACGCCGTCGACGCTGGTGGCCTTGATGATCAGGTCGGCCTTCATCTGGATGCCGCGGAGCACAGCGGCCGTGTCGGTGCTGAAGTATGGATTGCCCGTGCCGGCGGCGAAGATGACGGCGCGCCCCTTCTCCAGATGGCGCATCGCCCGGCGGCGGATATACGGCTCCGCAAGCTCCTCCATGCGAATCGCCGTCATGACGCGGGTGTCGAGTCCCTCTCGCTCGAGCACGTCCTGAAACGCAAGCGCGTTGATGACCGTGCCGAGCATCCCCATATAATCGGCGCTCACGCGGTCGAGGCCCATCTTCGAGAGCAGGGACCCGCGGACGATATTGCCGCCGCCAATCACCATGCCGACCTGCGCGCCCGTGTCCGCGATCTTCTTGATCTCGCGGGCATACTTCGCGATGGCATCGAAGTCGAATCCCGAGCGGCCCTCGCCAGCGAGGGCCTCACCCGACAGCTTGAGCAGCACGCGCGGATACTTGAGCGCGATCTTCGCGGATCCCGACTTCGACCCGGTCATGAGAGACGCGCCCTACCCTTCGCCCATCTGGAAGCGCACGAAGCGGCGGACGCCCGCCCCGGCCGTCTCCTTGACAATCTGTCCGATGGTCTTGCTGTCGTCGCGCACCCACGGCTGCTCGAGGAGTGTGATCTCGCGGAAATACCTGTCGAGACGGCCGGCGACCATTTTCTCCACAATCGCGTCGGGCTTTCCGCTCTCTCTGGCTTGCGCGACGTAGATCGCCTTCTCGCGCGCGACGACGTCGGCCGGCACATCTTCCTTGTTCACGCCGATCGCGACGGTGGGCACGCCGGCCGCGATGTGTTCGGCGACGGAGTACCCCAGGCCCGCAGCCGCCTCGCCCGTGGCCCCTGTGATCTCGACGAGCACGCCCACCTTGCCGTTGAAGTGGCGATAGACGCCGAGCGTTCCGGTGGTGGTCAACCGCGCCACTCGCCGCAGCGTGACGTTCTCGCCAGTCTTGGCGGCAGCGGCCTTGACGACCTCTCCCAGCGTGAGCGACTTGTCGTGCGACCATTGCTTGTCGAGGAGCGCGTGCTCGGCGCCGACGTCGGCGACACCCTCCAGTGTGGTGTCGAAAGCGATGTGCGCTGCGACGAGCCTGGCGATGGCCACGAACTCCTCATTGCGCGCGACGAAATCGGTCTCCGAGTTGAGCTCGATCATGACGCCGACGGTCCTGTCATCGGATATCCACGTGACGATCTGGCCTTCCGACGCCGTCCGTCCCGCGCGCTTGCCAGCCTTTGCCATTCCCCTGGTGCGGAGCAAGTCGATGGCCTTTTCGATGTCGCCACCGGCCTCTTCGAGGGCCTTCTTGCAGTCGCCTATGCCGGCGCCCGTGCGGGCGCGCAATGCGGCGACATCCTTTGCGGAAATCTGCACGATCGTCATTCGACTGGAGCCTCAACGCCCTCGACGACTTCCACTTCGCCTTCTGCTCCGGAGCCGTCCTTCATGCGCGCGGCAATCGCCTCGGGCTTGGCACGGCGACGCCGCGGCCGGCGCTTCTTGGCGCCGCGGTCATCGCCGCTCGCAGGCTCCGTACCGCGGTCGGACGAATAGGTGTAGCTCTCTCCTTCTTCCGCGTCGCTGCGCATAGGCGCCTCGCGCCGAGCTTCGATGATCGCATCCGCGATGGCCTGCGTGATCAGTTCGACCGAGCGAATCGCGTCGTCATTGCCGGCGATCGGGACCGTGATCAGGTCCGGGTCCGAGTTTGTGTCGCAGATGGCAATCATTGCAATGCCGAGCTTGTTGGCCTCGTCGACCGCAATCTTCTCCTTCTTGGCGTCGACGACGAAGATCAGACCCGGCAGCCGGCCCATGGCCTTGATGCCCGAGAGGTTCTTGGCAAGCTTGTCGCGTTGCCGAGAGAGGAGCAGCTGTTCCTTCTTGGTGTAGTTCTCGAACTCACCGCCCGTCTCGGTGCCCGCCTCGAGGTCCTTCAACCGGCGGATCTGCCGCTTGATGGTCGAGAAATTTGTGAGCAGGCCGCCCAGCCATCGCTCGGTCACGAAGAGGGCGCCCGAGCGCTCGGCCTCGCCCTTCACCAGTTCCGCCAACTGACGCTTGGTGCAGACGAACAGGACATTATCGCCCCGAACGATCACGTCGCGCACGAGCTTTGTGGCGAGCTCGATTTGCCGGAGGGTTTTTTGCAGGTCGATGATGTGGATCCCGTTTCGCTCCGCGAAGATGAACCTGCGCATCTTCGGATTCCAGCGGCGGGTCTGATGGCCGAAATGAACGCCGGCCTTGAGGAGATCGTCGAGCGTGGGCTGTGCCATGAGTCCGAAAGGTCCTTTCTTGGGTTATTCGTCGGTGGGAGTCAGCACTTCAGTCGACCGCCCGTCAGGGTCGGCACCCGACCAAAGCTCGTCTCACCTGGATGATTGAACTGCTCGCTGCCGTGCCGATTGCCCACATCACGCGAACCGCGGAGGCGGGAACCGGCCTTCCACTCCTATCGCTTGCTGAACTGGAAACGCTTTCTGGCCTTGGGTCGACCCGGCTTCTTCCGTTCGACCGATCGCGCGTCGCGGGTCAGGAGCCCGAGGTCGCGCAGCTTGCGCCGGTGCAGTTCGTCCACTTTCACGAGGGCGCGGGCAACGGCGAGCCGAAGCGCGCCCGCCTGGCCCGTATTACCGCCGCCGTCGATGTTAGCTCTCACGTCGAAGCGGCCGAGCGTATCGGTCACCGCGAAGGGCTGCTGAATGGCGGATACGAGCGTCGGCCGCGGGAAATAGTCGCCGAGCGTGCGGCCATTGACGTCCCATTTGCCGGAGCCCGGCATGATGAAGAGGCGGCACACCGCTTCCTTGCGGCGGCCGATCGTGTGAATCGTCGTTGCGGCCATTTACTTCGCCTCGGCTTTCATGGAGGTTTTCTTGAGCGGCGTGGGCTGCTGGGCGACATGCGGATGGTCCGGCCCCGGATATACCCGCAGCTTGAGGCGCAGCTTCTGGCGGCCGAGTGCATTCTTGGGCAGCATGCCGTGCACGGCATGCTCGATCACCCGCTCTGGGTGCTTGGCCAGCATGGTGGCGAAGGGCGTCTGCTTGTCGTGGCCCATGTAGCCGGAGTGGGAGAAATACGTTTTTTGCTCCGCCTTGCGGCCGGTCACGCGAATCCTGGCGGCGTTGATGACAATGACGTTATCGCCGGTGTCCATGTGGGGCGTGAAGGTCGGCTTGTGCTTGCCCCGGAGGATTCGGGCGACCTCGCTGGCGAGCCTGCCGAGGACCATCCCATCCGCATCGACGAGGAACCACTTGTGGTCGATGTCGGACGGACGCGCGGAAAATGTAGACATCAGCTTCCAGATCCTGAATGCGGAGCGTTCAGCGCTCCATTAGGTACGTGCTTCGCCTCACCGGTGCGGGTTGCAACCCGGGTTTCGGCCGCCACTCAGGCGTTTTAGGACAGACTTTAAAGGTAGACGGACAGTGCGCTACAGTCAACGTGCCGTGATCGCTTGCGGCTAGAGGGCGTGTTCATTAGGTACCCGGTCTCGAGGATTCTGACGCGTCCACCGCGCCGGGACTGCATCGGGGAGCATTGACTTGCGTCCCGCGCTACTCTCTACCGTGCCGCGACCTCACGCATCGCGTCGTCCTGGAACGAAGTCGCGATGCAAGCGTGATTCGGTCCGCTTCGCTGGCGAGTCAAAGACTGAAATCGTAGGTTTCCCGCCAATGTCAACTCGTGAGGCCGCAACGACAGCTACGACCCGCAACTGCTTTCTCGCCGCGTTGGCTGCCGTGGGCGTCGCGTGTTTCGACTCACCGACGGTTCCCCGTTCAGGTCCGGCTACGATAAAGCTCGACCTGCAGCGCGCGCCTCAGCTCGTGAGCACCGTCGCCGTGGACGTGGAGGTCGCGTACGAGCGGACTGCGGGCGTAAGCAAGCCCTTCTTTACTACTCGACTCGGCCTTGCATTTGGCGAGCAACAGGTCCGCCTGGCGGTGAACTTGACCGAGTGCCTTTCCGATCCTGCGCATGCCGGCGCCGCGGCCGCCTGTGTAATCGACGTAACGGTGTCCTTGCTGGATGCGTCGAACGCGGTGCTCGACCGCCAGCGTGTTGGTCCACTGGTAGCCGTTCCGGGTGGAACAAGCCCCACCAACTCAGTGTCGTTATTTACCCCCACACAGCCGCTCGCTGTCGCAGTGGGCTTCGCCTGCGCCCTCAAAACGGGCACCGCGTATTGCTGGGGCGCCAACTCCGCGGGCCAGCTCGGCGACGGAACGACCGAGGCGCGGTTTGCGCCGGTACCGGTCGCGGGCGCATTCCGATTCGTCGCGCTCGCAGCAGGTTTCGAAGCCGCGTGCGGTCTCGCCGGCGACGGCATCGTCGCGTGCTGGGGCGCGAACATCTTTGGCGAGGTCGGCGATGGCACGCTGACGCGCAACAAGTCCACACCGGCGCCGGTAGCGGGCACACTCCGGTTCAAAGCAATTGCAGCGGGCACCGGGTATTTCTGCGCGCTCACATCGGCGGGCTCGGCTTATTGTTGGGGTCAGAACAGCTCGGGCGGCTTGGGCGACGGCACGACAACCGCTCGCCTCGTTCCCACGCCGGTCGGCGGGGCACTGCGATTCTCTTCGCTGGCGCTCGGCATGAGTCATGCGTGCGGCCTCACCACGGCCGGTGCAGCGTATTGCTGGGGCGACAACATCGCCGGCGACGTGGGCGATGGAACAACGACGCTCCGGCTCTCTCCCGTGGCTGTCATGGGAGGACTTACGTTCATCTCGCTTGCCGCGGGACAATACCATAGCTGCGGCCTCACAAGCGCAGGAGCGACCTATTGCTGGGGTCTCAACGACAGCGGAGAGCTCGGCGACGGAACGAAGACGGCGCATGTCACGCCCACAGGAGTGGCGGGCGGACACATCTTCACCAGGATCGCCGCTGCCAAGAACGGAAACGGTGAAGGCACCACGTGCGGCATTGCGGCCGACGGCACGTTGTATTGTTGGGGAAGCAACCAAGTGGGGCAGCTAGGCGACGGCACCCTGACAGACCGACTAGTCCCCACAGCCGCAGCCGGAGGTCGGCGCTTCACAACGATCGATCTCGACAATGCGGGGGGGTGCGCGCTCACCGCGCCTGGAACACCGTACTGTTGGGGGCGCAGTCTCCTGAGCGCGAGCATGTCGTGGAATCGGTCGGTGCCAACCGCGGTGACCGGCCTGCGGGGCGTCACGGCCATGTCAGCCGCGCTGAACCACACCTGCGCCGTCCGTGCAGGCGGCGCCGCAGAGTGTTGGGGCGACAATACCAACAACGTCCTCGGCGGAGCAACCAGCATCACCCAGTCCAGCGTGCCCCAGCCTGTGGCGGGCGGCATAGCATTTAGCGCCATTAGCACCGGCACCGCGAACACGTGCGGCCTGGCCACGAGTGGCACTGTGTATTGTTGGGGATCACGTTTTGACAGCGACGGGACCACGATCGCGATCAGTATCAACCCCAGTCCGATCCAAGGCGGACTCAGTTTTGTCGCGATTGGCGTGGGATCTGCGAGCGTGAAGCTGCCCGGCCAGGTGTGCGGAGCCACCGCCGGAAATGCCGCGTTCTGCATGGGCTTGAACAACGTCGGCCAAGTTGGCGATGCGACAACAATCACGCGTGTTGCGCCCGTCGCAGTCACCGGGAACCAAACGTTCACTGTACTCAGCGCGGGTGGATCCAACACGTGCGGGCTCACGCCCACTGGAGCTGCGTTCTGCTGGGGCCGGAACAACCTCGGTGAGCTCGGAAGCGGCGGCGTATCGGTATTCGAACCATCTCCCGTTCCGGTCACCGGCGGACTGAGCTTCGCCGCGCTGGCGGTCGGTATGTTCCATTCGTGCGCACTCACCGCGACGGGCGCCGCATACTGCTGGGGGTCCAATTCGAGTGGTCAGCTTGGGAACGGAGCGATGAGTCGGACACCCAACCCGTCTCCCATAGCCGTACGCGGAGGTCTCACATTCTCCAAGATCGCAGCGGGCGCCGCGCACACCTGCGGCTTGACGCCCTCGGGGGTCGGATATTGCTGGGGAAGCAACGCTTTCGGCGGACTGGGTGATGGGACCCAGACGAGTCGAGCGGGCCCCGTAGCCATCGCGGGCGGATTGGTGTTCGCAGGAATTACCGCTGGTACTGAACATTCGTGCGCCTGGACTCAGGCCGGCGCCGCGTATTGCTGGGGAAACAATGCGACGGGGCAGGTAGGCGACGGAACGTCGACGTACTCCTTGACTCCGGTGTTGATTCCGCTGCCGTGAGCCGTGGCGCCAAAATAAGCATCTCCTTCGCGCCTCGCGCTTATTTGTGGCGTCCAGCAGGGAGCGAAAGTGCAGGTCTACGTCGCCGGCATCCGAATGACAACGCGCAGTGGTGGCGAGACCTTGGGAGCAGATAGCCAATGGCGTTGCTCGCCGACGTCGCGCCAGCTCACTGATCCTTGAGCGCGACGAGAATCGCTTTCGGGCGTGGGTTATCCGGGTACGCGTCGAACGCCTTCTGGAAGAGTTCCATCGCGCCCGGCCGGTTTCCCTTGTCCTGCTCAGTGAGCGCCCGACCCAGCAGGACCGTTGACAGCAGCTGGTCGCGCTTCGTCGCGCCGTCGGGCGGCTTCTGGGGCATCGCGGAGTGGACGCTCGCTGGAATCGGGGGCAGCTTGAGCCCTCTGTTGACCTTTCCGCCGAGCTCGGAGATCAGATCGAGCACGTGGCTCGCCTTGCCTGTGATGCTCTGGGTGTATTCGATCACGGAGGTCTCGACGTCCACGCTCCGGATGTCGAGACGCATGGTCTCCCTTGGATCGACGATGAATCCGCCAAAAAGCATGTGCTTTGCACCGAGCAGCTTGCCGATCTTGACGACGGTCTGCTCATCGACTCGCCCGTCCTTCGCGAGATTCTGCTCGTCCAGAAGCTTTTGTAGCTGCGCGCGCTCGACCACGCGAATCCCGGGATTCGCGGAAAGCTCGGTGATGAGCATTTCGGCCATGCCCTTGCTGAGGGGCTCGTACTCATCATGCCGCACAAGCGACGAATTGCTGAAGTACATGACAGCTAGCGTGGGGCGCGCATCGAGTGCCGCAGTGCTCTGGCCTCCAAGCGAAGCCCCGAGCAGCGCGGACGAAAGGAGCAGAAGTGCGGCACGCGTTATTCTCATCGTATCTCCTTCGATCGGGCGGCGAACGGCGTCGGGAGCCAAGTTGGGCGGGCCGGTCAGGCGATGTCAAGCAGGGGCAGCCTCGCCCGTCAATCGTCGCGGCCTCGTGCTATGTTCTGCCCGCTCAATCCAAACGACGTACTTCCCCGCCATACCCATTTCGCCGCCGAACCGTCATCATGGCCAACACGTGCCCGACATGTGGCAAGGTGTTTGAGGACAGCAAGGTTTTCTGTTCGGACGACATGTCGTTGCTGATCCCATCGGCCGAGAGCGACCCACTCGTGGGGACAATCATTGCGGAACGCTACCTGATCACCGGGAAAATCGGCGAGGGGGGCATGGGCCGCGTTTATCGTGGCCAGCATGTGCTCCTCGAAGGGAGGCAGGTCGCAATCAAAGTGCTGCAGCCCTGGCTGTTGCACGACGGGGAGGCCCTCAGACGCTTCAAGCGTGAAGCGTCGAACGCGAGCAGCATCAATAATTCGCACGTCGCGCAGGTCTACGACTTCGGCGAGGCAGGTGGTGGACTGGTGTACCTCGCCATCGAGTTCGTTCCGGGGGAGACGCTCACCGCGCTCCTCGCGCGCGAAGGCTCGCTCGCCATGAAGCGTGTGACACAACTCGTAAGTCAGATAGCCGACGGACTGGATGCTGCACACAAGCTGGGAATTGTCCACCGCGATCTGAAGCCGGACAACATTCTGGTCGTCCATAAGCCGGACGGCGAAGAGGTCGTGAAAGTCGTGGACTTCGGCATCGCCAAGGCAGTCGAAGGCGATGCACAGCGCGTTACGAAGACGGGCATGGTCACGGGTACGATTGAGTACATGAGCCCGGAGCAGATCACCGGCGGGGACGTTGATCCGCGTTCCGACGTCTTTGCACTCGGACTCGTCGCCTGCGAGATGCTGACATGCGCACTCCCGTTTCCCGCAGCGAGCGCCGCCCAGACGATGGTAATGCGGCTTACGATGGACCCGCGACCACTGATGGAGCTTCGGCCCGATCTCACTTTCCCGGACCACGTGCAGCAAGCGATCGATAAAGCGCTAACCCGTGACCGCGAGCAACGTTTCCTCACGGCCGGAGCGTTCGCGCGGGGACTCGCCCTGGCGGTGGCCGGAAGTATTGCCCTGCCCTCCACCGGTCCTGCGCGAAGGACGGCGCGCGGAACCGGTCCGGTTGCACCGAAGATGGCGGCTGGCCCGATCCGGGTACCACGTCCACCCTTCATGCCGATTGTGATCGGAGCGACGCTAGTCGTCGTCTGCACGGGCGTATTCGTGTTGTTGCGCGGGGGAACAGGTCCCGCGACAAATGGCGGTACGAGTTCAGAGGGTGGTGGCACCGTTGCCGCGCCGGCGGCGGCGCAGTCCGCGAGAACGGCACCGTCGCCCGACGCGCCCCGGGCACTCGATTCCCCGCAGGCAAGCTCGACGCCGAAAAAGCCCGCGATCCATCTGAATCCGATACGGGCGGAGGCAGCGACCGGCCCCGCAGGCAGGCCGACGTATGAGCCCGCAGCGCTCCGTTCGCTTGGCGGGACTCTCGACAGTATTGAGAGAACCCTCGATCCGCTGACGGCGACACCTCTATCCGTCGCCGCGGTAACGGAAAAACTCGACAGCCTCCGCCCTCTCCTTCGATCGCGCGACGACAGCGTTCATGAGCAAGTCATTCGCGCAGAGGCCCTCATGCTTTCCGATTCGCCCGAGCGCGCCTGTCTGATACTCAATGTGATAGCATCGCGGGCGGGTGCATCACGGCAGAAGCAAATCAATCTCTACCGAACAGAGCTGAAGTGCGAGTAAGGTGAGCGAGCGGTATCCACGCGCCGCGTCGCGGCAGAATTGCAGTCTGCGTCAAGGCAGCCTGAGTCCACCCGACACCGCCGTAGGCGTGTCCCGATTGGTTGTTGTGCCGTCGCCGAGCTGGCCGGAAGAGTTTTCCCCCCAGCATAGGAGCGTGTGAGTTGTCGTAATCCCGCAGACCTGTTCCCTTCCTGGCTCAACGACAAGGAACTTGGCAGACGTGCTGACCGCCGTGGGCGTGCCAGTGCACCCGAAGGTCGTACCTCCTAACTCGCACGAGGCGAGCGTGGCCGTAGTACCCAACTGGCCGCTTGGATTGCTCCCCCAGCAAAAAGCTGTTCCATCTGTGGCGAGGCCGCACGCCGATTCACGGATGTCATTTCCAGCAGCTTGCTTCACGGAACTAAAGACCGCGGCCCCGACGACCGCTGCCGGCACTGGCTGCTCGGGGGAGTTAATGCTGCCATTGCCAGCGGATCCGAATTCGTTCCCTCCCCAGCAATAGGACGCCCCTGACGCCACGCCGCACGTGGTGAGTGTGCCGGCCCGCAATTGCGAGAAGGTGAGCCCACCCGTGACCGGCACTGGAACGAGGGACCGGATAGGCGCTCCGATGACGCCGAGAACCTGACCCAGGTTCCGCCCCCAACAGTATGCGGCGCTATCATTGGCGACTCCGCAAGCATAAAGCAATCCGGCTGAAATACTCTGGAACCTCAGACCACCTGATACGGGAACCGGCACGCTGGCTGACACCGTGTCACCGGTTCCGAGACGCCCATCCTTGTTCGACCCCCAGCAGTACGCCGCACCGTCGACTGTCAGCCCACAAGTGGAAAGGTATCCAACGGCGACAGCTCGGAAGAGTTGTGCCCCGCTCACTCGGACCGGAACACGGCTCAGCGCGCCCGTGCCGCTGACGCCGCTTCCGAGTTGGCCCTGCGCGCCGCCTCCCCAACAATAGAGCGAACGCT
>DASZZO010000172.1:0-2570 GCA_035544915.1 Gemmatimonadaceae bacterium | reverse complement strand
CTAGCATGGCAGGGTTGGCCGGGGTCCCCGGCCATGACTTTGTTTCTTCCACTCCCAACGTTGCGCGGAGAAACTCTCCAAAAATCCCCTCCGCTTCGGAACGAGAGCGCCGGCCCTGTGAATCGTCATGCCTTCGTTGTGGGGGGATTCAGGGCCGGGTCCGCGCGCGCAGCGCCCGGCGATGAGAGGGAACCATCTGGGTTCCCTCTCATTCGTTTAGTGCGAGGTGCGGCGGACCAGGACCATCGCCGCAGCCCACAGCAGGGTGCCCGAGACCAGGAGAGCCCACATCATCGCGGTGATCGTCGGGAACTCGACCAACGCACCGAAGACGCACATCGCGGCCGCTCCGGCCAGCAGGAACGCGCCCGGCAGCAGCACCCACGCCGAATACCACGGCGGCTGCAGCTGGTCGCCGCGATCGAACAGCCGCCCGGCTCCGAAGATGAGCGCCGCAGCGCCCACCGCCGGCCCGGCGAGTCTGATCGCCCAAACGGTACCGACCGCTCCAGCCGCCGCGCCCAGCAGCGGCTGAACCCCTGCGATCGCCAGCGCGCACGGCACCGCAAAGGCGAGCATGCGGAGCATCGCGCTCGCGGGCGGCACGGTCGCCGGGCTCAGGAAGCCGGCACCGCCGGCACCTCCGCCGGCAGCGTGAAGACAGGCTGGGTGGCGACCCAACCGAGCTGGACGTCCCAATAAATATCGGGCCGCGACAGCTGCGTCATGAACGAATTGTTGAAAGCGCGCGCGCGAACTGCGGCCGGCTCTCGTCGGGTGACCGTCCCGTAATAAGGCTGTCGCGGCAGCCCATCCGCAAAGTCGGAGTTGGCGTAGAAGTCGTCAGTCCCGTAAACCGACGTGGAGCCATAGGAGTAAATCGCCACGCCGAGCACATGATTGCCGCGCGCCGACGGCCCGAGCACGCGGGCAATCTGGGCCAGGGTGTCCTCCGGGTAATTTAGAAAAGCGCCCACCCCGGTCAGGATGTGGCCCGCGAATCCTGAGTCCTTTTCGAATGCGAGCCATTGCCCGAACCAGAACTTCTCTCGATTACTCCAGTCGCTGTCGTAGTTCATCGGCACCCCGAAGTCGAGGTAGCCGCTGGTCATCCAGTCGCGCCAGTCCTGCAAGACCGAGGAGTAAGCCGACGTCAGGTTCCAACCGGCAGCCGTCGTGGGCCCGCCACCGAAGCAGATGAGGGCACCGCTCAACTTCGCGGCGGGCCTCTCGAGCTTGAGATCCGCATGGAGATCCCGCACGAAAGCGGTGACACGAGCCCTTCGCCACGCTTTCCAGCTCTCGTCGTCCGGCGCGGGCGTACTGCGGGCACCGGTCTCGAGCATGTACAGACGAACCGACTCCGGGCTGTACCCGGAGTCCGTTCCGGGATAGCGGACGAAGTCCATGTGCAGCCCATCGACGTCGTAGTTGCGCGCGACGTCCATGAAGACCTGGTGGGTGTAGATCTGTACCTCGGGAACGCCTGGGTCGAGATAACCCGTTGGGCTGCCGTCGCTGGCGCGGCTGCCCCACTGGTCGCCGTGCTGGACGTATACGCTGCTCGATTCTCCAGCGAAGAACGTGTTCAGCCATGCATGCACCTCGATCCGCGGGGTGGATGCATGAGCGAGGCGGATCACGTAAGCGAGCGGGTCAAAGTCACGCGGACCCAGGATGTCTGTCGCACGGGGTTCGTCGGACCGGTTGAAGTACGCATCGCCTGCCTTGCGGACCTGGACTATCAACGCGTTCAGGTTGGCGCGGTGCGCGTCGGCGACCAGCTTCTCGACCTGGCTGGGTGACTTCATCCCATCGTGGAATGCGTCGACCCACAGCGCGCGGTACTGCGGCGGACCGAACACGATCGGACTCTGTGAAGGTGAGGGCGAGGCGGCCGCTGCCGCGGGCTGAGCGGCGCATGCAATCAAAGACGCGATCAACAAGACCGCGCCCCTGACGCGCCAGCGCGCATGCGCGACGCTCAGGATGGACCCACTGAGCGCATCACGCTTGGGCGAAAAGCACATGATTCCGCCCTTTCGTTTCGATCGCGCCTGGATGTTTACGGCGTAGAGTCGCAATCGCATCATCCATGAAGGCCTGACGCGCAGCAGGATCTATTCCTTCGAGGCGTGACGCGCAATCCCACCAGCCCATGAACATCGAAACCAGGTGCTCTGCAGACTCCCAATGCACGGCCTCGTCGATCAGTTCCACCCGAGCCGTGGTGAACCCGGCGTCGAGTGCCGTTTGCCGGAACACGGCGGCGTCCTGCACTGCGGCCCGCGTCGGTGGCTGATCGACCGCCACGGGTGCAGGCGGCAGTCGGCGGTCGATGACCGCATCCAAGAGCGCCCAGACGGCGTCCTTGAGCGCCGACAGTGGCACGCTGGCGGCGAGCCTGCCATCCGGTCGCAGCACCCGCCGAGCCTCACGCATCGCGAGCGGGAGGTCGGAGGCGAACTGAAACCCATGTCCACAGATCGCAGCATCGAAAGATGAAACGGGCAGCTCGAGCGATTCGATATCCATCACCTCGAAACGAGCGTTGGCGATATTTGCCGACC
>DASZZO010000171.1:0-2158 GCA_035544915.1 Gemmatimonadaceae bacterium | reverse complement strand
TTGCTCCTCCTCGTGGCAGCGCTCGACGCGCCAGGGCTGGACGTGCTGGTAGAGGCAGCCGGTGGAATCGTCGCTGTGGATACGCCTGCCCGCCGCGTCAGGCGCTACTCGGTGCTCGCCGCCGTTGATGAGCCGGAGGTGCCACCGGTGCCACAGCAGAAGCACTACTGGCGCACGATCCTCCTGGCGCTCGTTGCCGCGGCGCTGTTCCTGGCGGGCGCCTTTGCCGTGAGGCTCATTCGGCGCGGCTACGTTGGCACAGGTTCGCGTGTCGCACAGCCGGGCGCCGAGGCGGCCCCCCCGGGCGAATCGGCACCATCCACTCTTCCGGGTCCGCTCGGCAGCATCGACACGGTGCGACTCGGCGCTGTTGTCAACCCGGGCGACTCCGCGAGTGCCGCCAAGTACGCCGTCGAGCTCGTAGCGGCCAACAGCGCCTCGAGTGCAAATTCCGTGATGCGCGACGCCAAGGAGGCCGCATCGTCCACGGATCAAAAGACGGCGGCTGTCGTGCCCGTCCAGCTCGGCGGCGCGGCGATCTGGTACAAGGCGGTTGTTGGCGCGTGGCACGATCGGGCGGTTGCCGATTCGCTGCTCGGCGCGCTGCGCTCGCGGGGGATCGTCCGGCGAAATGCGGGAGTGGTGGTGCGCGTGCCGTATGCGCTGTTGCTCGCGGATGGCATTCCGCAGGGCCAGGCCGAGGCAGTGGTGAGCACGTGGCGCGCGCGCGGCGTGGCCGCGTACGCACTATTGCAGGACGACGGGAGCGCCCGTGTGTTCGCGGGCGCATTCGAGACGCCGGCTCAGGCAGCCCCGCTCGCGGCGGCTATTCGCGACAAGGGAATGCCGCTACGGCTGGCCTTTCGCACGGGGAGAGCGTTCTAGGTGCGGCTGACGAAACTCGAGCTGCATGGCTTCAAGTCCTTTGCCGACCTCACGCATCTCGACTTCAGCACGGGCGTGACGGCGATCGTCGGTCCCAATGGATGCGGAAAGTCGAATGTATCGGATGCTGTGCGCTGGGTGCTCGGCGAGCAGCGTGCGCGCCTGCTTCGGGGCGCGAAGATGGAGGAGGTTATTTTTCAGGGTTCGTCTGCCCGGCGCGCGGTGAACCTTGCCGAGGTCTCGCTTCACTTCGAGAACCACGATGGGCAGCTCCCGGTACCGTTCAGGGAGGTGGTCATCACGCGCCGTCTCTCCCGGTCGGGTGAGAGTGAATACTTCCTGAACCGCGCCGCATGCCGCCTGCGCGACATCCACGATCTGGTTCGGGGCACGGGACTGGGCGCGGACAGTGGCGTGGTGATCGAGAGTCGCATGATCGATGCGCTTCTCTCCGACCGGCCCGACGACCGGCGCGAGCTGTTCGAAGAGGCCGCGGGCGTGGGACTCTACCGGGACCGCCGCAAGAGCACGGAGCGGAGTCTCGAGCAGACCACGGCCGACCTGTCCCGCCTCGACGACCTGCTGAGCGAAGTCACAAGCCAGGTCCGATCGCTGGCCCGCCAGCGCAAACGCGCGGAGCGGCATGCGGAGATCACCACGCGGCGCTTCGCAGTGGAGCTCACTCTCGCATCGCGCGAAATGGCGGCGTGGAAGGACGAACTGGCGCGGCTCGACGAGCGCCTGGTCGCCGCCCGCGGACGCGGGCCCGAAACGCACCAGCGCGTGCTTGCCGCGGAGGCCGCGCGCGATGCAGCGCACGCCGCGCGCGCGGCGGCAGAGACCACACGTTACGAGCGAGCCCGGCTGGCGACCGACGCGCGCGAGGCGGCACTCAAGCTGCAGGGCGAAATCGCGGTGGCCGAAGAGCGCCACCGCAACGCGCTCTCGCGCCGCCAGCGCGCCGAGCAGGAACGCCGTGAGGGAGCGGCACTCGGGGAGCGCGTGCTGGCCGAATGGGACCTCGCCCGGGCCGAGGAAGCGCAGACGGAGGCCGCGTTGCGTGCGGCAGTCGATGTGCTCCAGCGGCAAGTGGGCGAGGAGGAGGAAGCCCGCGGCGCGGTCGCGGTCGCCCGGGCCGCGCTCGAACGGGCCGACGGGCAAGTTCGCGAGCTGCGCGACGGCCTGCGCCGCCTCGAACTCGAACGCGAGGGGGCGGAACGCGAGCTGGCCGAGATGGCACAGCGCGGCGCGACGCTGGCCGCGGAGCACGAGC
>DASZZO010000170.1:0-10724 GCA_035544915.1 Gemmatimonadaceae bacterium | reverse complement strand
CTCCTCTTTGGCCCCGCTCAGGCTGTCCTGCTTCACATCCGCAGCGACCCCGACGATCGTAATCCAGGGGCTCTCGAAGGGCATGCCGATGCGCTTGCCGACAGGGTCTTGGTTCGGCCAGAACCGCCTTACCACGGAGGCACTGATGATCGCGACCGGCGGCGTATCGGCTCGATCGCCGCTCGTGAACTCGCGACCGCGAACGACTGGAATCCCCATGGTCGCGAAATAGCCGGGCGTTACGCTCTGCTGATGTTCAATAACCGGCAGCGCGCGCTTGACGTCTTCGAACTGGCCCTCAACGCGAATCGCGCTCCCGTACACGGGTCCGCGGAGCGGCGGCCGATTCACCGCGGCCACCGATGTGACGCCGGGCGCCGACTGCACCCGACCGAGCAGGGCGTCGAGGAAGGCCGACTGTTTTGCCGGCTCACGATACGCGCCTCCCGACAGCGTCACGCGGGCCGCGACGACGTGATCGGCCGCGAATCCGGGGTCGACGCGCCTCAATGCGTCGAAGCTCCGGAGCAGCAATCCCGAACCGGCCACGAGCACGACGGCGAGTGCGAGCTGCACCACCGTGAGCGCGTCCGCCAAGCGGCGATGGCCGGCGTCGCGCGACGCGCCGCGCGACCGCGGCACGGCGCTCCCGGGCGTCGAACGCACGGCCCGCAACGCAGGCATCAGCCCGAAGGCGATTGCCGAGACGATCGTGAGCGATGCCGTGAATGCCAGCACGCGCGCATCGACAGTGATCGGGGCGGTGTGTGGAATCTGCGGCGGCAGAGCCGACACCAGCGCCCGCACGCCGGCCCACGCGAGGGCAACCCCTCCTGCACCCCCTGCGCCGGCGAGGACCAGACTCTCCGTGAGGAGCTGTCGCAGCATTCGTCCGCGTGAGCAACCGAGGGCCGTGCGCACGGCGAACTCACTGGCGCGCCCGATAGAGCGGACCAGCACGAGATTCGCGACGTTGGCACAGGCGATGAGCAGGAGCGCAAACACGACGGCAAGCAGCACGAGCAGCGTCGTTCGTACCGGGCCCGCGAGCGTGGCCTGGAGCAGTGTGACCGTTGCGTCCGCGCCGTAGCCAGGCCCCGGATTCCACACCGGATTCTCGTCGCGGAGGAACGGGGTGATTGACTTGAGGTCAGCGCGCGCAGCGCCCAGCGTCACCCCCCTGTTCATCCGCGCTATCAATCGATACTTGCCCCAGCCCCAATGGTTGCCCGTTTGCGTGGGGTCGAAGACGGACTGAATCCAGAGCTGTGTTCCGAGCGACGGAAAGTGAAATGGTTCCGGCATCACGCCAACGACAGAGCGCGACACGCCATCGACAAGAATCGTGCGGCCGACAATGTTCGTATCGCTACCAAAGCGGGCGCGCCAGCACGCGTCGCTCAGGATCACCTCGCGGGGCGCGCCCACGGCATTGGAGCCGCGGGAGAAGCCTCGCCCGCGTGCCGGTCGCACACCGAATGTGGCGAAGAGGTTCTCCGATACCTCCGCGCCCTCCGCGCGCTCCGAGTTCGTCTCATCACCGATGTTCATCTGCGAAACCGAATATGCGGCGACGCTCGCGAACGACCGGGTGCGGTCGCGAACCCCGAAATATTCTCCCCCCGTCGCGCCCCACACGCTCACGAGCTCTGAGGGCCGGGGATACGGCGGCGGACGGAACAGGAGCGCGTCGGCGACACTGAAGATCGACGTGTTGGCTCCGATACCGAGCGCCAGCGTGGCGATGACGGCGAGGGCATACATCGGATGCTGCACGAGCGAACGCACCGCGAATCGCACGTCCCGGGCAAGATCGCCGAGCCATTCCGAGCGCGCCTGGCGGCCCCGCGCGACTTCGTCAATGCGCTCCAGCTGCGCCCGCACTCTTGCCTGGTCTCCGAAGCGGCCCACTGCTTCGCGCTCGGCCTCCTCGCGCGAGAGACCCTGGGCGACGAGTTCGTCTATCCGACCCTCAAGATGGAACGCCACTTCGGCGTCCACGTCGCGGCGCACGGTGGCGCGCGACGACGGCATCCAGAAGACGCGTTTCATGCTTCGGCCCTCCGCGCGGAGAGGATGAGCGTCGCCGCGCGCACGTAGCGCTCCCACGTCGAGACCTGGCCAGTGAGCTGCGCGCGTCCCCGCCGCATCAGGCGATAGAACTTGGCCCGGCGGTTCTGGTCCGACATCCCCCACTCGGCGTCAAGCCACCCCTTCTGCTCCTTCCGATGGAGTGCGGGATAGAGCGCGCCTCCCTCGATCTGCAGCCCGGACTGGCTCACGCGCTCGATCCAGCGGGCGACAGCCAGCCCATGCATCGGATTCCAAGTGAGGGCCTTGAGGATGAAGAGGTCGAGGGTCCCGCGCAGCAGGTCAAGTTCGTCCGGCACGAAAGCGCTCCTGGCCTAAGGTTCTTAGGTTAGAACGCGGGTACGGAAAAAGGGTTGGCAGGTGGCGTTGCGTGCAGGTGGCCATGAGGTGGTGCCCTTGTGCGGCGACTCACCGCAAGACGATACTCAGTCGAAAGGAAGGCGCCATAATGCACATCCTGCAGATCGAACATCCAGTTCCCGACTTCGACGGCTGGAAGCGGGCCTTCGACAGCGATCCGATCGGACGGGAGCGTTCGGGGGTGCGCCGCTATCGGGTCCTCCGGCCAGTCGACAATCCAAAGTACGCCATGATTGATCTCGAGTTCGATACCGCTCCCGAGGCGGAGGCCTGCCTGGCCGCCTTGAAAAAACTGTGGCCCACGGTGGAGGGGCGAGTCATGGACAACCCACGGGCACGAATCGTCGAAGTGGTGGATCGCAAAGAGTACTGAATGCAGTGCGGCTGACCGACTCGCGCATTGCCCGGCAGCGGCTGCGGAGTCAGCACCTTGTCGCCCCTGCGTTCACCGATCCCGTGGATGTCGTGCGGTCGCTCGGCGCCGTCCAGTCACAGGATTACCCGAACGCAAAGTGGGCGATCGCGCAACGCGGCCGGGGAATCCGGGATGGGGATGTCGAACGGGCGGTCTCCACAGGAGCGCTCATCCGCACGCACATCCTCAGGCCCACCTGGCACTTCGTGGCGGCGGAGGACGTCCGATGGATGCTCGCGCTCACGGCGCCGCGCGTGAGCGCCGCAATGGCGTCCTACAATCGGAAGCTTGCCTTGGACGCCAAGGTCTTTCGCAAGAGCAATGCCGCAATTACGCGCGTGCTGCGCGACGGCAAGGAGCTCACACGCGCTGAGCTCGCCAAGGTGCTGAGCCGCGCGGGCGTGAAGGTCTCAACCGGCCAGCGCGTGGCACATCTGCTGATGCAGGCGGAACTGGACGGCGTGATCTGTAGCGGTCCAAGGCGGGGGAAACAAATCACGTACATGCTGCTCGACCTGCGCGTTCCGCCCGCTCGAGCGTGGGATCGCGACGAGGCGTTGCTCGAGCTCACTCGGCGATACTTTGACACGCGCGGGCCTGCGACGCTCCGGGATTTCTCGTGGTGGTCTGGGCTCACGACAGGCGACGCAAAACGAGGCATCGAAGCCGCGGGCGCCGCCCTGCACCGCGAGACTCGCGATGGGCGCCCCTACTGGCACGATCCGGCCACTCAGGCCTCGAGCCGGGCTACCCGCACCGCTCATTTGCTGCCGAACTACGACGAGTATTTCGTCGGATTCCGGGATCGCAGCGCGATCGGTGAGCGTCTGCGGAAGTCGCTCAGCAACCCGCGAGTCGACGCGCTCATGGGCCATGTGCTCGTGGTGGACGGCCAGATAGTGGGCGGCTGGCGACGGACGCTGGCAAAGCGCGCGGAAATCGAATTCGAAATGCTGGTTCCGATCACCGCCACGGAACGCAAGCGCGTAACTGCGACGGCGGAGCGATTCGGGCGGTTTCTTGGCCTCTCCGTGAATGTCCGCGAGGTCTGGTCGTAACCGGCTGGACCCTGTTGTTCAGGTGCGGTGGCATCCGGGAGTCGTGCCAGGTCGTTCCTCCCACCCAGCATGTTCCGTCGTTCTGAACGCGGCGAATGACCGCGGCAGTGCGCGCCTCGGCGTTGGCCCTGGCCCCCTCAAAACGAACGAGCACCTGGTTCAGCACGACGTCGTTCAGGATGCGAACGTCCGGGCCGCGCGACAGTCGCCCGGCCATGCGCGGGGCGAGGCGGGAACATCGGTCGATCAGTTCCGCCAATCCGTCGCGGCCGAGTGACCTGAGGGCGGCGCTTACCGCAAAGCCCCGCGCGCGGCGCGACGCCTCAGGCACCCAGTTGTGATTGGCGCGCGCCTCGCTCGGGGCGGCGAGCGCCGCAGGCAGCGCGCCGCCGATCACGAAGCCGAAGTGGCGTGGACCGGGCGTTGTGACCAGTCCAGGCCGCGCCTGTTCGGCAAGAGACTCGATGACCTCAAGAGCGTCTTGCGGCGCAGAGGGAAGCGGGCCACCCATGGACTGCAGCAGTAGATCGTAGTCCGACATCATTCCCCGACGCGCAGTTCGCGCACGCTGGCGAGGTACTCGTTGGCGATCTCAGCGGTGCGTTCGAGAAGGTACGGCTTGCGATGCGGCGCAATCAATCAGTCAAATCGTGCCGGGCACCGCTAGCGGAGCAACCGCCGCAGTTTCGCGCTATGGGTCGCACTCGTGGTAAGGCGCGCGCCGTCCTTCATCGTGATCACAAGCTCGCCGTGGACGTGCGGCTCGATCTGTGCTATGCGATCGACATTGACGATGGCCGATCGGTGGACACGAACGAAGACCTCCGGATCCAGCTTCCCATCCATGGCGGTCATCGTGTCGCGGAGCAGGTGCGCGCGTCCGGCAACGTGGAGCCGGACGTAGTTTGCCTGCGCATCGAGCCAGTCGATCTCCTCAGCGCGCACGAACAGCATGCGTTTGCCGTGCCGCACGAGGAACCGGACCGGAAACTCCTGACTCGGTGTCACGGTGCGCAGAAGCTGTTCGAGCGCGACATCAATGCCAGGCCGACGTGCCGCCACTCGCTCGGCAGCATTGCGAAGCGCACGGTCGAACCGCGCCTGGTCGAACGGCTTCAGCAGGTAATCAAGCGCACCGACCTCGAACGCCTTCACGGCGAACGCATCGAAGGCGGTGACGAAAACAATCGCCGGAATCACACCCTCTGCGGTCTCGAGCGCCTGGAGCACCTCGAACCCATCGAGCTCTGGCATCTTGATGTCGAGGAACACAAGGTCCGGCTGGTCGCGCAGCATGACATCCACGGCCTCCGCCCCATCCCCCACCTCGGCAATGACCTCGTAGTCCGCACGACCGGCCAGCATGGTGCGGACGCGCGAGCGCGCCGGTGGTTCGTCGTCGGCGATGAGGACGCGGGGGCTCATGCGCGGCACAGCGGCATTTCGACCACCACGAGCGTGCCGCCGCCGGGTATAGGCGAGAGCGCCAGCGACTGGCGGTGGCCATAGAGTCGCTCCAGTCGCTGACGCGTGTTGCGGAGGCCTACTCCCTCGTCAGTTACGCTTCCGCCCGCAATCCCGGCACCGTCGTCACTCACCTCGAGTCGAAGCCGGTCGGCACCGTCTACCGAGGCGCGGATGGTGATCCGCCCTGCACCAGCGCGCCGGCCGATCCCATGCTCGAGCGCATTCTCGATCAGTGGTTGCAGCAAGAACTGCGGCACGAGTGCGGACCGGGCCGCCGCCGAGACCGCGCGATCGATACTGAGCCGCCCCCCGAAACGGGCGTCCATGATCGCGAGGTACTTGTCGAGCAGTGCGAGTTCGTCGGCGAGCGGCACTTCTCGCGCACCCTCGTGGTCGAGCGACGCACGGAGGAGGTCGGAAAGCTGGACGACGACAAAGTCCGCCACGTCGGGCGCGGTGTGAATCAGCGAGGCGACACCATTCAGCGTGTTGAACAGAAAGTGCGGTCGCAGCTGGCCTTTGAGGAGTTCCAGTTCAGCTTCCGACAGCTGCGCGCGCAGCCGGAGTGCAACCCGCTCCCGCCGAGATAACTTCCGCTGCAACTCGAGCGCCTGGATGGCGGCGATGATCGCCCAGAAGATCATGAGCTCCACCAGGAACCCCTGGGCGAGCACCGCACGAAGCGTCATCGTCCTGGGGCCTCCGATGAGCCGCACGATCGGCAGCTGGAGCGCGAACTTGAGCACGGCGCAGGCGCCCGAGACAACCAGATACAGCGGTACCGTAATCCGCTTTGGCGTTTCGTCCAGCGGATACCGTCGCACCAGCCAGAAGAACGCCGGCGTGAAGACCGCGCAGCTGTACCAGTCGAGGAATCGTGAGGCGAATAGCTGGCCCCAGGCAATCGGCTGCCCGCGCTGGCTGAACGCCATCGCCGTCTGCGCGACCGAGAGCAGGGCCAGGAGCGTCCAGACCGCGAAGAGGAGCGCGAACCACTTCCAGCGGGCGTCGAGCAGTGTCAGGCCGGTTGCGCCAGGCGGCCGAGCGCTCCGAGACACGCCGGGCGGCGTGCGTGATGAAGGGTCGGAGGGCGCGACTGTTTGGGCCACGGGAGGTGAACACTACGCTAGCGAGGAATCCAGGTCGCGGCCACCACTCGCGGGACGACTCCGCCGTGCGACGGGACGGCCTGGATTGCGCGGTCGCACGCTGACTCCGACACTTGGCACGCGGCGCAAAAATCTGTGCCGCACCGGCATCCATCCGACCTGGGAGGACGACGCAATGCACACGGCCGCACGGTTTTCACTTGCGCTACTCGCCGCCACGACGGTCGCGCCGTCGCGTGCCGCTGCGCAGACCGCGGCCGACTCGGCAGGCATCCGCGCCGCCGCCCTCGACTACATAGAAGGCTGGTACGCCGGCGACGCCACGCGCATGGAACGCGCGCTGCACCCCGAGCTGGCGAAGCGCATTGTGCTCACCGATCCCAGGTCCGGGCGAAGCCAGCTGCAGAGCATGGGCGCCATGACCCTCGTCAACTCGACGCGCGAAGGCGGCGGTACACGCACCCCCGAGGCGCGCAAGCAGAAGGATGTCACGATCCTCGATATCTACCAGAGGGCGGCAGTCGCCAAGATCATCGCATCGGACTGGATAGACTATCTCGAGCTTGCCGTGTGGAATGGGAAATGGGTGATCGTGAACGTGCTTTGGGAGCGGAAACCGCAGCCGTCGCCCTGAGCCGCCCAAGAACTCGCGCGGCCGCCGGGGGTAGACCGTGCATGCCGACTCCCCGCTGATGACCCCAGCCGACGCCTTTATCCCATCGCGGGAGGAACGCGCTCGCGACCGGCTAGAGGCAGAACAGCTCGCGACTCGCGATGCCCGACGTGCGCTCTTCCGCGTGGCCGCGGAGTGCTGGTTCTGGTGCCTCCTCGGCTTGGCATGCCTGGCATGGAGCCTTCACACAGGCGACCAAAAGAGCGGATGGGTCGCGTTCTGGGGAGGCCTGGTCATCGGCAACGGCGGCCTGCTGTTTGCCCTTACGCGGCACTATAACAAGGCGAAGGAACGCGGAGACATCTAGCGTACCGTCGCGCCCAGTGAACCATCACATTTGAGCGCGGCCCTTGGTCCAGGGGGGCCTATCCGTATACTTGCCCATATTGTCACACCCCACGGGGGTTGAACGCCATCATGGAGGAGACCCTATATGCAACAACGAGTTTCGCACTTGTCGCGTCGCCTGACCTACGCGGCCGTTGGATTCGTCGTCATGCTGGGGGCGCCGCATGCGCGCCTGAATGCGCAGCAGAGTTCCACGGCGGCCAGTGATGCGAAGGACCAGCCATTTATCGTGGATTACTACTACAAGGCGAAGTGGGGGCACGCGGAGGAGTTCCTTACGCTCTTCAAGAAGAACCACTACCCCGTGTTGAAAAAAGAGATGGAGCTCGGCCGCATCCTGAAGGTGACCATGGCCTCGGCGCGCTATCATACGACCGAAGATGGCCGGTGGGACTACCGCGTTACGATCGTGTGGAAGTCAGCGGCAATCGCGAACGATGATTTTGACGGCGCGACATTGACCAGGAAGCTTTATCCCGACCAGGAGACCTTCAGGAAGGAGGAACAGCGGCGGTTCGAGATCCTGGATGGACACTGGGATGTGCCGGTCAAGAACGTGGACCTTGAGGGGCGGTAACAGGATGCGAAGACTGCCTGGACCCATCAATGAATGATGAGGGGAGCGTCCTTGAGGATAGTATGCTCACGACGACGCGGCCTGAAACCCCCGCAGACATGGAACAGCGCGTCGCGTACTGGCGTACGGATACGCCCGGTTGTGCACATCGTATTCACATGAACAACGCCGGCGCGGGGTTGATGCCCCGCCCGGTCGTGCAGGCGATCCAGCAGCATATCGAGCTCGAGGCGACCATTGGCGGCTACGAAGCCGCGGCGCACATGGAAACGGCCATCAGCGCGGTATACGACTCCGTCGCGGCACTGATCAACGCCGAGCATCGCAACATTGCCCTCGTTTCGAGCGCGACGGCTGCATTCGTGCAGGCCTTGAGCTCATTCGACCTGAAGCCCGGCGACGTGATCATCACCACGCGCAACGACTATACGTCATACCAGATTCAACTGCTCGCACTAGCGCAGCGAGTGGGCGTGACGGTCTTGCACGCGGCCGACCGGCCGGAGGGCGGCGTCGATCCGGACTCGGTTCGCGAGCTGATCCGGCGCTCGGGCTGCCGGCTCGTCACGGTGAGCTGGATCCCGACGCATTCAGGTCTGGTCCAGGATGTTGCGGCGGTGGGCGAGGTCTGCGAAGAGTTCGATGTCCCCTATCACGTCGACGCATGCCAGGCGGTTGGGCAGCTTCCGGTTGACGTCACGCGACTGCGTTGTGACTACCTGTCCGGGACCGCGCGGAAGTTCCTCCGCGGCCCGCGCGGCATGGGCTTCCTCTTTGCTTCGGACCGTGCGCTCGCGCGGGGCGACTATCCGCTGTTCGTGGACATGCGAGGGGCCACCTGGGTTGCGCCTGATCGCTATGAGGTGCATCCAACGGCGCGCCGATTCGAGGAATGGGAGTTCCCGTACGCTCTCGTCCTCGGCCTCGGCGGCGCGGCAGACTACGCGATGGCGGTCGGCGCCAAAATGGCCCATGAGCGCTCGGCGATGCTCGCCGCATCGCTTGGCGGACTCCTCCGCGAGATCCCGGGCGTCCATCTGCTCGACGCCGGTCCGACACAGAGCGCGCTGGTGTTCATCGAGATCGCCGGCCGCCATGCCAGCGAGGTGGCGAAGGCGCTCTACGAGCGGTGCGTGAACTCGTCGGTAACGCTGCAGTGGTACGGCCTGCGCGATCTGGGCGAACGCAACGTGCAGTCTGCGCTCCGCCTCTCGCCGCACTACTACAACACGGAGGCCGAGGTGCTCGAGGTTGCCGGACATCTCCGTGCTGTGCTTCGCGGGGAGCGAGTTGCAAGCACGCCACGGTAACCCCGCCAACTTGCGATTGGAGACTCGAATGTCAGGCGCGAAGACAAACAAACCGAACGACGGCCTGGGCGCGGCCTATCCGTATGCAACGCATCTCAATGTACTGGTCCCACCGCTTACGCACTTCGACCTCGACCCCCTGATTGCGGCTGTCAGGGATCAGTGGTTCAACCAGACGCTTTGCCGGGTCAACAGCTCCGTCGTGCGACTCGGCGTGGTCGAGGGCGCATATCATTGGCACAAGCACGACGACGACGATGAGTTCTTCTACGTTGTGGCCGGCCGGCTGCTGATCGATCTCGAGCCAAAGCCGGATGAGGCGGCGGGCCGCGTCGTCACGCTCGAACCAAGGCATGGCTTCGTCGTTCCCAAGGGAATCGTCCACCGGACACGGGCGCCCGAGCGAACCGTCATTCTCATGGTGGAGAACGCGACGATTGTTCCGACTGGCGATTGATTGATGATCCGGCGTCGACGCTCGCGATTCGAGCAGATCGAATGTTGCCGCCGCCACTCGGTCGACAGCTGAGCCGCTGGTAGCGGGTCTCATCCCGGGATCGTCGCGTACGGTCGCACGCGCCTCGCACCGATTGGGGAGCGAACACGCGGCGCTGCAGTCGCGGTGCGTGACGTGTCACGTGACGGGGATAGCCGCTAACTTACTGTCTCATGTCCGACGTCTCAGCCCCGGCCGCGCTCTCGGCCACGGCCGCGCCAGCCGCCTCGCCCGCCTCTGAAGTTGCGGGCGACAAACGGCACTATGACCGGTCGATCGTCGAAGGACCGTTGCAGGCGGCAGTCTGGAAGATCGCGTGGCCAACGATGCTCACGAACATCGTTGGCGGACTTCAGGGGATGATCGACCACGCCCTGGTCGGCAATCTGGTTGGCTTCAAGGCGAACGCCGCCATCGGTGTGAGCTGGCAGATCTTCCTCGTTGTCATCGTGTTCATCTCGTCCATCTTCACCGGGATGAGCGTACTGGTCGCGCGCTTCGTGGGAGCCGGCGACGCAGACAGGGCGGACCGCGCGGTCTATCAGGGGTTCCTGACCGCAATCGGGATTTCGCTCTTCGTGCTCGCACCGATCGGGTATTTCGCAGCACCGCAGCTCCTCGATATCGTCAACGCTGCACCCGACGTGAAAGCGGAAGCGCTGCCATTCCTCCGGATCATGTTCATGTACAGCAGCGGCATGCTCGTCTTCTTCATGCTCGGCGGCGCGCTTCGATCCGCCGGCGACGCGCGCACGCCGATGATCCTCGGCATCTCGATGACCGCACTGAACGTCGTGCTGAACGTTGTGCTGATCCGTGG
>DASZZO010000169.1:0-4766 GCA_035544915.1 Gemmatimonadaceae bacterium | reverse complement strand
AAGCTGCGCGCAGGCGCTCGCGTCACGTGGAGTGGTCGCCATCGCGCGGCGCTGCGCGAGCAGTCCGTCTATCCGCGTCCCGTGCAGGACCCGTTGCCCGTCTGGATTGCTGTCGGCGGAACTCCGGTGTCCGTCGTGCGGGCCGGCAAGCTGGGCCTGCCACTCGCGGTCGCAATCATCGGCGGAAAGCCGGCGCCCTTTACGTCTCTCGTGGACCTGTACCGGCAGGCCGCACGCACGGCAGGCCACGATCCCGCGAGGCTTGCGGTAGGCATCAACTCTCACGGCTTCATCGCCGAGTCGTCGAAGGCCGCCGTAGACGCGTACTACCCGCGGTATCTGGACGTGATGGGGAGGATCGGCCGCGAGCGCGGATGGCCACCGCCCACGCGCAACCGATTCGAAGCCGAGATAGCCCCGGATGGCGCGCTACTCGTCGGCAGTCCAGACGAGGTGGCGCGCAAGATCATCGCCGAACACCGCCTGTTCGGTCACGATCGCATGTTGCTTCAACTGGGGATCGGTGGGCCGTCGCATGCCGAAATGATGCGCGCAATCGAATTGTTCGGCACACAGGTCGCCCCAATCGTGAGACGCGAACTGGCTCCCGCGGTCAGCGCGGGAGCCAGTGGTTCGGCGGCACGGTAGTCAGCGCTGCGTGTTCGCCAGATCCGTAACGGCTGCTGCCAGCATTCTCACCTTGGCCCGGTCTGCCGCTCCCTGTGCGTCTCCGTTCAGCTGTGTCGCCAGTTGCGCCAGGGCGTCATGCCGCGGCTGCCCTGAGAGTTTCTCGGCGCTGGCCAGCCCGCTTCTCACGGCGGATACTCGGTCGCTCGCGAGCCCGTTCGACCGGCCCAGCTGATCGAGATACGCGCGCGACAAGGCAAAGCTCGGTGGCCACACCAGCTTCGGCTGGTCCTGGGCGTTGAAGAAATCAAATCGAACCGACTTCGCAGCGTCGATCTCATTCT
Organism: Gemmatimonadaceae bacterium; assembly: GCA_035544915.1. Classification (GTDB taxonomy): domain Bacteria; phylum Gemmatimonadota; class Gemmatimonadetes; order Gemmatimonadales; family Gemmatimonadaceae; genus Fen-1231. The sequence continues at coordinate 3,795 of DASZZO010000169.1, read as the reverse complement.
GCGAGATGAACCCGCTGGGCAGCAGCTCGAAGATATCGAGCCCGCGGGATATCTCTGAGCTATATATGTAGCCGTTGTACCAGTACGCCGACCACGACCCCGCCATGACGAGCTTGGTCGAGTCCATCGGTCCGCGATCAAAGAACGCGATTTCCTTTGGGTGGGCAGCATCGGTCCATTCGAACACCGAGATGCCGCCCTGATACCATGCCTGCACCATGATATCGCGCCCGGGGATCGGGATGAGCGTTCCGTTGTGGGCCACGCAGTTCTCCTGCGAGGTCTGCGGCGCGGGCATCTTGTAGTAGCTCTTGAACGTCATCTTGTTGTCGACGAGCGTGAAGATCGCGTCCGCGCCCCACTCCGGCTTGTCGGTCGTGCGGCAGCGGGGCGCCGACCCGCCACCCCACTCGTCGGAGAAGAGGATCTTCGTCCCGTCGTTGTTGAACGTCGCCGAGTGCCAGAACGAGAAGTTCGAGTCGGCGGCCGCGCCGAGGCGCTTCGGATGTGCGGGATCGCGGATATCGAGCAGCACGCCGTACCCGCCGCACGCGCCGCCGGCGAGGCCGATCGCCGGATACACGGTGATGTCATGGCACTGTTGCGGCCCCATCGGGGGGCCGCTTCCCCTGCCGCCCCGGCCGCCGCGACCAGCAGCAGCGGCCGCTGCCTGCCGCGCCTGCTGTGCTGCGATATCAGCGGGAGTCTCGGCGTGCCTCGTGACAGGATTGAGGCCAGCCAGAATCGGCGGCTTGCTCACGACATGCGCTTGCTCTGGGTGGGCGAGCGGGACCTGGATCACTTCGATGCGGAAAAGTTCGCTGTTCGCGTCCTCCTCCGGCATGCGCGCCGAACATCCCGCCAGCTCGTTGGGAGAACGGATCCCCGCCGAGCCGGAGACATAGATGTAGATGTTCGCGTTGTCGTTGGGGTCAGTCACGACCGTGTGTGTATGCGACCCCCGGCATGTCTGCACCGTGGTGATGTACCTGGGATGCGCAATGTCGGTGATCTCGAAGAGACGGATGCCGCGCGCCCGATCCTTGCTGACGGTGTCGGGCACGCCGCCAAGTCCGCAGTCAAGGCGGCCGCTCGTCGCTTCGCTCGACTCGAACAGAAGATTGCGGAAGACCGAGACGTCGCTTTGCGAGCCGGGGCACACGTAGGCGTTGTTCAACGTGGGCCGGCGAGGGTTCGAGACGTCCCAAACCTGATACCCGCTGTAGTTGCCCTGAATGACATACTTGCCCAGGAAGGCAAGGTCCGAGTTCGTAAGGCTGCTGACGCCGGGTGTGCTGCGATTGATGAACTGCTCCGAGGGCGGCGTATTCGACAGCAACCGGAGATTCCATGACGCCTCGCCGGCGTTGAACCATCCGGCGCGGAGGCCGATGCGCGGATCCGGGCTTGGCGCGGTGGTGGACATGCTGGCCGCGGGTGATGGCGCGCCGCCGGCCGACGACGATGAGGAGCCGGCGCATGCCGAGGCGGCCAGCAAGGCGATCGCAATCGACAGCGACGAGAGCGGGGCGGCGAGCGAGTCTGTGAGCCGGCCATGGCGCAACGACCTGATGTTCATAATCGGTGGAGTCCCTGGAAGAGTCTGAGCGGTGGGGGCGGGGCGGCCGTTCACGGGTTGCGCCCCGCGGGAGGCAGTGCGTCGAGCATCTTGTTCATTCGTTCGATCTCGGTCGTCTGGTCGGCATATACGTCCGACGAAAACTTGTAGACGATGTCGTCCTGCGCCGCGCCGTTTGCGCCCATGAGCTCGTCCACCATGGTGATCGCGCCCTGATGATGCATGATCATGCCCGTCAGGAACAGGCGGTCGAACTCCGTGCCGCGCGCGCGATCGAGCTCCGCCATCTGCTGGGGAGTCAGCATTCCGGGCATGAGCATGGGGTGATCCATGCCGGCCATCATATGTCCTCGAGGATCTGCGGCAGGTACCGCCTCGTGGCGTTCGCGCAGCCAGCGCTGCATGAGGCCGATCTCGTCTGTCTGGCCCACCACGATCCGCTCGCAGAGGGCGCGCACGGCCGCGCTGGCGCCGTGCGTGGGCGCCCAGCCCGCCATTTGCACCGCCTGCGCGTGGTGGCCGATCATGCCGGACATGAACTGCACGTCCGCGGCGGTGTAAGGTGGGCGGCCGCTGTCGGCCTTCGCCTTGGCAGCGGGCGACATCATGGCCTGGCCGGGGGCGGGCCGCGCGGCGGTGCTCACCTGGGAGCGCGTGGGGCTGCCGCAGGCAGCGATGGCGGCTGAGGCGACCAGCGCTACCGCGAGCCTTCGCGGAGGCGATGTATTCATGCCGGAACATACGGCGCCGGCCGGCAAGGCGTTGGCTGCCCCGGGCAGCGGCGCCCTATGCCCGTTGACAGTATAGCCACATTGGATATAGTTGGTCCATGCCATCGCCCGGGGACGACGCCGCCACCTTCATTCCGCTGCCGCCTGCCACCTTCCACATCCTGCTGGCGGTCGCGCAGGACGACCGGCACGGGTACGCCATCATCCAGGATGTGGCGGAACGTACTGGTGGTGAGCTCCGGCTGAGCGCTGGCACGCTGTATCGGTCCATCCATCGGATGCTGGAAGACGGGCTGATCGTCGAGACGCGTGACCGGCCCGCGCCGGAGCTCGACGACGAACGACGGCGGTATTACCGGATCACCAAACTCGGAAAGGCCGTGGCGCGCGCGGAGGCGTCGCGCATGTCGCAGCTCGTGCGAATGGCCCGGTCGCAGGGGGTGGTGCCGGAGCGGGCGCGATGAGGACGACCTTCTACCGCGCGCTGCTGCACCTCTACCCGGCGTCGTTCCGCCGCGAATATGGCGGCGAGATGGTCGCTCTGTTCGCGATGCGCTCGCGACAGGCGACCGGCATCATGCCAACCGTTGTGCTCTGGTCGGGGACGCTGGTCGAAGTGCTGGGCAACGCCGTGGCCGCGCACTGGGACATCCTTCGGCAGGATCTTCGCTATACCGTGCGCACGCTCGCGCGCTCGCCAGGTTTTGCGATAACAGCGATCCTCGTGACGGCGCTTGGCGTTGGGGCCAACACCGCGGCGTTCTCCGTCGCGGATTTCGTGCTCATCCGCCCACTGCCCTTTCCCGAACCAGACCGCCTGGTGAATCTGTGGGAACGACCGCCGGGCTATCGGATGGAACTCTCGCCGCCCAACTACCGGGACTGGAAGGCGATGAGCAACTCGTTCGAGGCGATGGGCGCGTTTCACGGCGAGGCGGCAAACCTCGTGGGTCAGGGCGAGCCGGAGCGGGTCACCGGTGTCGCGGCCACCGCCGATCTGCTGCCCCTGCTCGGTGTAAGCCCCGCACTCGGCCGCGTCTTCACGGCGGAAGAAGAGCGGTCGGGGGCCGATGGAACGGTGGTCCTCAGCGACGGGCTCTGGCGCCGGTCCTTTGGCGGCGACAGCGGTGTGCTCGGCCGCCGCGTCCTGATGGATGGCAATCCGCGCGTCATCATCGGGGTGATGCCCGGTGCCTTTCACTTTCCCAATCGCTCCGTGGCATTCTGGATTCCGATGCCGCTGTCGCAGCAGAACAGTCCCGAACGCGACGACAACTGGTTCCAGGCGGTGGCGCGACTCAAGCGCGGTGTCACGCTGCAGCAGGCGCGCGCGGAAATGAGCGTGATCGCGGCACAGCTCGAGCGACGGTATCCCAGGGAGAATGAGAAGGTCGGTGCGCTGGTGAACGGCCTGCGCGAAGAACTCTCCACGCAGTCCCGCCTCTTGCTGGTCGCGCTCTGCGGCGCCTCCGTATGTGTCCTGCT
>DASZZO010000168.1:0-8434 GCA_035544915.1 Gemmatimonadaceae bacterium | reverse complement strand
GCTCGAGAAGACGGTACTGATCGGCGGGCGGCCCGTTCAGGTAATTGGCATCTACCAGGACCCAGCCAACATCTTCGCCCCGCCCGGGCAGGAGGTCGGCGCGATCCTGCCGTTCGCGTTCACGTGGCATGCGTACAAGATCGACAAGACGAACGCGCTCTTCATCGTCGTCAAGCCGCGTGCCGGTGTGACGGTGACGGAGGCAGAAGAGGCGGTAACCGTTGCCCTGCGCGAAATGCGCCGCCTGCGCCCCGCGGACAAGAACAGCTTCGACCTCATCAGCCAGGATCAGATCCTGAATACCTTTATGTCGATAACCGATATCTTCTTCCTCGTCATGATCGTGCTTGCCTCGGTGGCACTCATGGTCGGCGGAATAGGCGTCATGGCGATCATGATGGTTTCCGTCACCGCTCGCACACGCGAGATCGGCATCCGCAAGGCGCTGGGGGCGACGCGGCGCGACATCATGTTGCAATTCCTCATCGAGGCCGCAACGCTGACCGGGATCGGAGGAATGCTGGGAATTCTGGTTGGACTCGCCGCCGGGCGCGGTGTGACTGCGCTTATGAACGTGCAGGCCGACGCACCCCTCATGCAGACGCTCATTGCGGTTGCCGTGTCGGTGAGTATCGGCCTCCTGTTTGGCGTCGTGCCCGCGACACGTGCTGCGAAAATGGACCCGGTGGAAGCGCTGCGGCACGAATGACTTCCGACGGCGGACCGAAAGAGGGAGCAAGGGGTACAAGAAAGAGGGAGCAAGGGGTACAATGTGGATGCGGGAAGGCCCCACGATTGTTCTACCTTCCGCATTCATGGTAAAGAACCATGTCGGCGGCGATGAAGCTGCCCAATCACTGAGGGACAGGGAGAACTGACTAATGAAGAAGCTGATTACGGTCGTGGCAATGCTCGTAACCATTGGAGGCGTGGCCAGTGCGCAGGGTGGTGGTGCCGGCGGCATGGGTGGTGGCCGCAACATGACACCCGAACAGCGCATTGAGGCGACAATGACTAGGCTCTTCAGCGGTATCACGCTGAGCGACGCCCAGAAAGCGAAGGCAACCGAGATCGTCAAGAAGGCGATGGACGAGCGTCAGGGCATCGATCGCAAGACTCCTGAAGGAATGGAGAAGATGCAGTCGATCATGAAGAAGCAGAACGACGAGCTCAGGGAACTGCTGAAGTCGGACGACGACAAGAAGAAATTCGACGAGAACGCTGCGAGCGGGCGCGGAAGAGGCGGGCAGTAGCAGCGTCCAGGGCAGGCGACGGGCCAGTCGGGACGAAGGGCGACGGCAATTGCCGTCGCCCTTCGGCGTGTTCACAGGTTACATAAACGATGCGGCCGCGAGTTTCCTTGAGATGCGGGAGCTCACGGATCAGTCTGGGCCGCGAGAAACTCGGCGCGGAGAATCCCGTAGACATGAAAGTCGTGATGCCGTCCGTGCTTCCAATGGTGCTGGCGCAGCGTGCCCTCCTGGCGCATGCCATTCCTGCGCATGACGGCCCCGGACGCGGGATTGGTCGCCATGTGTCGCGCGAATACGCGATGCAGTTCAAGGTCCGTAAAGGCCCATTGGAGCACCGCTCTCGTGGCCTCGCTCGCGACTCCGTCTCCCCAGCTCGCGCGCGCAATCCAGTAGCCCACCTCCGCGTGGTGATGGTCGAGCGCGAAGTGAAGAGCGATGGCGCCGGAGAGCGCGCCGCCACGGTCCCGTCGGGCGATCGCGAATGGAACCTCCTTGCGAGCGCGCCAAAGCTCGTCGTGCTTGGAGATCCACTCCAGCGCTGCGCCCGGCGGGTAGGGGTGCGGCATGGAGAGAAGCGTTTTCGCAACCTGAAAATCGCCGGCCAGTCGTTCGACGTCAGCGGCATCCGCCGCCACGAATGGCCGAAGGATGAGGCGCGTCGATTCGAGCGACGGCGGGTGACCGGAGAAGATCCGGTCGTAGCGCTCGCTCGCCTCTCCAGTGGTCACCCGCGCTGTTCCCTGGCCGCCGCAATGGCCTGCACCTCGATCTGGTAGCCGTGGTGCAGGGCATTCACGGGCACAACGGCACGCGCCGGTTTGTGATCCCCCATGATGCGCGCATAGGTCGTGTTCACACGGCCCCAAAGCGACATGTCCGAGACGTAGATCGTCATCTGCAACGCCTGCGACAGTGAACTGCCCGCCGCCTCGAGCACGGCACTGACGTTGCGCAGAACCTGTTCCGTTTGTTCCTCAATGGAACCGACTACGTGTTCGGGACTTCCGGGCTTCAGCGGCAGCTGCCCGGCTACGTAGACAAGCCCGCCGTGAACAATGCCCTGCGAGTAGTGGCCGGCCGCGGCCGGAGCCGCGCTGGTCGTGACGGATTGCATTTCTAGTCCTCGTGGCTGAGCGGATGAGATCGCATCAAGATGCCAACCGGCTCGCCTGGCCGCATCTCCGGGGCGTATCTTTCCGCCCATGCCCTCCGCCGACGTTCTCGCCATCTTCGCCCATCGCGATGACGCGGAGCTCGCCTGTGGCGGAACGCTCGCAAAACTCGCGCGGGCGGGACGACGGACGGCGATCCTCGACCTCACACAAGGCGAACTCGGGACAAGAGGGACGGCAGAACTGCGCGAGGCAGAGGCCTCCCGGGCCGCAAGCGTGCTCGGCGTGCTGTCCCGTGAAAACCTCGCACTCCCCGACGCCGGCGTCTCGAACACTTCCGAGACCCGTCGCATGGTGGCCAGGGTCATTCGCACGTTGCGCCCCCACGTCGTCATCGCTCCGGCACAGTCCGGCCGGCATCCCGATCATCGCGTGACCGCCGAGCTGGTACGCGACGCATGCTTCATCGCCGGACTGGCCAAGGTGGACACCAGCCAGCCGGCTCACCGGCCGCTGAAGATCCTGCACGCGATCGCACACCGCGAGGATGCCCTTAAGCCGACCTTCGTGGTGGATATCAGTGCCGACTTCGAGACCAAGCTCACCGCCATCAAGTGCTACGCCTCGCAGTTTGACGGGGTGATGGGCGGTGGCGAGGTATTCCCCAACGGCGAGCCGCTGTACGAGCTTGTCCGGCACCAGGCGGCGCATTATGGATCGATGATCCGCTGCAAGTATGGCGAACCGTTTCACACGACCGAGACGATGCGCGTGGACGATGTGATGGCGCTCGAGGTCGCCACGCTGTGAAAGACAGGCCGGCACGCGGTGGACCGCAGGCGGGTTCCGCCCGCGCAGTCGACTACGGATCGTATCTCGCGCTTGACCAGTTGCTCGCTCTTCAGCGCCCGCGCTCTCATCCCGAGCATCCCGACGAACTGCTGTTCATCATCGTGCATCAGGCGAGTGAACTGTGGTTCAAGGCCATCCTCCACGAATTCGATGGTCTCATCGATCGGCTTGGCCGCGCGGACGCGCCCGCTGCGTTGCAGGCCGTTAAACGGATCAATGGACTCGTCGGTATCGTGTCAAACCAGCTCTCGGCGCTCGATACGCTCCCACCCCAGCGATTCGCGCAGTTTCGCGGCTACCTCGGCTCCTCGAGCGGATCACAAAGCGCCCAGTTCCGGGCCATCGAGGCGGTGTCGGGCCTTCGTGACCCCCATTTCATGCATGCCCTCGCCGCTCACGGCTTGCTGCCGGAACTCGTGGTCCGCGCCCTGGAGCGCCCCACCCTGCAGGCACTGTTCGGGGCGCTCCTGGACGCCCACGGCGTCACGATCGAGCAAGTGTATGCAGACGATGCGCAGGCAACGCTCCTGCTGCTGGCCGAGGAGTTGCTGCAGTATGAGCAGGGATTCGCGCGCTGGCGTTTTCTGCATGTGCAGCTGGTCGAGCGCATCATCGGGCCGGGCACGAGCGGGACGGGGGGAACGCTTGGGGCACAGTACCTTCAAAAGACAATCACTCAGCGGTTCTTTCCGGACCTTTGGGCCGTGCGCGCGAAGTTCTACGGCGGCGTGAAGGCCTAGCCTTCCACCTCCTTCGGCCCGCCAGTGCCGGAACTGCCCGACATCACCGTCTACATGGATGCGCTCGAGCGACGGACGCTGGGGCGCACGCTCACTCGCATTCAGCTCATGAGCCCATTTGTATTGCGGTCGGTGGATCCGCCGCTCGCCAGCACGCACGGCAAGCGCGTTCGTGCTATTCGCCGAATCGGGAAACGCATCGTCCTGGGGCTTGAGGATGACGATTACCTGGTGTTTCACCTGATGGTCGCGGGGCGCTTCAAGTGGCACGAGAAGAGCCCCAAGCCGAACCGGCGACTCGTGCTTGCCGCCTTCGAATTCGATTCGGGCACTCTTGTCCTGACTGAGGCGGGCACCAAGCGGCGGGCCTCGCTGTACCTCGTCCGCGGCGAGGCGTCGCTGGCCCAGTTCGACCGCGGCGGACTCGAGGTGTTCGATGCGACGCTCAAGGCGTTTGCTACGCGGCTGCGCAGCGAGAATCATACGCTGAAGCGCGCGCTGGCCGATCCGCGGTTGTTCAGCGGCATTGGCAACGCCTATTCGGACGAGATACTGCACCGGGCGCGGCTTTCCCCTCTGACGCTCACATCCAGGCTTCTGGACGACCAGGTGGCCGCGCTCTTTGGCGCGACGCGATCGACGCTGTCGGACTGGATCGGGCGGTTGCGCGAGCACACGGGGGAGGGGTTCCCTGAAAAGGTCACCGCGTTCCGCGACGGCATGGCCGTGCACGGTCGGTTCCGGCTGCCCTGCCCCGTGTGCGGCTCACCCGTGCAGCGCATTCGGTACGCAGACAACGAGACCAACTACTGCGCGCGATGCCAGACCGGCGGCAAGTTGCTGGCGGACCGCGCGCTCTCGAGGCTCTTGAAGCAAGACTGGCCGAGATCGCTCGACGAGCTCGACGAACGCGAGGGGCGCTGAACGGCGCGCCTGTCCCCCGGCAGCCTTCGCTATATTTCACCCGCTATGGCCGACCCGATCTACCTCGACCACGCCGCCACCAGCCCGGTTCGCCCGGAAGTGCTTGCCGCAATGCAGCCGTTCTACGGCGCGCGCTTCGGCAATCCGTCCAGCACGCACCGGTGGGGACGCGAGGCGCGCACTGCCCTCGACGAGGCACGGGAGCGTGTGGCACGGTGTCTCGGCGCGAACGCCGACGAAGTCTGCTTTACGTCGGGAGGGACGGAAGGCGACAACCTCGCCATCCTCGGCGGCTGGCGCGTGCTCAAGCTGCGGGGGCGGCGCGCGATCGTCACGTCTCCCATCGAGCACAAAGCGGTGCTGCAGTCGGTGCAGCAGGCCGGCAAGGAAGGAGCGGAGGTCCGGCTGCTCGACGTGGACGCGACCGGCACGGTCACGCTCGAATCGGCGCGCGGCCTGGTGCGCGACGACACCGCCCTCTGCTCGGTGATGTGGGTCAACAACGAGATCGGCACCATCCAGCCGATAATGGCGCTCAGCTCGCTGGCCCAGTCGCGGAACGTGATCTTCCATACGGACGCGGTGCAGGCGTTCGGCAAGGTGGAGATCGATGCACGGCAGACGCCGTTCGACTTTCTCTCCATCAGCGGCCACAAAATCGGCGCACCAAAGGGTATCGGCGCGATGTTCATACGCCGCGGAACGCCGCTCGAGCCGCTCTTCTTTGGCGGTGCGCAGGATCGTGGTCGGAGGCCCGGTACCGAAAATGTCGCGCACGCCGTTGCGCTCGCCACGGCGTGCGAGCTCGTGCTGGCCGAGCACGAGGGCGAAGTTGCGCGGCTCGCCGCGCTGCGAGACCGGCTGGAGACGGCCATCTCCGTTCGCCTTCCGGACGCCGTGATTCACGGTCGTGGCGGAGTCCGCGCTCCGCACATCTTGAATATTTCGGTGCCAGGGACCGATAGCGAATCGATGCTGATGGCGCTCGACCTGCAGGGGATTGCCTGTTCAGGCGGCTCAGCGTGCCAGAGTGGAAGCGTGGTTCCGTCGCACGTGCTTGCCGCGTGCGGCGTGCGCGCCGATCTCGCCGGCGCGGCCATCCGCATGAGCGTGGGTGCACTGACAACCGACGCCTGCATCGACCGCGTGGCGGTGGTCTTCCCCGCACTGGCGCTCAAGGCGCGCGGACTGGCGGCCGTGTGATGCCGCGCGTTCTCGTCGCCATGAGCGGCGGCGTGGATTCCTCGGTGGCTGCGGCGATGCTCGTGCGAGCAGGCTACGACGTCGTCGGCGCAACGATGAAGCTGCACCGTGACGGTGCCGAGGTTCCTGACAAGCCCTGCTGCTCGCTCGACAGCGTCAACGACGCACGCCGGATAGCCGGGAGCATCGGAATTCCGCACTACGTCCTCAACCTCGAGCGATCGTTCGGCCGCGACGTGCTCGACGACTTCGTGTCGGAATACGCGCGGGGGCGCACGCCCATTCCATGCGTCCGGTGCAATACGTTCACCAAGTTCCGCGATCTCGTGCGCAAGGCTGACGCCATCGATGCGCGGTTCATCGCCACTGGCCACTATGCCCGGATCGTCGGGGGTGAACTCCACCGGGGCCGCGACGACGCCAAGGACCAGACGTACTTCCTGTGGGGCATCGATCGCGCCGTGCTCCCGCGGATGATCCTCCCAGTGGGGGAGTTGACGAAGCAGCAGACGCGAGCGATGGCGCGAGAGCTCGGGCTCGATCTCGTCTCGGAAAAGCCCGAGAGCCAGGAGATCTGCTTCGTCCCCGATGGCGACTACGTCAAGGTGCTCGAGCAGCGGCTCGGCGCGGCTGCGCCCCCTCTTGCCCGCGGGCCCATCGTGCTCTCCGACGGCACCGTGGTCGGAGAACACAATGGATTCGCGCGCTACACCGTCGGCCAGCGCCGTGGCGTGCCCGGCGGGTACAGCAAGCCGATGTTCGTGGTGGCCATCCGCCCGGGCGATCGCGCCGTGGTGATCGGGCCGCATGAGGAGCTGGTTGGCCGCGGCGTCAGCGCGCGTGCAGTCACTTGGCTGGTGGAGCCGCCTCCGCGAACGGGCGATCGCGTTGGAGTCCGCGTGCGGCACCGTGCGCCCATCGTTCGGGCGGAGATCGTGCGCCTCGAAGGTGGTGAGATCGAACTCGCGCTCGATGCGCCCGTAGCCGCCATGGCGCCCGGCCAGTCGCTCGTGCTCTATGACGATTCACGGGTGCTCGGCGGCGGGTTCATCGAGGCATCGCGCCCGGCCCGTTCACCGCTGCCCCTTCTCGCTGGCTGAATCAGAATTCGAGATTCGCGGCTTCGGCGAACTCCTCCATCAAGCGCTGCTGCTCGGAGTTGAGTTTGGCCGGCACGGTCACCTGCACCTCGACGAGCAGGTCGCCCCGCTTGCCGTCCTTTGCGATGCCCTGACCGCGAACCCGGAAGCGTTTCCCGCTCTGCGTGCCCGGCGGAATCTTGATCGAAACCCTCTTCTCGTCGAGGGTTGGCACCGTCACCTTCGACCCGAGCGTCGCCTGAGCGACGTTCAAGGGAACGCGCGTGATGAGGTCGAGCCCTTCGCGGCTCCATTGTTCATCGGGTCTGACCTGAAACGTAATGAGGATGTCCCCGGCTGGTCCACCGCGCTGCCCACGTCCTCCTTGGCCCTTGAGCCTGATCTTTGAACCGGTGTCGACACCCGCAGGAACGGCGATGATTACTTTCTTCCGGCTGCGCTGCTCACCGGCGCCGCCGCACGTCGGGCATTTCTCGCTGGGTACCGTTCCGTTGCCGAGGCACATCGGGCACGGGCGATTTACTGCGAATCCCCCCTGGCCGAACGAGATCGTGCCGCGCCCTTTGCACTCGGGGCAGGTCTGCATCTTGGCACCCTTGGCCGCGCCAGTGCCCCCGCAGGTGGCACACTCCTCGTTCACTTCCAGTTCGATTGGCACCTTGCCGCCAATTACGGCTGTGCGGAAGGGTATCTCCAGCGTGGTTTCGACGCTCTGGCCCTGCTCGGGACCCGTGGGGCGCTGCGCGCGGCCGCTGCCGAACATCGACGCGAAGAGATCACCAAGACCGCCAATGCCACCGACGTCGAATTCGTCGAAGCGCCCGCCTGCGCCTCCGCTCCCCGGAGAGCTCGCCCCCGAGGGGCTGGGTCGCGAACCGCTGCGCGGTCCGCGCGAGGTAAAGCCGTCGAACGCCCCCAGCCGTCGCATCTCATCGTACTGCGCCCGCTTCTTCGCGTCCCCGATCACCTGGTACGCCTCGGAGATATCCTTGAACCGCTCCGCCGACTTGGGGTCGCTCTTGTTCGAGTCCGGATGATGCTGCTTCGCGAGACGGCGGTATTGCTTCTTGATCTCTTCCTGCGTGGCCGAGGCGCTCACACCGAGGACGCTGTAATAGTCTTTTTGCGCCATTCTTGTTGCGCGACTGGGGCGCCTATTCGGTGCCTGCGCCCTCGCGCAGACCCTTCCACTGCTTGACAACGACCCGCGCCGCGCGCAGGAGCTGGCCGTTGAAGACGTAGCCCACCTG
>DASZZO010000167.1:0-8970 GCA_035544915.1 Gemmatimonadaceae bacterium | reverse complement strand
CCCGCGGGAACGGCCCTGGTCCTGTTCGTGCTTCTGCTCACGTGGGGAACCGACATCGGCGGCTATGTCTTCGGTCGTGCATTCGGGCGGCGCAAGCTGATGCCCCTGGTAAGTCCCGGAAAGACGGTCGCCGGGGCGATTGGCGGACTCGCGGTGGGGGTGGTCATCAGCGTTGCGTACGCTCTGTTCGTGCTTCCCCCGCTGGCCAGGCTGACGCTGCCAGTCTGGGGTGCGATGCTCTTCGGCGTGACGGTGAGCGCCGCGGGGCAAGTTGGCGATTTGGTCGAGTCGATGCTCAAGCGCGAGGCCGGCGTCAAGGACAGCTCCAACCTGATTCCCGGACACGGCGGCGCCCTGGATCGCGTCGACTCACTGCTCTTCACGCTTCCATTCGGGGTTCTGCTGCTCGAGCGCCTCCTGGTTGCCGCGCCGAGATGACGTTGGAAGCCAAAAAAGCAAAGCGGCACGGCGGGCGGCGTGGCATCGCGATACTCGGCTCCACGGGCTCCATCGGGCGGACTGCTCTCCGTGTCATTGCGCGGCAGCGGTCGCGCTTCGACGTCGCCGCTCTGACGGCCTACTCGAACGCGGCGCTGCTCGCGGAGCAAGATGCCGTCTGGAATCCGTCGTACGTAGGCTTGGTCCGTCCCAACGGAACCAGGCCACCGGCCGCGTGGCATGTGGGCTCGGACGCCCTCGTCGAGGCGTCGCTGCGCGACGATGTCGACATCGTGCTCAACGCCGTTGTCGGTGCCGCCGGTCTCGATGCGACGCTCGCGGCGCTCGAGGCCGGCAAGCGCGTTGCGCTTGCCAATAAGGAGACGCTCGTCGTGGCGGGCGAACTCGTCACAGCCGCGTGCGCGCGCGGCGGTGGGCACATTGTACCGGTGGACAGCGAACACTCCGCGATCCTCCAGTGCATCGGCGCCAGAACGTGCAGCGACGTCCGCCGCCTCATTCTCACCGCCAGCGGCGGCCCGTTCCGCACATGGACGTCCGGAGAGATCGCGGAGGCACAGCTCGATGAAGCCATGCGGCATCCGACCTGGACGATGGGACGGAAGATTACGGTTGACAGCGCGACACTCGCGAACAAGGCGCTCGAAGTGATCGAGGCGCACTTCCTGTTCGGCATACCCTACGATCGCATCGAGGTCGTCGTGCATCCGCAGAGCGTGGTGCACTCGATGGTGGAGTTCGTGGATGGAAGCGTGCTCGCGCAGCTCGGCGTGCCCTCAATGGAGCTCCCGGTGCTGTACGCGCTTACGCACCCTGAACGCGTGGCAGACGACGGGGTACCACGATTCGATCCGGTGGCGTCGTCTCCTCTCACATTCGAGCCGGTGCGGCTCGACGCGTTTCCGGCGCTGCGGCTGGGCCTTGCGGCGGCGCGCGCGGGCGGCGCGGCGCCCGCCGTGTTCAACGCGGCGAATGAACAGGCGGTCGCGCTCTTTCTCGAGGGACGCATGACGTTCGCACAGATTCCCGACAGCATCGATCGCGCAATCGCGCAGCTCGGTCTTATGCCGGCACATGACAAGGCGTCCCTCCTCGCCGCTGATACGGCGGCGCGCGCGCTCGTGACGGACGCCGGAGCCAGCGCCTGATGCTCGCGTGGCTTGCACCAGTCCTCGTGCTGGGGCTCGTGGTATTCGTCCACGAACTGGGTCACTTTCTCGCCGCGAAAATCACCGGCGTCTACGCGCCGCGCTTTTCGCTCGGATGGGGCAAGGCGCTGCTGCGCTGGCGTCCGCGTGGAACCGAGACAGAATATGTGATTTCTGCCCTGCCCATTGGCGGCTATGTGCGTATGGCCTCGCGCGCGGACGAAACGGCATCGATTCTCGAGGGCGGCAACGAGCAGGTAAAGGAGGGCGCGGAACGGGACCCGCGCTGGGACCCCAACGCGTTGGTTCCGCATGGGCCAAAACCTGTCCCGCCGGACCGCTGGTTCGAATCGAAGCCGACCGTCGCGCGCGTATTCATTCTGCTCGCGGGCGTCACGATGAACGTGGTGCTCACGCTAGTCATCGCAACCAGTGTGTTTGCCGTCTACGGACACCGCTACGTACCCGCCGTGATCGATACGGTCGTTGCGGGCCACCCCGCGGCAAAAGTCGGTTTTCAGAAGGGTGACAGCGTGGTTGCCGTAGACGGTACGCCGGTGCGTTCGTGGAATGAATTGCTCCGCACGATTTCGGGTTCGCCTGGCCGGCAGCTTCGTGTCGAAGTGGTCCGTGGCGGTGCCCGCACCGCGATCTCCGTGGCGCCGGAGGCCGAGGACGTACCGAACGAGTTGACCGGCAAGACTGAGCGCCTGGGCCGGATCGGCATGGGTGCCGTGCAGCGGACAGTCAGCGAACGTATTTCGACCGGCGCTGCCATTGCCAATGGCTGGCGCGCGACCTTGCAAATGGGCGGGTCGGTCATTGGCGTGCTCGCGGGATTGTTGCGTGGCACCGTGAGCGTAAAGACGCTTGGCGGACCGATCGCCATCGCCCGCGTCTCCGTGACCGCGGCCCAGACGGGCCTTGAGCCGCTCTTTACTCTCATCGCCTTCCTCAGCGTCAATCTCGCAGTGCTGAATCTGCTGCCGATTCCGATCCTCGACGGCGGACAGGTCCTGATCACCATCGCGGAAGGGCTGAAGGGGAAGCCGTTCACCGACCGGACTCGCGAGAACATGATGAAGGTCGGACTGGCCCTGATCGCCGCGTTGTTCATGCTCGTCATGTTCAACGACATCAAGGCATTGGTGCTCAGTATTTTTGGCTGATTCGGACCGATCTGGTCCAGGTTGGATTTCTTGACGGCTCCAGCCGCCCACGCAGCGACCCTCCCCCTTTACACAGCAGCAAAACCCGACTAAGTTGCTGTGCTATAACTAAATGACCGATAAGAACTTGGATAAGCGCTCATGGCATTCGTAAAATCCGCTGCGATCGATACGAATCGCATGCACCCGACCGACACCGGCTCGTCGCGCGTGCAAGTGGCGGTGCTTACCGAACGGATCAACTTCCTCACCGACCATTTTCGCGTGCACGCCAAGGACCATCATGGCCGCCGCGGGCTCCTCAGGATGGTCCACAAACGCCGCCGTCACCTCGACTATCTGAGGCGCACAGATCTCGAGACGTATCGCAAGCTGATTGACCAGCTTGGACTGCGCTACTAAACGACAGACGGTGGAGGGCACGGCGACGACTCCAGCGCGCTGAGCTCAACGACCTCAGCTGCTGCTGTTCGCCCTGTGCCCTCCGCCCTCATTTTGCCAAGGGCAATCCACATGATGCATCGAATCGAACGGACATTCGCCGGCCGCCCCTTCATGATCGAAACCGGGCGCATGGCGAAGCAGGCCGCAGGCTCGGCTCTCGTGCGCCTGGGCGACACCATGGTTCTCGCCGCCGTCACCGTGAGCGACAAGGAGAGTTCGCTGCCGTTCTTTCCCCTCACGGTCGAGTACAAGGAGAAGACATACGCCGCCGGCAAAATCCCCGGCGGCTTCATCAAGCGCGAGGGGCGCCCGCGCGATGAGGAGATTCTCTCCTGCCGCATCATCGACCGGTCCATTCGTCCGCTCTTCCCCGAAGGCTTCAAGAACGAAGTCCAGGTCTTCATCTACGTCATCTCCGCCGACCAGGAGAATGACGCCGACGTGCTCGGCCTCGTCGCCACATCCTTCGCACTCAATACATCGAAGATCCCCTTCGCGGCGCCGATCGCCGGGGTGCGCGTGGGCCGCGTGGAAGGGAAGTGGGTGCTCAACCCCACGTTCCAGGCACTTGAGTTCTCGGACATGGACCTCGTCGTTGCGGGTTCGCAGGAGTCCATCGTCATGGTCGAGGGAGGCGCCATCGAGATCCAGGAAGAAGACGTCATCGAGGCGCTCGGGATTGCGCAACGCGGCATTCGTGAGCTCATCGGCATGCAGGAGGAACTGCTGGCCAAGGCTCGCGCTCCCAAGATGGCCTGGAAAAAGGCAACGACACCCGAAGCCGTGGTCACCCGCGTCACGACCGAGGCGAGAGAGCGCATTCTCGAGGCGATCAACCAGCAGGAGAAGCACACCCGCATCGAGGCGGTTGAAGCGGTGAAGAGCGATGCCAAGGAAATCCTGAAGGCCGAGATCGACGAGGAGCATCACGCATTCATCGGTACCGTGCTCGGGGACCTCGAGTACAACCTGCTCCGCGCCCAGGTGCTCGAGACGGGACTGCGCGTCGACGGCCGCAAGCCCGACGAAGTCCGCCCCATCTCCATCGACACCAGCTTGCTGCCGCGGGCGCATGGGTCCGTGCTCTTCACGCGAGGGCAGACGCAGGCGCTCGTGGCCGCCACCCTGGGGACGGCGAACGATGTTCAGCGCCTTGATTCGATTGACGAGGCCCAGGAGAGTACCAAGTCGTTCATGCTGCACTACAATTTCCCGCCGTTCTCCACCGGCGAGGTCCGCCCGATGCGCGGCACGAGCCGCCGCGAAATCGGGCATGGCAACCTCGCGGAGCGGGCAATACAGGCGGTGCTGCCTGCCTTCGAGGAGTTCCCCTACACGATTCGCATCGTGAGCGAGGTGCTCGAGTCGAACGGATCGAGCTCCATGGCTACCGTGTGCGGTGGCTCGCTCGCCTGCTTCGACGCCGGCATCCCGCTGAAGGCGTCTGTGGCAGGCGTCGCGATGGGGCTCATCAAGGAAGGCAAGAAGTACGCAATCCTGACCGACATCCTGGGGACCGAAGACCATCTGGGTGACATGGACTTCAAGGTCGCCGGCACCCGTACCGGTATCACC
Organism: Gemmatimonadaceae bacterium; assembly: GCA_035544915.1. GTDB lineage: Bacteria > Gemmatimonadota > Gemmatimonadetes > Gemmatimonadales > Gemmatimonadaceae > Fen-1231. The sequence goes on along the minus strand of DASZZO010000167.1, from coordinate 4,175 downwards.
TCAATCCAGATGGACATCAAGGTCGAAGGACTCGACCTGAAGGTCATGTCGGAAGCGCTTGCGCAGGCAAAGGCCGGCCGACTGCACATTCTCGGTGAGATGGACAAGGCGCTCGCGGCGCCCCGCCCGGAGATGTCGCCCTTCGCGCCGCGTATCATCACCGTCCAGATCAGTCCCGAGAAGATCGGCGAGCTTATCGGCCCCAAGGGGAAGAACATTCGCGGAATCCAGGACGAGACAGGTGCGGAGCTCTCGGTGGATGATTCCGGTCTCGTGACGATTGCGGCCGTGGGTTCAGAGGCAATGGAACGGGCGCGTCAGATGGTGCAGGCAATCACCGCCGAACCGGTCGTGGGGGAGATATACGAAGGGCCGGTGAAGAGCACGACGGCATTCGGCGCGTTCGTTGAGATCATGCCAGGTACCGAGGGGCTCGTCCACATTTCAGAGCTGCAATGGGGCCGGACCGAAAAGACTGAGGACGTGGTCAAGCGCGGGGACAGGGTGCGCGTCAAGCTCATCGAGCGCGATGAGCGGGGACGCCTGCGTCTGTCCATGAAGGCACTTCTGCCCAAGCCCGGCGCCGATGCCGAGGGGGGCTCCTCCGCCGAACCCGCATACGCCGAGGCAGGCGTGGGCGCGGCTGAAGGTGGCGGATCGGAGGAGAGCGGGACGCGCCAGGAGCGCGTCCCCAGCGATTCTCGCCGGCCGGGTGGAAGGAGCGGCGGTCGCGGTGGCCGGGGTGGGCGCGGAGGCCGCTAGGGCCAGTGGGAGCTGAGGGCGGCGTGCTCGTTGCGAAGCCGGGCAGCCGGATGGCCGAGCACGGTGTGGAACGAACCGTCCTGCCGAACGGCCTCACCGTCCTCTCGGAGCATGTGCCGGGTGTGCGATCGATCGCGCTGGGATCCTGGGTTCGGGCCGCATCGCTCCACGAGCCGCGCGACCGAATGGGCGTGTCGCACCTCCTGGAGCATCTCGTCTTCAAGGGCACGGAGCGGCGAAGCGCGCGCGAAATCGCCGCCGCGCTCGAATCGCTTGGCGGGTCGCTCGACGCCTATACAGCCCGCGAGCACACGTCCTTTCAGGCGCGGGTGCTCGACGAACATCTACCCCAGGCGGCCGACGTCCTCGCCGACATCGTCTTCCGCCCGGCCCTTCGTGGCGAAGATCTCACGCTGGAGCGCAAGGTCGTGCTCGAGGAGATCGCGATGGTGGATGACACGCCCGACGACCTCGTCTTCGAGCTCCACAACGAGGCGCTTTGGGGCGACCATCCTTATGGCTATTCGATTCTCGGCACGCGCGATACCGTGTTGGAGCTTCCGGTGGACGCCCTTCGCGCATTGCACTCGCGCGCCTATCACCCACCGCAAATCGTCATTGCAGCGAGTGGCAACGTCGAGCATGACGAGCTGCTCGCCGCGCTGCAGGGCGCGGGGTGGCTGGATGAGCCGCGGGGCCCCGATGTCAGCCTGACCTCCCCGCCGCCGGTGCCCGCTCCACCCAGTGAGCGCCATGTCGAGCGGGACTCACAGCAAGTGCACGTCGTGTTCGGATCGGCCACCGTTCCACACGCTGATCCGCGCCGCTATACGCTCATGCTGGTGAATACTCTGCTCGGCGGAGGCATGAGCTCCCGGCTCTTCCAGAAGATCCGCGAGGAACTCGGCCTGGTCTACGCGGTGTACGCCTTTCAGTCATTCCACGTAGACACCGGGGCGCACGGTGTGTACCTCGCCACGGCGCCCGAGACGGCCCAGCAGGCCATTGCGGCGGTGCGCGCCGAACTGTCTCTTGTCGCGACGGCCGGCATGCACGCCGAAGAGCTGCGGAGCGGCAAGCAGCAGCTCAAGGGACAGATCACGCTCTCGATGGAGAGTGTCTCCAGCCGCATGTACCGCGCGGCAGCTGTCGAACTGTTTGGCGAACCCTACGCCCCCCTCGACGAGGTGCTGGCGCGGATTGACGCCATCACCCAGGACGACGTACGGGCGGCGTGCGCGCAGTTCTTCCAGCCCGAGCGGCAAACGCTCGTGAGCCTGGGACCAACCTGAACCCGGAAAGCTTTCGACCCATGAAGATCGGAATCCCGAAGGAAATCAAGACCAACGAAAACCGTATTTCGCTTGTGCCAGCCGGTGCGGAGGCGCTGGTAGCTGGCGGGCATTCCGTACAGGTTGAGCGCGGGGCCGGCCTGGGAAGCGGGTTTGCGGACGAGCAATACGTTGCTGCCGGCGCCACAATCGCGCCTGATGCTGATGCCACATGGGCCGCCGCAGATTTGATCATCAAGGTGAAGGAGCCAATCGAACCAGAATGGAAGCGGATAAAAAAAGGGCAGACGATCTTCACCTACTTTCATTTCGCTGCGGACGAAAAACTTACCAGGGCGCATCTCGCTTCTGGAGCAGTCTGTGTCGCATATGAAACGGTTGAACTTCCGACGCGCGAGCTGCCATTGCTCACGCCGATGTCCGAGGTCGCAGGGCGCATGGCGGTTCAGGAGGGCGCGAAGTATCTCGAAAAGCTCTACGGTGGACGCGGGGTGTTGCTCGGTGGCGTGCCAGGCGTGCCTCCCGCCAAGGTTGTCATCCTTGGCGGCGGCGTGGTCGGCATCAACGCAGCGAAGATGGCCGCGGGCATGGGCGCAAAAGTCACCATACTCGACATTTCGCTCGAGCGGCTGCGCTACCTGAGCGACGTCATGCCGGCCAACGTGCAGATGATCTTCTCCAACCGACACAATGTGCTGGAGCAGATCTCAACGGCCGACTTGGTCATCGGCGGGGTGCTCATACCAGGCGCGGTCGCACCGAAGCTCATTCGCCGCGACGATCTCAAGGTGATGCGTGCCGGTTCGGTCATTGTGGATGTCGCTATAGACCAGGGTGGTTGCGTGGAGACCATTCATGCCACAACGCACGAGAATCCGACGTACGTAGTCGAAGGCATCATCCATTACGGTGTGGCGAACATGCCGGGCGGCGTTCCACGCACGAGCACGCTCGCGCTTACGAACGCCACCTTTCCTTACGCCCTCAAGCTCGCCAACAAGGGGTGGCAACAAGCATTGCGGGAGGATCCCGCGCTGCTCAGAGGCCTCAACGTGGTCGATGGCAAAGTGACCTACCGGGGCGTTGCGGAAGCGTTTGGGATGGCGTTCCAGGAGCCGGGGGCTTTCTTGAGCTGAAGGCACCCTTGGGCAGACGTGCCTCGACCCATCTGGTGCCGCCTTGGCCCGGGCTGTGGCCTGTTGATCCCCAACCCTAAACTCGCCGATGTTCTTTGTGACATGCTGCTGCAAATTCAAGTAAAGCTAGATATATGAGTTCCTGACGGCTTGTGCAGTGCGTGGAAAATCAACGGCTTCGACCGTGGGCCTCCAAGTTCACGGACACCCCTGTGGAGAGGATCTTCAATGAACAGGTTCACCCCTTGGCTGCGGCGCCTCGAGCGCACAATCATCGTATTAGTCCTGGTTGTGACGAGTGCTACCATAGCCGCGGCCCAGAATGGTACGCTCGGCATATCGGTCATCGAGGCGGGAGGCAGGCCGGTGTTCCAGGCCCAGGTCTCCGTCGTGAACACGAACCTCGGCGGCCTGACCGGCGCCGACGGAAAGCTCCTGCTGCGCGGCGTGGCGGTGGGTCCGCACCAGGTGCGCGTGCTCCGCGTCGGCTATGCCGAGCAGAAGAAGGAGGTGACAGTCACCGATCAGGGGACCGTTGCCGTTGAGTTCACGCTGTCGCCAGTCGCCATAAGCCTCACACCGGTGGTCACCACGGCGACGGGCGAAACGCGGAGAGTGGAACTCGGCAACTCGGTGTCGACAATCGATGCGGGCAAACTCACCGAGACGTCGCCCATCACCAACATGAACGATCTCCTCAACGCCCACGCGCCGGGTGTGCTGATCACGCCTTCGACGCAAACAGGCGGGGGATCGCGTGTGCGCATTCGCGGCCTGAGTTCCATGACGCTCACAAACGATCCGATCTACATCATCGACGGCATCCGAATGACGGGCGGGCAGGACACGCAGCTCTTCACCGGTGACGCACAGGCGAGCCGCGTTGGCGATCTGAACCCCGAGGAAATCGAGAGCATCGAGATCGTCAAGGGACCATCGGCCGCAACACTCTACGGCACGGCGGCGGCGAATGGTGTCGTTGTGA
>DASZZO010000166.1:0-20497 GCA_035544915.1 Gemmatimonadaceae bacterium | reverse complement strand
CTGGGGCCGAAGGTGCGCGCGTACTCGTGCTCCAGCCGGACCCCGCATTGCGCGACCTGTTTGAACCGGTGGAGCAGCTCTTGCAGGACGTGAGCTTGCGTCACGACGTGCGCCTCGCGGCCGCGGCGCGCAGCGTCCTCTCGGAGATTCAGTTCGAAGATTCGATGTCAGCGCTCGCGATTGACGCCATCATGATGCAGATGCTCGCAACCGCCGCGAGGCTGGAGCGCGATCCGAAGGGTCGGCGTGCGGTTCCGGCGTGGCTTTCCACGGTGCGGGAGCTCCTCCACGCGCGCTTTCGCGAGCGCATCACCCTCACTGAGCTCGCCGCCGCCGCCGGCGTTCACCCGTGCCATCTCTCCCGGTCGTTCCGTGGACACTTTCGCGTTACCATTGGCAACTATGTGCGCAGGCTCCGCGCCGAATGTGCAGCGGACTTGCTCGAACGCACGCAGAGGCCGATCTCCGAAATCGCATACGAAACGGGATACAGCGACCAGAGCCACCTCACACGAGAGTGTCGCAGGCATTTCGGCGTGGGGCCGGCCAAGTACCGGCGCGAGCGTCTCCGCTAGACCCGGCGGAACCGTTCCCCGATGCGCTCCTGCAGGCGGTCTTGATGGCGGTGGCGTATCCGGTGCGGGACAGGTCAGAACAACATGCGGAGGCCGAGCACCGCATCACTCGTTCGCTCGCCGCGGCGCAGTGTCAGTCGCCGTTGGGCCCCGGGCACCGCAAGGCCGTCGCGCACCTGCTGGAGAGTCAGCGATGAACGGGGTTGGTTATCGACCCGCAGGATCTCGTCGCCCGACCGGACTCCCGCCGTGGCCCCGGGGCTCCCGTCCACCACATACGCCACGCGGAAGGCACCCGCGGGGCGTTCTTCCGCTACCACGGACAAGCCGCTCGCGTCAACAGTGTCCGGCAAGTCGAATCGTCCGCGAGGCTCGAGGATGATTCGCGTGTGTGGGTAGTCGATGATCATCCGCGTTCGCCTGAACACCCCAACGCCAATGAGTCCGTCCTCCTCCTTCGTGGGACTGAGCGACCCCTGCGTTGACCGTGAGAGTCCCGTACTCACACGATGGATCGCGAGCCCCTCAAGCCGGAGTTCCGGCATGCGCATCGCCGGGCCGGTGACAACCCCTTCGACGCCGGTGGTCAGCGGAGCGAGCACACCCACCGTGTCGCGCTCGAGATACGCGGCGACAAAGCGGGAGTTCAGTTTGAGCGCCAGCCCCGGATGATCCCAGGTCGAGCAGGAAACGCCCCTCGACCACTCCCTTCGTGCGCGTCACTACCGATGCAGTTGTGAGCGGGACGCGTTTGGAAATATCGACCGGAAGAACCGCCCCGCCACCCTGATAGATGTACGAACCGGGCTCGGTGAGTGTGACGGTATGGGCGGCGTAATCAACTTCGACCACATAGCGATTGAACACGTCGAAACCCAGGGCCCCGTGCACGTCGTAGCCGATACGCGCCCGGACTGCGTCGAGATTAGCAACCGCGACGACCACGTTGGAGAGCGTTGCAGCGCCCACGTTCGCCTTGCGTGCCGAGGCGATACGCACGGACGTTCCGGGATTGCCGTTTGCAGTGCCGCGCGAGGTGGACGAGAACTCCACCTGTGCCGTGTCGGCGAATGCACTGTCGAGCACCATCGCCCCCGACCCGGTGTCGAGGATCAACAGGGCTCGATGCTCGTTGACGCCCACATTCAGGAGTACGATGCCGCCACGTTCCTCGAACGGGACGACGACGGGGGCAGCGAGTCGCGCTGTCCCGGCATGCGTGCACGCGAGCGCAGCCGCAACGACCGCCATGCGGAAATGTCCAGGCCCAATACAGTTCAGTGTTGAAAAGGTAGCGCTCTGCTGAAATCCCCCAAGCGGCATCGATTGCGCTCCCCGTTGCGCGCGACCGCGTTCGCAGACCGTCGGTTCACCTGCACCAATTAGCCCCGACGCGCGAGAAGTTGCACGTAGTTACCGTCGGGGTCGCGCAGGATTGCCCAGCGCATTCCCGTCGCATTGTCCGCCTGAATGGTACCCGACGGCTGAATCTGACGAGCGCGCAGCGCCGTCACCGTGGAATCAAGGTTGGGGACAAAGACACCAGCCTTGAAGAAGCCGTGCACGAGGTAGCTTGGGGTTGCCGCCCCCGCGATATCGCGGAGCGATCGACTCCGCGAATGCGCGCTGAGCTCAATCACAACGTCTGGCGATGAAAGCATGCGGGTACGGACGGTGCTGTCGACGCGCGGCAGGTCTCTTGCGTCATTGATGCCGAACACCGTGGTGTACCAGCGTGTGCTCGCATCGAGATCGCGCACCGATACGGCCAGGAACTGAGGCTGCTGGGCAGACGCCACGGAGAGCGCGACTAGCGGAACCAACGCGATTCTTCGCATAAGATACTCCTGACCTGGTACTGTCGGGACGGGCTCTGCGGGAGTTGTTGCCGTTCACAGCGTCATCGTTGAGTATTCACTCCAGAACCTAACCCCTTCAGCTCCTCCATGTCATTCAGTTCCGGCAGACCACTGCCCATGCTCATCGCGTGTGCGTCGGGACCTCTCGCCGCCCAATCCTCGTGCGCGACAGGCCGTAGCGCGTTAAACCCCGTCATGCGCGGGAGCGGCGACACGTACGATCTCGCCGCACGCCGGAGGGTCGCGCCGTGATCAACCCCGCGCCGGTAACCCTCGAGGGGAACGGCATTCGCCTCGAGCCATTGACCGCCGCCCATCAGGAGGACCTGGCGACCGCCGCAGCTGACGGCCGCCTTTGGGAACTCTGGTTCACATCCGTCCCTGAACCTGCGCAGGCCGCCACGTACATTGCCGATGCGCTCGATGGCCTGCGCGCCGGACACATGCTGCCGTGGGCAGTGCGGGAACTGCATACCGGCCAGGTCGTGGGCAGCACACGGTACCACGACATCGTCCCGGCCATCGATCGCGTCGAAATCGGCTACACCTGGTATGCCGCAACGTGGCAGCGCAGTCACGTCAACACTACGTGCAAGTTGCTGCTCCTGACGCACGCGTTCGAGGTGCTGGGGTGCCACGTTGTCGGCCTCCGAACGGACAACTTCAACTTCGCCTCACAGCGTGCGATCGAGGCTCTCGGCGCCCGCAAGGACGGTGTACTTCGTCATCACCAGGCCAGACGCGATGGGACCGCTCGTGACAGCGTGATGTACAGCGTACTCGCCGCCGAATGGCGGGACGTGAAGAGACACCTCGCCGCACGCCTCGCGCGCCGCGGAGGCGCGGACCTTCATCGATCAGTAAAATAGATCCGCACGCTCCGTGACCCGTTCGACGCTACGCTGACGTAGGTCTGGCCGCCCAAGTATACCTTGCCCGCGGGCGCCACGGCGCGAAACGCGTAAAGGCCCGGGACCAGCTTGTTGACCATGAACTCGCCCGACGCCCCGGTCGTAACCGAGCCCGCTGGCTGGTACGTGTAGGTCACATACGAACCGCCCGTATCAGCCGGCACTCTGGTTTCCACGCCGAGCAGGTAGTTGACCACGACATTGGGGAGCGGAGTAATCGTGCCGCCCGAGGTCGCCGTCGTGTCGGACACGAACGATACGGTTCCGCTGATCGAGGCGCTCCCGCGGGCACCCTCGGTCACGTTCTTCTGATCTACAATCGAGCCGGGCGCAACGGGGTTCTGGTGATCCGCACAGGCAAGCATTGTTGCTGCGGCCGCGGCGATGAATGGCAGTAAGGCTTTCATGGGTCTCCTCCCTTCATGGTGAGTCAAGCGGGCGCAGCCGTATCGCGGGCGCCATGGCCCCGCGAGTCGGTGCGTGTCGTGTGTCCATGAATAACTGCGCATCCGCACGGGGCGTCACCGGTGAGCCGATTGTGACGCGCGAGGGGTATGCGTGGTTGTGCAAAGTGTGGCCTCTGATGAGACTCTCGTCGCGCAGGCGCTGGCCGGCGAGCCGCAGGCATTCGGCAGTCTCGTCACGCGCTACTCCGACGAATGCTGGCGGTTCGCCATGCGCATGCTTCGCAATCGCGACGATGCGGAAGACGTGGTACAGGAGACGTTCCTGCGGGCGTACCTGGCACTGCCGCGCTACGTCGCGCGCGATCTCTTCCGCGGGTGGCTCTTTCGCATTCTCGTTAACCAGTGCCGCACGGCAATGGTTGCGCGGCACCGGCGCGAGCGGCGATTCATCAATGGGCTGGATGACGAAGTGCAGGAGCGGGGCCGACTCGACCCCGAGCCCATGGATCCGCAACTCGAGCGGGCGCTCGGCGAGCTGGACCCGTTGGTGCGTGAGGCGATACTGCTCAAACACGGCGCTGGATTCGAATATGGAGAGATGGCGGCACTGCTCGGTGTGGGAGAGTCGGCACTCAAGATGCGCGTAAGCCGCGGATGCGCCCAGCTGCGCGAGCGTCTCGGAGGAGGACACAATGCGTGATGATGTGCCGCCGGACGGAGGGGCCGACGCCACGATCGCCCTTCGCGTTCAGGACTGGTATGCGCAGACACCCGCCGCGCCAGAACAGCTGCGAGTGCGGATCAACGAGGCGCTTGGCGCGGTGGCGCGACAGCCGGCGCGGCACGCGTTCGGCCGGCGTGTGCATTGGAGCTCGGTTGGCGCGGCGGCAGCGGCGGTGATGCTCGTTGCCGTGGGAGTGCTGGCTGTGCGCCGCGCAAGACCCGCGCGCGACGCAGAGATCTCCGAAGTCCCGTTCGCCATCGACGCTCCGCACGCCGCACGCGTGGCCCTCGTGGGGAACTTCAATCAGTGGGACGCGCGCGCCACGCCGATGCGGCGGACGGCAGCCACCGGGCGATGGACCGCGGCGTTGCGGCTCGCACCTGGGCGGCACGTCTACGCATATATCCTCGATGGCAAGACGTGGACCGTGGACTCCGTGGCGCCGCGCTCCGGGGACAAGGACTACGGCAGCATCAATACCGTTCTCGTGCCGACGGGACGATGAGGACCCGGCTTCGCCGCGCCGCAGCGATGATCGCCCGGGCCACAGTGCTGCTGGCGATGGTGGCCGCGGGTGCAGGCGCGCAGAGCGTGCGCGACGATGGCCGCATCGACCGGGAATCACTGCAGCTACTCCGCGCTATCGTGGACACTGCCACCGCGCACGGTCTCCCGGCGCAGCCACTGCTCGACAAGATCCTCGAGGGCAGTGCGCGCAACGTGCCAGGTCCGCGTATCGTCGCCGTCGTACGGCAGTACGCCGCCGCATTGGGGGAGGCGCGCACCGCACTCGGGCCATCATCGACGGCGCCGGAACTGGATGCGGGGGCGGCCGCACTGCGGAGCGGCGTACTGCCCGCGCAGCTGATTCGCATGCGCGCCGTGCGCGGCCCCGGAACCGCAGCGACTTCCATCGTTATACTTACAGACCTGGTCTCGCGTGGCATCACCACCGAACGCGCTTCAGACGCGCTGGAAAGGGTGCTGCGGCTCGACACCGATGATTCGATGGCGCTCGCACTCAGGAACGCTGTCGCTCAGGGCGACGCGCAGGCGTCGATGAAATCGCTGGGCAAGTTTCTCGACGATTTGCCCGACTCGCGAAAGGTACGCAAGCCACCGGAGACTTCGTGATGCAGCGATCAAGGGGGAATGACATTGGGCCGTCCCCGTGGCAAGCGGCGGTGGCACTGGTCTGCCTTCTGGCGGCAGGCGGCGGAGTACTTGGGGCGCAGGGTATCGAGCGTGTGGCGCTGGCGTTCGCCGACGCATCTCCCCTCGAGCGGTCGCGCATCGCGCTTGCGGCGTGGCAGGAACAGGGAGTGGGGCCACTTGCATCGCATGGAGGGGGTGCGTCGATCGGGCGCGCTGACCTGCGTTCGGGTGCGTTGCATTTCGCGGGAGCCGAATGGACGGCGCGTGGAACGCTGGTCTCGGCCGTGCCAGGGACGGGCGGCGCAGCGGTCAGCGCTGGTGAGCTCGGGCTGTGGGCGGGCGCAAGTGCCGGGAGGGCGGCGATCAGCGCCTCTGCAGGCTGGCGGGGTGAAACGGGCTCGCCCGGAACCATGCGTTCCGCACTGGATGTCATCGTGCCGGTGCGGGGCATGACGCTAACGATGGGCATCACAAACTTCAGCGCGTTCATGCACACCTCTACGGATACACTTGGCGGGCTGATTCCGTATACGTATTACGCTCGCTTCCTTGACTCTGCTCGCGGCATCTGGGACTCAACCGCGCGCCAGGGCTGGCGGCCTGGCGTCAACCGGAAGACTGCGCCTCAATCGGAAGCCGTTGCGCATCTCGGCGTGGGATGGAAGATGTTTGGCGCGCTGTGGTACGCACACGGCGAGCGCATGATGGCAGCCGCGACGGGTCCTAGTGATTCAGGTGCGGGCCGTGCGCGACGTTTTGCCATCGCGATCGACGCGCAGCGCTCGCTCTTGCCGGGGGTCGCGCTTGCGGTGTCCCTCGCCTCACGGCGTTATCTGGATTCGCTCGGGAGTGCGACGATCCGAGTCGGGTTTCGCTGGAGTCCGCGGCCGAATCGCCCCACGCCGTCGATGGAGGCGGATCGTTCCGTACGCTTCACATGGACCGGAGACGGAGCGACCAGACGTGCAGAGCTGCGTGTAAGCGCACCAGATGCCAAGCGCGTCGAAATCGAGAGTGACCTTACGGGCTGGTTGCCCGTCGATTTGGCGCCCGCCAACGAGGCTGGGTGGTGGAGCGTCGCGCTCCCACTCCCCGCGGGTCTCCATCGTCTGCGGCTTCGGCTGGATGGTGGTGCGTGGGGAGTGCCACCAGGTTTGCCAGTCGAGAGCGGAGATTTCGGTGGCCTGGCCGGAGTGATCGTCCTGCCACCGCGCTAAGCGACTGTTTCGCACGCCATCGCAGGTTTCCTGCGCGTCTCGCATCACAAGGGGGCTCATGCCAGTCCATTGCATCTCGAGATCCCGGTACCCGTGGCTTCTGGCGGCGTTCGCCCCACTCGTGATATTCGCCGCATGTATCAACCCCTTTGCGGGCAACTCCTCGGGGACTGTTCGCGTGCGCGTCGTCGATCAGGCGGGTGTGGCCGTGCCGGGCGCGAGGGTCGCCGTTTCGGAGACAAACGACTCGGGCGGGGAGTTCTCGGTTTCCCAGCTGACCAGTGCGGACGGAACGACTACCCTGGGCGGCATTCAGGTCGGAAGCCGGCGCGTGACTGTTACACCGCCCGCGGGTTACACGGCTGCAGCGGATCCGCTGTCGAAGCTGGTAACCGTTGCGAACAGTCATACCGTGGACGTGAGCTTCGTACTCCAGCGGGCAACCGCCGCGAGACGCGGAGTCCTCACGGGGCGCCGCGGCAGCGCTCCACCGGCGCGCTCGTAGCTACAGCCGGAGTCGTTCGTCCGGCGTATAGGGATTATCGATGACAAACAGCCAGGTTCCATCCGGCTGTTTACGGACTACCTCGGTGCTGACACCTCGAGTCGCGATTTCGGTTCCCATTCCCGTTGGGGGGTCGACCACACCTCCTAGCCGTCAACCAGCAAGACCGCGTTGGGCACAGGGCGATCAACGCTTCGACATCGCCGAGGTTGAAGGCATGGAGGTAGAGAGTATGGAGGTCGGCTGGGTGAGTACACCCCCAAGCCTTGACGGCCGCCGGAACCCTGGCAGGGTGATGAAGACGGATCAGTACCGACGCCCGGGGTCTACGGCCACCGATTGTTCGCAACGCGGAGCAGCCCGTACTCAGCCGCCGCTCGAATCATCGGGAGCCGTTGGACGTCGGCGCCTTGCCCCCAGAGTTGGACGAAACCGGAGCCTGGCCGATCGGCGCGGAAGGGCCGCACCCAAGCGGTCGTCGCGCCCGTGTCGTCGGCCGCGAGCGGATGGATCATCGAGCCGGGGTGCATGATGAAGTTCCCGGACATCCATCGATCGATCCCCCAGGACCGGCCCCTGATCGTCGGGTAGCCGGCGGTCGTGCCATACTCCCCGAGCATTCTCGGAACGCCTATGAGCATTTCCATGTCGTTCGGGCCGCCATCGACGATCTGCCCGGTGCTGTCGCGCGCGACCACTCCCGGGGGTCGGCCGATCCACACAACTTTGCCCCCTTCGTTCAGATATCGCCGGAAGAGTACCGTGTCCGCCGCGACGCGTGCGACGGTGCGCGGTAACACATCAATCGCGAATACCACGGCGCTGGGAATGCCATCGCTCACCCGTGCGGCGAGAAACGGCGCGAGCGAAACGGAGTCCAGTGCCTCGTACCCGAGGTCGTGAAAGTATTCGAAAACCAATCGGCCGTGCTGAACGAGCGATTGATTGGCCAGGGTCGAGTCGTAATACACGGCGAGCCTGGGCACGAGCACGTTGGCTTGGCCGATGGCGAGCACGGTTCCCGCTTCGGTGCCGACGTACAGCTCGCCGTCGGCCGCGACGGGTGAGGAGAGCACCTGGTCGCCGAGTTGCAACCGCCACCGGATCGCGCCGGTTCCGGCATCGAGCGCCAGCAGGTCACCCTGTCCACCCCGCTTGAGCATCGTGGCAACGATCAGCGCATCACCGACGAGAAGTGGTGAGGCAATCACGCTGGCGTCCGTGCTCTGGCGCCAGAGCTCGCGCCCGCTGGCGACGTCGACGGCCTGCACGAAGTGGCCGTCGGAGCTGCCGTCGTACACTCGGCCGGCGGCGGCGGCAGGGGATCCCAATATCCATGAGCCGCGATGGCTCACCCGCCAGCGTCCCACCCCGGTGGCGAGGTCGATCGCATAGACACCCCCGTCGCGCGAGCCGACAAACGCCACGCCGTCAGCGATCGCCGCCGAACTTTGCACAGAGCGGCGATCGAAGGTGTACTGCGATTGATCGATAGTATCGCCGGCCGTATGGAAGGTCCAGCGCGCGGCACCGGTGGCAAGATCAAACGCGTACACACGCCCGTCGAACGACCCGACCACCACGATCCCGTTCGCCACGGCGGGCGTGGCGCGCACGCGCGCGTGCGTTTGCGCGGTCCAACGCGCCTTGCCCGTGTGCAGATCAAGTGCGTATACCCGCCCATCCTGTCCACCAATCACGATCGTTTCGCCGACAACCGTGGGCGATGATACGTAGAAGTCCCACCCGGGATCGCGCATTGGATTGATCGGAAGAGCAGCGCCGGTGTGCATCGACCAGCGCACACGCCCGGCCTGCTCATCGACCGCGAAGATGCGGCCGCGCATCGTGGCCGCGACGACGAGGCCACTCGCCACCGCGGGAGAGGCGTGGACCGGACTACCGGCGTCGACCTTCCAGACCACGCGCCCGGAGGACCGATCAATGGCGTAAAGCGCGCCGTCACCGCTGCCAATGAACAGACGCGTCGCCGTAACTGCCGGGGACGAGCGAACCGGCCCGCCCGTTTGCACGCGCCACCGTACGCCCCCCTGGCCCGGGAAGAATGCCGCCTCCGACACACCGGTGTGCGCGGCGTTGCCTCGAAACATGGCGCTCCCGTGATCGTGTTCGGGCGGCCGCTGTTGCGCCACTGTTGAACGTGCAGTGACCGCGACAATCGAGGTGATTGTGCCAACCATGAGAGGCCAACCAGTCAGGCCGCTGCGCCGGCGGAGTCGTTTGGCGGACAGTGTAGCTGAGTCCGACACAGGAAAGACGGGAACGGCGACGGTCTCATGCGTCATGGTTGGGAATAGCCTCCACGCTGACGATCTCATTGACACAGAGGCCAAGTGCGAACAGCACAGTGCACACCACCGGACTGCGCCTCATTGATGCGCGATGTTGCAGACGCCCTTGGGGTGTATCGACGAAGGCAACGCACTCTTTGCTCCGCGAGTAACAAGGGGCGCAGAATGTCGGTAACGTAATGCGCGGTGATCTGTGCACAGGGCACGATTCGGAAATAAAGAAATCGGTCCCAGCGGCGGCCCGCATTTTCGTCCAGCGGCCGAGGGCGGCTCGCGCTGACCTGGTGCCGAGGAACCTGGCCCCCTAGCGAGTAGAACAAATGAGTGATACCGAAGCTGGTTGGTTATCACGATCGTCCGGTTACTGCTAGACCCCCCGGGCCCACGAGGGGATGGTTTGCGGGTGGAGCGCGGGCCGGAGCCGCTCCCCCTCCCCGGAGGTGGTTATGTCTCACAAGCAAAGTGGTTCCGTTGCGCAAATCGCCGATAGAGCGGGGCGCGCGGCCGTAGCGCTCGCCAACGGGATCCAGCCCCTACCGCAACGGCTCTCGGGCGTGATGGATGAAATTAAGGTGCTGAATGCCCAGGATTTTCCGCCCGACTTGCGGCCGCGGTTCGCCAGGATTCACGAGACGATTACGGCGCCGGAGTCCCTGGAGGACTTCATCCGCCGGATGACGCGCGAGCGGGCGGCGCAACTCGCCGAGGACATTTGTACTCTCGCTATTGATCTCGCGCGACGTGAGGCGATGGAATCGCACAAATTGTCCGATGATGCGCGTGCGGTCTTGCAGATTCTCGTTACCGCGGCTGGCGAACAGCTTTCTTCGGGTGCGCGCCGCCGGGACGATGGGCGAAGGGGAATCGACGCCCTCGCCCGATCACCGGGCTTGATGCGCGGCTTGACCGAGCTGCGGAAAGTTGCGCAACTCAAGGGGACATCCCGTCGCGCGCCGACCTCACCCTGACCGAGGCGAGGAAACGCGCTTCGAAGTCGAGCGGCCAGTACCGTATATGCATGAGGGGAACGCGGCCCACTTCCGCCCGCGATTCAAGCAGGGCATTCAGTTGGTTCCTTCCGAGTGACCGCGCGCGGCCAGTTATTTTCGCTACCGAGTGATGGGCTGACTCCCTGTGAGATGACGGAGTGAACGCATGAATTATTTCTCATCAGAAGTACTGGAAGAGTCCTTTCGGTGGGAAGTCTCCGTCGCGATACCGGTATATCGTCCATGAAATTCCCGACCCCTCATCCGGACCGGCGGCAACCCGTCCTGGAGCAGCGCCGCAATCTCAAAATGGCCCGCTCAGCGCAAGCTTACGTTCGCGGCAATACGGTGCACTTCTACGAATGGCTCACGTCGATCCGTCCGGGTCAACTCCCCGCCGGCCCTCCGATCTGGATCTGCGGCGATTGCCACCTCGGGAATCTCGGCCCGCTCGCCAGCGCAGATGGGCGCGTCGAAATCGCAATTCGCGATCTGGATCAGACCGTCATCGGCAGTCCGGCGCACGATCTGGTTCGGCTCGGTCTGTCCTTCGCCACTGCTGCGCGCGGTTCGGATTTCCCCGGCGTCACGACGGCTCAGATCCTCGAGAATATCATCGGAGGATATGAGCACTCATTGGCTCACCCAAAGAAGGCTTCCGCGAGAGAAATCAAGGCGACCGAACCGGCTAAACTCGTTTTAAGGCATGCTCTCAAGCGTAAATGGCGCCATCTCGCGGAGGAATGCATTGAAGATGCGCGGCCCAGGATTCCTCTCGGAGAGTCTTTCTGGCCTCCTTCCAGTGTTGAACGACGGGATATTGAACGTCTCTTTGAAACCGAAGCAGTCCGCTCGCTCATCACAGACCTCCATCAGCGGGATACCAGCGACAAGATGCGGGTCGCTGACCTGGCGTATTGGGTCAAGGGGTGTAGTTCTCTCGGCCGTCTTCGCTACGCGGCCATCATCCAGGTAGGCAAGCGAAAGAAAGGTCTCCCCGGCTTCTGCCTGATCGACATCAAGGAAGCAACGAAGGCTGCTGCGCCTTCCGCTTTAACAAGTCTCCATGCCTCGCGACCATGCGGAACGAGTGGTCACGGGTGCGAGGAGCCTTTCTCCATTCTTGGGGACTCGCATGCTGGCCGCGACGATAGCCAGCCGACCTGTTGTGCTCCGGGAATTGCTTCCCCAGGATCTCAAGCTTGAAATGGAAAATTTGAGCTGCGACGAGGCCGTCGCAGCCGCCCGATTTCTTGCCGGGGTTGTCGGGAAGGCTCACGGCCAGCAAATGTCTCCAGACGTCCGGAAAAAGTGGGTGGCCGAACTGAAGCGTCACCGATCGAAAAACTTGGACGCTCCGTCTTGGCTTTGGTCAAGTGTCGTCGAGTTGACCGCGATCCACGAAAGAGCTTATCTCGATCATTGTCGACGTTTCGCTCAGAAAGTCGCCGTCCGCCAACCGAAGGCCTGATAGAAGTGGTTGTCAATGAGCCGGACGGCGCAGGGAGGCTTCGTCGCCGTCTGGCGCGCCACGGATGCCATTCTATCGCTGCGAAGGCGAACCACCTGTTCTAATGAAGCCGATTGCCATCCGCTCCGACGGACCGCACGCGCCATGCTTCCTCATGCCCGGCGCGCGCTCGCCGCTGTTCTTCCAGGTGCTTGCTGAACTCTGGCAATAACTCGGATACATATGACGCCACGCGTTCCGTGGCGAGGCCGACAACAGCGCCCTTGAAGATCTCCCAGGCATCATGCGCCGCCGACGGCGCCACCGGGCCGGATTCATCCCTCAGGGGCTGCTGGCGCGCACGCTCCAACGCACGGGTTCCCCTGGACTCGTGACGCGCGAATCTGCGCCTTCGTCGCCCCGTCAACGCGCCAATCAATACGCTGGTCCCAAACGAGATACCCACGGCGGGCAACGGGGCCTTGCGGACATAAGTGCGCCAGTCGGCGAGTTCTTTCGCTTGATGTATGAGCGTTTCAATGTTCTCGCCCAGCGCATCCTTCTCGGCGACGATCTGTCGCTCCAATTCCTCGGCTTCACTAGTCATCCTCGTTTTTCCGTCAACACGATCCGCCCCGGGCTTCCAACCGCACCGTGCATCACCGATGCGATGGAGCGTTCCCCCTTCATTTCGTAATCCATTGCGGCCGCCCTCAATCCCGACGGTCAAGCGTCCGAGCGAGCAGGAACCCAACTGCGGCGGCGGCAAGGACGCTCTTGCCGGGGTTGCCCTTCACCAGTTGTTCAACATCAGCCTTGATCTCTGATGCGCCGTGGGACCGGACGTACTTGGCGGCGCCGTCCAGTGCATTGGCTGTCGAGATGCGGCTCGTGTGCAGCGCGTCTCCGGCGGCGTGGCCGAATTCCGCCGCCTTCTCTTTCACCTTCGTAGTCATGTCCCCAAACGCGCCTTTGGCCGTCGTCGCAACCTCACTTGTCACGCTCCCGGATGTCGCGGCAGAACCGCGACCAGCACCGAAGATGTCGGACTGCATCTTGGCTTGTGGCATGTCTATTCTCCTTGGAGAGTAAAGCGGTGGCTGATCTCGTCTGAGCGAGGCCGGACTGGCCCGTCGCGACAACGTTACGCATTGGCTCTGAAGATGAAATCGATCAGTTGTGCGACTCTGCATACCTCAAACGGGGGAGTGTTTTCTCGCCGTCTGGAAACGCCGCGCGCGAGAGTCTGACAGGCGTGTTATCGACATGCTCGACAGTATGAGCGATCGCCGACAGATCGATTGGCCGATGCCATCCCGAGTTCAAACGCCGTATTATTCGCCATGGATCATTCGGGAGAGAGGTGGGCCGCGAAACGGAGTGGCGCAAGCCTCTGGCCAATGCTCCGCCAAACATTCTCCAAGTGGAACGCGGATGACGCACCGCGCCTCGGCGCGGCCATTGCCTATTACTCGATATTGTCAATGGCTCCCCTGGTCGTCCTTGTGCTAGCAATTGTTGCGCTGATCTTCGGTCGCGCAGCCGCCAAGAATCAATTATTGGCCCAAGTCGGGGCCATGATGGGAGCTCAGGGTGCAGAAACTGTGAAAGCATTGATTGAACACGCCCAGGAGCCGGCCTCGGGTGCACTCGCGTCGGTACTCGGTATCCTCACCTTGCTGCTCGGAGCGTCCGCCGTGTTCGGCGAGCTGCGATCGGCGCTCAACAAAATATGGGACGTCACACCGGCGGCCGACGACGGCCTCTGGGCGACAGTCAAACAGCGTTTCTTTTCGTTCGGGATGGTCCTGGCTGTTGGATTTTTGCTCCTGGTATCCTTATTGCTCAGCTCGGTACTGACGGCGCTTAGCAACTTCTTTGGTGGCTTTCTCTCCATACCGCGCTTCCTGCTGAGCATCTTTGATCTTGTCATTTCGCTGGCCGGAATAGCCGTGTCCTTTGCGCTTATCTTCCGGTACGTGCCCAATAGGCGAATCCCCTGGAAAGATTTGTGGGTGGGCGCGATCTTTACGGCCCTGTTGTTCACGATCGGAAAATTCCTCATAGGCCTGTACATTGGCAATGCTGCAGTCGGTTCAGCCTATGGAGCTGCCGGATCGCTCGTGATAGTTATTGTCTGGGTCTACTATTCCGCATTGATATTTCTTTTCGGGGCCGAGTTCACGCACGTTTTGAGTTCCGGTCGGCACACTCGGAGTTCCCACGCCACGCAGGTTTGAGCTGACCTCCGACAAACGGACCTCGGGCGAGCTCAGTGGGACATGCCATGCCCAAGACGGCGTGAGCCGCCGGCGCCGCAGCGTTTCTAAGGAAACGCCGGGATCTCTACGGGAATCTGGCCAGAGCCCTTAGCGCGTCCCTTGAACGCCATTGCGTGAACCATCACTCTCGGGTTCGTGCCTTGAATAGTCCGAAGGACTCCGGTAGCTGAGCACGCCACCGTTTTGCGAGCGTCTCTTCATCATGCCATCCGCGAGGCCGTCGGGTTCCAAAGAGACTCAGTGACTTTCAATTTCGCCTTGTCGTTCTTGATTCCGCTGACGGAAGTAGAGTTAAAGCGTCCTCAGGATCCCCCGTCAGAATCCAGGCGAGAGTGGGTTGCATAATCGTAATGGTATTGCGGCGCGGACTCGAAGGCGGCCCCTCCGCTGGCGACCTCGGCGGCCTCCTGGCAAACCGTATCGTAGCCAACGAGGCGGGGTCCCCGTCGATGATTGCAGGGTGATACTACTGAAACGGGCACCGGACCACTGGGCCCACTACACCTCGGCCGGCTCATGGCTATACATCCACGCGTACTCGTCCTGTATCTCCTCCTTGTGCTGCAGTTGGCAGGCTGGAGATCCGCACGCGCACAAAGTCCGCTGTGGGCCGGTCTCCACTCCGGCCAGCACGGCGTCGGCTTTCAAATCATCGATACCGTCGATGCCACGCGCACGTTTCCGGCTGCCTCCGGCAAAGCCGGCCCGCGGCCGATGCGGCTCTATGTCTGGTATCCTGCCTCTGGCCGCACGGGACGCGTACTCACGATTGCCGACCTCGTTCCGGAGTCGTGGGCAAATCCCGGCGTGATGGTGCCGGCGGAACCGCGCGCGTTCGCCCAGGCGCTCATGCGAGCGCGATCCGGGCCGGCGTTCGCCACTATGTCCGACTCGGCGGCCAATGCACTGCTCGCCACGCCGCTGGCGGCGCGGCTCGGTGCTGCGCCCACCGCCGGGCGCTGGCCCGTCATTCTGCTCGCCCCGGGCCAGCCGCTCGCGATGCCCGTGGCGGCCGAGTACCTGGCGAGCAATGGCATGCTCGTGATCGGGGTCGCGCGGAAGGGAGGCCAGACATACGAGAGCGTGAATTTCACACCGAACCCGGAGGCCATCGACACCGACGCTGACGACCTCGCCTTCGCACTCGGGGTGGCACGCGGACGGCGAGACGCCCGGGCGGAACAGCTTGGCCTCGTCGCCTATAGCTCGGCTGGCTTGTCGACACTCGCGTTTGCGTTACGGTCGCACGCAGCGGCAGCCATTGCGGTGTTCGAAGGCTGGGAGGGATGGGAGGTGGGCCAGGCCTCGGTGAAATCCCTTCGCGACAATGATCCGCGCGGATTTCGGTCGAGTTACCTCCTGATCGAGAAAACCGATGAGGAGTCCGCGCCCGCACTTCGCAAGACCTCAGCGTTCTTCGACACGATGGCATATGCGCCGCGGTGGCGCGTGGCCTTCGACAGCGCGACCCATACCGACTTCGCGTCCACAGGAGTCGCGTTGCCGGCGGCGTCCGCCACGCTGCGCCGGAACTTCGTCGCCGCGCACGAGTTGCTGCGTGATTTCTTTGCAGCGCATCTTGGCGCGACGCCCCTGACGCAGGCTCGCTGGTCGCCCGCCCCACGAGGACCATGGGAACATGTCAGCACATACCAGCAACGCGACCCGGTGCCGACCAGCGAGGAGTTCTTTCATCTTGCCGAAACCAATCCGCGCGCAGCGGACTCGCTGGCGCGGAGCCTCAATGCACTCGCGCCGGCTGTCGTTCCGTTTAGCGAAGCCTCGCTCTTGCGGCTCGGACTACTGGCAACGCAGCGCCGGCCGGCCGACGCCGCAGTGATCTATGGAATTGTCGCGCGCGCATTTCCAGGCTCGGCCGCGGCCGCAACCGGTGTGTCTGACGCGCTCAGCGCGGCGGGCAGGCGCGACGAGGCCCGGACGGCCGCGCGCCGCGCGCTCGATCTTCTGTCGAACGACGCGAGCATGTCCGCCGGTCAGAAGGCATCCGCGCGACTACGGCTGACCGCCCGTCTCGAGCCGTAGCTATCTGCTGCCTGCTGCAGAGTCGATATCGGCTGCGTTCGCCTGAGCCCCCCAACGCGCGCCTGGCGCGTGTGGGCAATTCCACAACGGAGCACTTGATCCGATTGAGTGCTGGCGCGCAGGCTCCGGGGCACCGCGCGCCAGCTTGCTCAATCAATCGGCTTGCTCTACGGCGTTTTTTTGGTGCCGTCGAGCCACTCGGCTACGCCGCCGTGGCTGCTGCAAGCGCCCGAGTGGTTCTTGGCGTACGACAGCGTTCCGTCCTTGCACTTCGCCGTGGGCTTGCCCTCCGCCTTCGTTGCCATTGGTGGCGCTGTCTTGGCGGGAGCCGGAGGTGTCACTGGGGGGGTCGCCGCCTTCGCGGGGGCGCCGGTGGCAATACCACCGTGCCCGCTGCACGCACCGCGTCCCGACTTCGAGCTGGAGCCGTCGGTACAAGTGACCGTCTTCGCATCCGCACCGCCCTTGGCGGGAACGTCAGCCGTTTTCATCGGCGCCGCCTTCATTGGTTCCGCTTTCGCCGGCGGCGCTTTCGTCGGCGCCCCTTTCGTCGCCGCTGCCTCAGCCACGCCACCATGTCCGCTACAGGCGCCGCGTCCCGCCTTGGAGGTCGTGTTGTCCTTGCAGGTCACCGTCCTGGACGCTGGCTGCGCACCTGAGACTGTCGGTACGGCCAATGCTGCCACTGCGAACATCGCCAGGACCGATCCGGTCTTGAGCAGGTTCTTCACCATGGGAGTCTCCTGTTGTACTTGGGGGTGTGCGGGAAGTGCTCGGCTGGAGTCGTTTCCATTGACACAAGTCACGGCTGAGTATTCACTCCAGAACGTAACGCCTTCAAGGGCGGCGTGACGGTTGCTCCGCCATGCCATACCCGGTGAGCAACCTTCATCACCGCGATGAACGGGGTTTATGCAGCATTCTCTCCCGCAAACCCGCCTGCCCGCGGCACAGCTGCGGTGACCCCGCGGCCGCGACCAACCGCCCGGTTGGAGATCAAGTGCGCCACTCAGCTCGCGCCACGCGGCGGATGTGATGATGCCCGCGCGATTTGCGGGGCGAAAAGGGCGCATATTCCCGGCTGACTACTCGCTACGCGCACCAAAGAGAAACGTGAGCGCACCCGGCAATCGCGCCCGCCATGCCGCGGCGTTGTGCGCGGCCCCTTCGACAACCGCAAGGTCAACCCTGCTGCCAGGCGATCGCTCCCGCGCGAGTGCGACAAACCGTTGCAGCGCGCTGGTGCCGACGGCGTTCAGGCGCTCATCGTCCGTCTCGCGCGTGCCGACCCCGACGGCTATGGCCCGCGGCCAGGTGCGCAACGTCCTGCTCTCTGCAATAAGCCGCTCATGAAAGAGGAACAACGGCGTGCTCTCGAGCAAGAGCGTGCCGAACGTTCTTGGCTCGCCCAGTACCGTGACCAGAGCGGCGATCCCGCCATATGACGACCCGCCAATGCCTGTATTCTCCGGCCCGCTGAGAGTGCGGAATCTGCGAGATATCAGCGGCATGACCTCGTGCACGACGAATGCGGGATACTTCAGGCCTCGCGGCGCAGAAAGATCCGGCTCCGTGGAGTCCGGCCAGGGCAGGAACTCATTGGCGCGATCGCGGGCCGGGTTGCGGGCTCCCGTTATGGACGCGGCGTTGTCGATGCCGACCACGATCATCGGCGGAATGCTGCGAGCGGCCATGAGGCTGTCGAGAATGCCAGGAGCATTCCAACCGCGCGCGCTGAAGACGGAAAAGCCGTCGTTCAGGTAGAACACGGGATAGCGCCGTTCCCTGCTCCGCTCGCTGTCGTATCCCGCAGGGAGATAGACGCGGACTGCGCGGGTATTGTGGAAGGTGTCGCTGTCGAGCGTCAACACGACCACTCGTGAACTGTCGGTCTGGATGGCGGCATTTCGGGGCAGCGGCCGCGAGCCGGGGAAGACAATCGACGTCAGGAGCAGACCGAAAGTCCACATATCGCCTCCCTGCGGGTGATCTCATGTTCGACACGGGAAACCGCTCATTCAGTTTCCATTCGCGCGCCCGTTCTCTCCTCAGTCGGTTCTCAGCGCAACCATCGGATCAACGCGCGCAGCACGCCTCGCAGGAATGAGCGAGGCCGCAAGCGCCACCGCCGCAAGTCCGCCGGTGGCCACCACGAATGCCAATGGATCTGTCGGACTCACGCCCATGAGAAAGGCGCGCAGCAACCGGGATGCGAGGAAGGCGAGGAGTAGCCCCACAGAAATGCCCAACCCTGCAAGTCGTGCGCCTTCGGACGCCACTAGAGTCGTCACACGCCAGGGTGTCGCCCCGATCGCGAGACGAATGCCAATCTCGCGTGAGCGCTGACTCATCGCGAATGCAACCACGCCGTAAATACCAACCGCAGCAAGCAGCAATCCCGCACAGCCCAGCACTGCGGCGACTATGGCCGCCAACCGCTGCGGAAGCAGCGTCATGCCGATGTACTGTGAGTACGTCATGGCAGAGAGAAGTGGCAGGTCCGCGTCCACGGCTCGTAACGCTGCGCGGATCGCCGGCCGCACGCTCGCCTCGTCACTCGGTTTCGTACGAACCAGCGCCGAGACCTCATTGGCGTGTGCCTGAGCGATCGGACGGTAGAGGAAGGGACGCGGCACCTCGACGAGCGATCGGACCTTCACGTCCGCCGCGACTCCTATGATCGTGACGCGGTCCGCATCGGTCGCTCCGGTCTGAAGCTCGCGGCCCACGGCACGCACCGGCGACTGAAAGTAGCGCCGTGCAAGCTCGGCGCTGACGACTGCAACTCGCGGCGCGAGGTCATTGTCCGCCGCCACGAACGCGCGGCCGGCGACGAGTGAGGTCCCGAGTACAGTGAAATAGCCCGGTGACACAGCCGCGTAGTCCGCCGATCGCCGCGCAGGCTGCGGACTCTCTTCGCCCACCACCTTGAACGCCACTGTGGAATTGCCCAAGCCGAGTGCCGGGCGCGTGGTAAACGCAACACCGCTGACTCCCGGTGCCCCCGCAACGCGCTCGCGCCAGGCGTCCAGCAGGCGAGCGCCGGCCTCTCCCGAGTACCCACGCATCTGGAGGTTCGTTGTCGCGATCTGCAGGCCCCGGAAGTCAAAACCGGGGTCGACATCCAGTGCCGAACGCAGCGTCCGCGTGATGAGCGCCGCCTCAACCAGCAGCAACAACGTGAAGGCGATCTGTCCCACGACCACCGCGGAACGCAGGCGGGAATTGCCCGACATCGTTCCGGATGCCCGCTTGAGCGCGGCCGCGACGCCGATCCGCGTGGAACGAAGGGCCGGCAGCAATCCGAACAGAACGCCCACGCTCATTACAACCAGCAACGTGAATCCCAACACGCGCGCGTCCATGGATATGTCGAACTCGATGGGCAGGTCAACGGGGGGCGCGAAGGCTGCGAGTGCGCGCGTTCCAGCGAACGCGAGACCAGTGCCGAAGACCCCGCCGCCCGCAAAGAGGACGGCAGTCTCCGTGACGAGCTGGCGGACGAGGCGTCCACGGCCGGCACCCAGCGCGACGCGCGTGGCGATTTCGCGCCGGCGGCGAATCGCGCGTGCGAGCAGCATCGACGTCAGGTTGCTGCACGTGACGAGCAGGATCAGTACGGAGAAACTCATCAGGAGCGCCATGAAAATGGCGACGCCTTGTCGTGCATCGGTCGGCAACCTGCTATACGGATAGAGCCTGACCCCACGACCAGCCGACACTGGTCCGTTTTCCACGCCGATCTGCTTGGCGATGCTCTTGAGTTCCGTTTCGGCGGCTGTACTGGTCACACCATTGGCCAGCCGCCCCACCAGTTGAAGCGTGTTGTCACCGCGTGAATCGAGATGGAAGTCCGGGCGTGTGACGGGCGCCATCATCATTGGCGTCCAGAGCTGCGGCTTGAATAACGCCGAGGCGTCGGCAAACTCTGGTTGCGCAACGCCAACGACAGTGAACGGATGGCCATTCACGCGAATGGTGCGCCCGACGGCACCGGAGTCGCCGCGCAGTTGTCGCTCCCAATACCGATGACTGACCACGGCAACGGGATGACTCGCCAGCGTGGAG
>DASZZO010000165.1:0-11141 GCA_035544915.1 Gemmatimonadaceae bacterium | reverse complement strand
GGGAACCTGACGGTAGTGCGGGGCTCTGCTCGATGCGCGGCGCGCCACGCCCATGTGCCGAATCCCGCACCGACCACTGACATGACAACGAGAACGGCGGCTAGCTGCTTCGGATTCGCGACGCGTCTGCGCCAACCGGGTTGTGGGCGGACGGCGCTGGCGGTCAACTCCCCGGAGACGGAGGCACGTCGCGACGGCAGCGCTATCGTGGTCCCCTGCAGCGCTTCCGCAAACTCGCCAGCGGTGCGAAACCGGTCCACGGGCTCGCGCGCGAGCGCCCGCGCGACAGCCGCATCAACGGCCTTGGGGATCGCGGTGCGCACAATCCGCAGCGACGGTGCGCTCAGCGCGACAATCTTGGCGATCACTGCCGCAGTCGTGGCTCCGGTAAACGGGGGCTCCCCGGCGAGCATTTCGAACAGCACGGCACCCAGGGAATAGATATCCGAACGGCTGTCGATCGACGGCGCTCCGGTCGCTTGTTCCGGACTCATGTATTGCGGAGTTCCAACCGTGATTCCCGACGCGGTCAGCCGCGGTGCCGCGGCTGTACTCACGGCGAGCGCGATCCCGAAGTCCGCCACGAGCGCCGAGCCGTTGTGCAGGAGGATGTTCTCCGGCTTGATGTCCCGGTGAATCACGCCTTCACGGTGGGCCGCCTCGAGCGCGCCGGCAACCTCGCAGGCGATGCGCACCGCGTCTTTGACCGGCAGCTGGTGCTCCCGCGCCATGAGCTTGCGAAGCGAACCGCCCTCTACGTAAGGCATCACATAGAAGAGCACCCCATCCGTGCTCCCTGAATCATATAACGGCAAAATGTGCGGATGCTGGAGCCGCGCCGTCGTCTTGATCTCGGCAAGGAAGCGCTCGGCGCCGACCACGGCGGCGAACTCGGGATCCAGTACCTTTACCGCGACCTTGCGGTCGTGCCGGACATCATGTGCCAGGTATACAGTCGCCATGCCACCGCGTCCGATCTCGCCTTCGATGCGATAGCGCTCACTCAGCACAGCGGGAAGCCGTGCTGGCCCGTCCTGAGCGAGGAGGGACCAGAACCGCTCGGCCGCCGGGTGGTCGAGCAACGTATCGTCATGACCGTGCTCCGCCAGGAGCAAATCCAGCTGTGCACGCAGGGCCGAATCACCGTCGCACGCCTCATCGAGAAACACCTCCCTACCGTCCCGCGGCAGCTCGAGTGCCGCGTCGATGAGCGGCTCGAGCGTCGTCCAACGGTCGCGCGAAAGTCGTGGATACGCTGGAGGGGATGGCGGCCCGGTGCCGCGACTCACGAAGCGAGCTCGTAGCGCAGGATCATCCGGGCCTTTGCCCAGTCGCGTTCGACGGTGCGAACAGTGATGCCGAGCGCCTCGGCGATTTCCTCCTGCGAAAGACCGCCGTAGAACCTGCATTCCACAATGCGTGCGAGGCGTGGTGCCACGGCTGCGAGCCGGCTGAGCGCATCGTCGATTTCCAGGAGCGATTGCGCCTGGTCATCGACCCCGACCGTATCATCGTCGAACGTGATTTTCTGGCACACGCAACCCCGCTTGAGCGCCGCATGCGCCTTCGCCCGATCCACCAGGACGTGTCGCATCGCGACCGACGCGAGCGCAAAGAAGTGCGCGCGATCGCGCCATCGCGCGCCTGACTGGTCCACAAGCCTGAGATAGGCTTCGTGCACAAGCGCCGTAGTCACCAGCGTCTCGGCTTGACCCCGCCGGGCGAGGTGCCGGTGGGCAATGGCCCGCAACTCCTCGTACACGATCGGCAGGAGCCGCTCCAGGGAGTCATGGCGCCCGCTCCGCAGCTCTTCCAGCACCTCAGGACCAGTAGTCAATGTCGGGGTTGCCGGTCGTTTTCTCGTGTTACCTGACGAGAGGGGACTCCCGATTGTATCCCCCTTGAACCTGACCAGCAAGCTGAGAGGGGCTATCAGGCGGCGGCACCGTCGTGGCACTGAGTTGCGGGGGGTGTACTCGCCTCTTTCAGAACGTCACGCGCATCGCAAGCTGCAGCTGATAGTTCGATTCCGGGTTGCTCGCGTTGAACCGCGGCACGGTGGGGTCGAACAAGAATATTGGCTGAGATTGCGTCGCCACACCCGTGGTCTGACCGACTTGCTTGAACAGTGCCGCACTCGCCTTCGCCACTCTTCCCCACCGATCATTGAGCAGGTTGAGGAAATTGAACACCTGTAGCTCGATCGAGAGCGCACGGCCCCCAAGTCTCGGCAACGACTGCCGCACCGAGACGTTCATCGTGTGTACCCACGGGCTCGAGCAACTATTGCGCTCCATGATCCGGCCCCGCTGTCTGAAGAGGCACGAATTGCCGTTGATCAACGAGTCGAGCCCCAGTTGTTGCGTGCGCACCTCCGCCGGAGTGCCGCGGAACTGGATTTCCGCCGTGTCAAAGACGCTCCTCGGTACATAGATCGGATCGTTGGCGTTCGAGCCGTCGGCGTTGAGATCGCCTTTGCGAGAATCGTCGGATGCCGTGTACGTGAAGGGCGCGCCCGATGCGCCCACATAGTACGCGGAAACATCCGTCGTGCCCCATCTCCACGGAAACGCCCATGTTGCTGCAAACAGGAATCGGTGCGGCTGATCATAGTCCGAGATGCCCACGTCCAGGGCATCCTTGTTTCCGGAGACCGGTCGCCCGACGCGCCAGTTGTCGAATGCCACCGGACTGAGTTGCGTCTGCACGTCGAACACGCGGGTGTACGTGTAGGCGGCTTGCGCCTCAAAGCGCCCGGAGAAACGTTTTTGCAGCTGGACCGCGACCGCGTACGAGTAATTCCGTGACTGGTTCTGGAGGTCAATGGCCACCGGATATCGCGAGACGAGATCGGGGGTCGCCAACCCAGTGCTGTCGATCTTGCCGTACAGCACTCGGCCGCGGCGGTCGACTCCCACGGAGCCCTTCAAGTTGCGATTGATGAAGAGAAAGTCGTTGTGGTTCTGCGTGTAGATGGCTTCGGCAGTCGCCACAACATCCCACGGGAGCTGGCGGTCGAGCGCAAGAGATGCCCGCCGCGTCTCCGGATACCTGAGACGCTTTCCGAGGAGGTTGAGCGGTCCCACAATATTGGTCCTGAAGCCGCGTCCGTTCGCGCACGATTCGGGCGGGTGACGGTAATCGGGCGTGAACGCCGGCGCCGGGCCGTCTGTGGATCGCGTGCCACATCGCAGGGTGCCGATGCCCGCACCATAGTTGATGAAGGCATTGAGCCACCACCCCAACGGCGGCCGGCCGGCGAACACTCCGGCGCCCCCGCGAAGCCGCGTCTGGTGATCGGACGTCAGTTCATAAGTGAAACCCACGCGTGGAGACCACTGAAGCATTCCGCTGGGAATGTCGTCGGTGCGTCGACCGAAAACAAAGTCCACGTCAGGGGAGTACGGCGGCCGGTTTCGCACGACCGATACGTCGCCACGCAATCCGAGCGAGATGTTGAATCGGTCACTCACCTGCCATCGGTCTCCGACGTATGCCGCGAACGTCACATCGCGTAACGTTGCGTCGCCACCACCGAAGTCCTTCGTTACCCGGAAGCTGTCCGGCAGGGCAGCCTTCAGTGAGTCGAGGCTCGAGAACCCCCAAATCCCATACGATCCGGACACTCCCTCCCGACGCACTCGCTGGAACTGTGTCGTCAGTCCCAGCGTGAGCCGGTGACGCACACCCGGAGAAAAGGTCAAGTTGTCGGTCAATTCATAGCTTTCCTGCTGCAACATGTTGCCTTGGGCAGTCTCGACGCTCCCCGCCTGCAGGAAGGCGCAACACATTCCGCCTGCCCCCGGCACCGTGACATAGATCAGCGGTGCTCGTACCTCTGGCGCGGTCGCCACCGGCGCGGAAACCCGCGCAGCTATCAGCTCATTGAAGGCTCCGCCGTGAAGATTCGAGTACAACTGCATGACGGTGGCGTCTTTGCCGCTCTCCTGATACGACCCGTAGGATGAGAGAGGAAAGGTTCGGCCCACAATCGGGCGGCTAAATCGGTGGTCCGCGGCCGAGCCGTGGTTGTGCCGCATGACGAGCCGTGAGTTCCACATCGGGAGGGCCACGTCCACGCGGCCAAACAGATTGGCGACTGGATTGCGATTGCTGACCGCACCGGCGGTCCCGGCGTCAACGCCGTATTCGTTCAGGATCCGGATGAATCGCCCAACGTCACCGGCGTCGACGGGCAGTGGCGTGCTACTCACGGCGCTCTGGCCAATATAGGGACCACTCGCGGGTACACTCCGGCCTTGCAGGTCGAACGTGAGAAAAAAGTGCACGCGATCGCGCACAACGGGCCCACCCAGCGATGCGCCGTACTGGATCTGATCATATGGCGCTGCGCGAAGGTAGGGAACGTCGCGGGCCAGGCGTTCGTTGCGGAAATATGTGAACACGGAGCCGCTGAATCTGTTGGTGCCGCTCCTGGTGACTGCGTTGATGAGCGCGCCGGCGAAATTCCCGTTCCATACATCGTATGGCGAGAGCAGCACCTGGTACTCCTTCACCGCCTCTATCGAGATCGATCGTCCGCCGGAGGCGACACCAGCGGGATTGCCGCCATTGATGGCCATCTCGGCCGCGCCGTCGATGAGATAGCTGTTGAATCGAAAGTTTACGCCGCCCCCGGAGATGCCATTGCGCGTGGACACGAGTGGATCGAGCGCCACAAACTCATAGAGATCCCGGTTCGCCGTGGGTAGCCGTCGTAGCAACGAATCCGACACGGTGGAGGAGAGCCCTGCATGTGTATCGGCAAGTGACGACGCGCGAAACGACTCGACGATCGTTGGCTGGAGTGTGACCGCGATCGGCTCGAGCGTTACATCGATCCGGAGGTCCTGTCCGAGCGTAAGGTAGAGGCCGTCCCGTACGTGCTCCCGGGCGCCGAGGCGCCGGACGACCAGCGTGTAGGGTCCGCCGACCTCGAGCCCGTGCACCGAGAACCGGCCAAGATGCACTCGACCCCTGGTTACGACTCCGGTCGCGCGGTTGATGACCTGAACCTCGGCCCCTTCAGCGTCCGACCCCGAGCCGACACTGACCGATCCATTGATCGAGGCCGTCGTCATGCTCTGTGCGAGCAAGCCGCGCAGCAGCGCCGGTTGGAGCGCCACCAGCATCGCCGCAACAACGAGACTCACGGTCGCCACGGAGTCGGCCAGGTTCCGGCGCGCGTGCGAGGTCAATGTCGGGTTTCCGGGCTCTTTCTCGTGTTATCTAATGGGTTGGGTTCGGAGTGTACCGCCGCCAGCCCGGACCAGCAAGCTTTGCCGTCGACCGAGGGAGCGCTCACTCCGGATGTCGGGTTCCGCTCGCTTTTCGCGTTATGACCAATGATGGCCCAGAGAAGAGACGGGGCGACAATTCAATCCGGATGTTCCTGATGCGGAAACGAGTATGCGTGTCTGCAGTCCTGCTGGCTGCAATGGCGTGCTCCGGCGACTCGGCCACCTCGCCGGCGGCGACCACCATCGCCAAAATCGGAACCGATCCCACGAGCGTCGGAGCCGGCGCCAGCTTTGGCGATTCCATTCGCGTGCGGGTGACCGATGCCGTGGGCCATCCGAAGGCGGGCGTGAATGTGGCCTTTGCCGTCACGGCGGGCGGCGGCACCGTCACTCCAGCAACGGCGACGACGGACGCCAACGGCAAGGCCGCGGCGAAGTTCATGACGGGAACTACGGCCGGCGTGAATATCGTCACGGCAACCGTCACCGGTCTCACCCCGGTCACATTCTCTGTCGCGACGACGGCGGCTACGAGCACTCTGGTCTGGTCGAGCGCCGTGAGCGGGACAACCCGCCATCTCCACTCCACTTGGGGCAGCTCCGCGTCTGACGTGTGGGCGGTCGGCGACTATGGAACTATCCTCCATTTCAACGGCACGACGTGGTCGCCAGCCCCGACCGGTTCAACCCAGTTCCTGTACGGCGTCTGGGGGAGCTCCGGGTCTGATGTGTGGGCCGTCGGTTCTAACGGAACGATCCTCCACTACAACGGCATGAGCTGGTCAACCGTCTCGAGCGGAACAACCGCCTTCCTCTATGCGGTCTGGGGAAGCTCAGCGACCGACATTTGGGCCGTGGGAGAGGGCTCCGTATCGCTTCTTCACTACGACGGCACCACCTGGACGAGCGTGTCGAGCCCAACTTCCCTTCCCCTCACGGGAGTCTGGGGCACGTCCTCGTCGGATGTGTGGGTGTCCAGCGGCGATAACTACAGCGGGGGAGCGTTGCTTCATTACAATGGGGCGAGCTGGTCGACCAGCATCAGCGGGACAATCTCTGCCGCTCAAGCCGTCTGGGGCACGTCACCGTCGAACGTCTGGGCTGTGGGCTACGGTGGTTACATCGGCTGGATTTTTCGTTACAACGGATCGACTTGGTCGCGCCTCTCAATCGAGACAACCCAATACCTCAATGGTGTCTGGGGCAGCTCCGCATCTGACGTGTGGGCCGTGGGATACAATGGAACGATCCTCCACTACGACGGCACCACGTGGTCGAATGTCTTGAATGTGGCAGCCCAGGAACTTGACAGCGTCTGGGGCACGTCCGCGTCGAATGTCTGGGCCGTGGGCGCCGGCGGCGTGATCGTCCACGGCTCGCCCGCCCCGTAACCATCCAGGATCAGGCGGCAGGGTGCTCGCTGGACTGAGATGCGGGTGCGTGAGCATTCAATGAGGATGGTGCCTATGCTGCAACGAATATGCGAATCTGTGTTTCTGCTGGCAGCAATGGCGTGCTCCACTGACTCTGCCACCGCACCCGCAGGGACAGTCATCACTAAAATCGGAACCGATCCCACGAGCGTCGTCGCGGGCGCCAGCTTTGGCGATTCCATTCGCGTGCGGGTGGCCGATGGCGCGGGTAATCCGAAGGCGGGCGTAAGTGTGACGTTCGCCGTCGCGGCGGGCGGCGGCAACGTCACTCCAGCAATCGTGCTCACTGACGCCAACGGCAAGGCGGCGGCGAAGTTCATTACGGGAATAACGGTGGGCGCTAACACAGCCACGGCCGTCGTCACCGGTCTCGCCCCGGTTACGTTCTCCACCACCACGGTAGCAGCTGCGACCACCCTGGTCTGGGCGAGCGTCGTGAGCGGGACAGCCCAGGCCCTCCGCGCCGTCTGGGGCAACTCCGCATCTGACGTATGGACCGTAGGCGACAACGGGACGATTCTCCATTTCAACGGCACGAGCTGGTCGAGTGTCTCGAGCGGAACAACCCAGTGGCTCCAAGGCGTCTGGGGCAGCTCCGGGACTGACGTGTGGGTCGTGGGCTATAGTGGGACGATTCTCCATTACAACGGGACGAGCTGGTCGAGTGTCACGAGCGGCTCAAACGCCAGCCTTGCCGCAGTCTGGGGCACCTCCGCGTCTGACGTATGGGCCGTGGGCGTCGATAATATTGGGGGGAAGATCCTTCATTACAACGGGACGAGCTGGTCGAGCGCCGGGAGCGGAATAAGCGCCGAGTTCCTCGGAGTGTGGGGCACTTCGGCGTCTGACGTTTGGGCCGTCGGCGCCGACGGCTATGGCGGGGCGGCCTACCATTACAACGGTACGAACTGGTCGAACGTCTCGAGCGCGACATACATTCCCCTCACCGCAGTCTGGGGCACCTCCGCGTCTGACGTATGGGCCGTCGGCGCCTTTGGTTACCGCATTCAGGGAGGAGCCTTCCACTACAATGGTACGACCTGGTCGCTAAGTGCCTCGATCGGGACAACCCAGGCCCTCTTCGGCGTCTGGGGCACCTCCGCGTCGGACGTCTGGGCCGTGGGCTACAGTGGGCAGATCTCCCATTACAACGGCACGAGGTGGTCGAGCGTCTCGACCGGCGCCGTGCGGAACCTCACCGCGGTCTGGGGAAGCTCCCCGTCTGACGTGTGGGCTGTCGGCGCCTCGGGAACGATACTCCACGGTTCTTCAGCCCCATGACGGTGCTGTGATCATTCGCCGCCGCGTGTGGCGTCTTCATTTCCGGGGATGGTCCCGATGCTGAAACGATCATTCATCTTTGTGTCCTTGCTGGCCGCCATCGCATGCCCCGGCGACAAAGTCACCCCACCGGCCGTAACCACCATCGCCAAAATCGGAACCGATCCCACGAGTGTCGTCGCCGGCGCCAGCTTTGGCGATTCCATACGTGTGCGGGTGACGGACGCCTTGGGCACTCCCAAGGCCGGTGTGAGCGTCGCCTTCACCGTCACGGCGGGCAGCGGCCGCGTCACGCCGACCACGGTTGGGGTGGCCGCAGTCTGGGGCTCCTCTGCCTCTGATGTGTGGGCTGTGGGCAACGATGGGACGATCCTCCATTACAACGGCACGACCTGGTCGAGCGTCTCGAGCGGGACGACACTTTCCCTCTCGGCAGTCTGGGGCACCGCTGCGTCGGACGTGTGGATTGTCGCCACTGACAACTATGAGGGGGGAAGTATTTTCCACTACAACGGCGCGAGTTTGTCGACTACCGCGAGTGGGACAACCCATGAGTCCGTCGGGGTCTGGGGCAGTTCCGCGTCTAACGTGTGGGGGGTGGGCTACGGGTATTACGCCAGCTCGATCTCCCACCACAATGGCACGACTTGGTCGCAAGGAATCTCAATTGCGCAAGCCCGGTCCTTCCACGGCGTGTGGGGCTCCCGGGCGTCTGATGTGTGGGCCGTCGGCAGCGGTGGCGCGATCGTTCACGGCACACCCTCGCCCTGACCAGGCCATGATCGTCAATCGCCGCGTTTTTTCAGAGCGCAATCAGGGCGACTTCCGAGCGTCGGTGTGCGGGCCGGTGTGCCGACCGATGCTCGTGCCGGTACTCGTGCTGGCAGCGCTCGCCGGCGCCTGCGCCGGGGGCGACGGCGTCGCACCGAAACTGCGCGTGCCCGTCATCTCGCCGCCGTCGGTCGCGGCCAACGCCTACAACACGCTCTCCACGGTGGTCAGTTTCAGCGTCACAGACGCGGACTCCGCGCGCGTCGTGTACTGGAGCGCGGAGGAAGCTGCGCGCACCACACCCTATCAGCGCATCCAGAACAGTGCGGGCCAAATCCTCGTGCTGGGACTGCGACCTGCCACTTCCTACACGGTGGCCGTTGAGGCAGCGGGCTCGACCACCGCGCGGTCGACGACGATCGACGTCGTGACGGCGGCGCTGCCGCAGATCCTCCAGGGAGTGCATCTCGTCACGACCGGCACGCCATCCACCACCGTCTCCCCCGGCGCGCTCGCGCCCGGCTTCACGCTCGTCGTCCCGGAGTTCTTCGGAGATGGCACCGCGGGCTACCTGCTCGCCTTCGATAGCGCGGGCGAGCTCCGCTGGTACCGCGCATTCGAGGGCCAAGGTGGGGCGGTGGAAGCGAAGCAACAGCGGAACGGCGACTTCACCGTCTATCTGGGTCGCTCATTCGGCTGGCAACCGACAAGCGGCCGCTACGTGCAGGTGCGGCCGAGCGGTGAGATCGTGCGGAGCTTTGCCGTGACCGCGCCCTTCTATACGGATCCGCACGAGATGCTCCTCACCTTTGGCGATAGCGCGATCGAGGCCGTGCACTTGCTGGGCTACCACATTCAGCCGTTCGACCTGACCGCGTGGGGTGAGCGGCCCGACGTTCCGCTCGCCGTGCACGTGATCGAGCGCCAGAACGCGCTCGGCGCGCGGGAGTTTCTCTGGGACGCCGGCGACCACTTCACGCCGGCCGACTGGCCCGCGCGCACGCCGCTGCAGGGCGATCTCGTGCATCCGAGTTCGCTCGATCGCGCGCCCGACGGGAACTACGTCGTCTCCTTTCAGGCCATGGACGAGATCGCGAAGATCGACGCCAATACGGGCCGCACGATCTGGCGTTTCGGCGGCCGCAACAACCAGTTCGCCATCGAGGGCGACCCGCGCGGCGGTTTTCATGGGCAGCATTCAGTGCGGGTGCTCGCGAATGGGAATCTGCTGCTGCTCGACAATCACACGAGGGCAGCCCCCTTGCAGGCGCGCGCCGTGGAGTACAGCCTGGACACGGTCGCCCGGGTCGCGCGTCTCGTGTGGGAGTACGAGCCGGTGCCGCCCGTGGCGAGCCCCGTGATGGGCTCGGTGCAGCGTCTGGCCAACGGCAACACCGTCGTTGGATTCGCGGCGACTGGGCGCGCGGTGGAAGTGGATCGCTCGGGTGGCGTGGTCTGGGCGGGAGCGCTGCAGGACGGCATGGGCGCACTCATGCAGTTCTATCGCGCGCTCCGTATCGGATCGCTCTACACGTACGTGCGCCCGTAACACTGGTCGCGGAAGGCCAACAGAACCAGGGTAACGTTTCGTACCATCGTTTGTAACGTTTCTCAAGGGTTCTCCGGGCCCGAGATTTCGGCCTTGCCTCACAAGATATTGCGCTAGCACCACATAGCCTCGTTGCGTGCTGCGGCACGCGGCGTGCCTCTCCCCGCAGGCAGTCTTCACTACCTCAACCCCGGAGAGTGCCATGGCTCGAAGGTCGGTATCCACGAACGGCGTGCTACCTGACGGGATACGGTCCGTCAGAGATTCGCGGGTCGCGTTGCAAGAGAACAGCAATGCCGGAAGAGGATGACAATGCCTCGTCTCCAGTTGCTAACCGTAGTGGCCCCGTTGTTGGCCGCACTGGCCTGTCGTGACACGACCGCGCCCCGCTCTGCGCGCCATGGAATCAGAGCTTCGCAACTTGCGCTCGCGATCCCATCAACGACTGCGCAGGTGAGCGCTGGCTTCTATCACAACTGCGCGCTCAAGACCGATGGGACGGTGGTCTGTTGGGGTAGCAACGCTCAAGGTCAAGCGACCGTACCGGTCGGGCTGGCCTCGGTAGTACAGATCGGCGCCGGTCAACTTCATACCTGCGCGCTCAAGACCGATGGGACGGTCGTCTGCTGGGGTCTCAACAATTACGGTCAAGCGACCGTGCCGGCCGGACTCGCCTCGGTGGCACAGGTCAGCGCCGGTGACGCTCATACCTGCGCGCTCAAGACCGATGGGACAGTGGTCTGTTGGGGTAACAACGCTCAAGGTCAAGCGACGGTGCCGGCCGGACTTTCCTCGGTGGTACAGATCAGCACAGAAAGATACCACACCTGTGCGCTCAAGACCGATGGGACGGTCGTCTGCTGGGGT
>DASZZO010000164.1:0-5091 GCA_035544915.1 Gemmatimonadaceae bacterium | reverse complement strand
CCCTCGCGCGCGCCCTCGGCGAGACGATGGCGGTGACGATGGTCATCGGCAACACGCCGCAGATCAAGGCGTCGCTGTTCGCGCCCGGGTATTCCATTGCCGCGGTGATCGCCAATGAGTTCACCGAGGCGACGAATGATCTGTACGTCAACTCGCTGATCGAACTCGGGCTTGTCCTGTTCGCCCTCACGATCGTCATCAACGGACTGGCGCGGCTGCTCGTCATGAGCACGTCGAAGATGTCGGCGAGCGCCTGATGAGCGAAGCCGCTCGCCTCCGCAGGCGGCACGTCGTGAACAACGTCATGCTGGGCACGACGGGACTTTTCACGGCGTTGATCGCGAGCCTGCTGCTCTTCATCCTGGGCTACCTGCTGGTGAACGGCGCCCGCAATCTGAACATCGCATTCTTCACCGAGTTGCCCAAGCCGGTTGGAGAACCCGGCGGCGGAATGGCCAACGCGATCATCGGGAGCGCAAAAATCCTCGGCATTGCGACCCTCATCGGCGTCCCGGTCGGGTTTCTGGGTGGTGTCTACCTGGCCGAGTATGGGAACCGGGGGTTCGCGTTCATCGTTCGCTACGTGACGGACCTGCTGAACGGCGTTCCGTCCATCGTCATCGGCATATTCGGCTACACGCTCATCGTCCTCCGCTTCAAGCATTTCTCGACGCTCGCCGGGGGCTTGGCGCTTGGCCTGATGATGATCCCCATCGCGGTGCGCAGCACGGAGGAGTTCCTCCGGGCTGTACCGAACGGCTTGCGCGAGGGTGCGCTCGCCCTCGGCACACCCAAGTGGCGGGCACTGGCCACCGTCGTGATTCCCGCGGCGAGGGATGGGATCATCACGGGAATCATGCTCAACCTGGCGCGGGTCGCGGGCGAGACGGCGCCATTGCTCTTCACCAGTTTCAGCAATCGCTATTGGAGTCCGGGAATCAGCCACGAGACGGCGTCATTGCCGGTCATGATCTACAACTACGCACTCGCGCCCAGCGACGACTGGCATCGCCAGGCGTGGGCGGCCGGGTTCGTGCTCCTCATACTCATCCTGACGATCAATGTCTCAGCGCGGCTCATTCTGGCGCGTTCGCGATTCGGCGGAGGCCGCTGACGTATGATGATGATGCCAATGGAGGCGCACGAACGGGCGCCGGAGCGCGCGCCACAGCGGCCGGTGTCGCCGGAACCGCTGCGGGCGGACGCGCCCATGCGCTCCGGCACCGCCACGCGGGAGTCGCCGGTGCCGGCCACAGCCGAACTCTTCGGGCCTGCCACCGAGGAGAAGATGCGTGTGGAGGGACTCAACTTTTTTTACGGGAAGTCGCAGGCCCTCTTCGACATCTCGCTTCGCATCCCGACCAAGCACGTTACCGCGTTCATCGGGCCGTCGGGATGCGGCAAGTCCACGTTCCTGCGCACGCTCAATCGCATGTGCGACACCGTGAAGAACACGCGTGTCGAGGGCAGCGTGCATCTCGATGGCGAGGACATTTTCCGCCTCGACGTCACGTCGCTGCGCCGCCGTGTGGGGATGGTATTCCAGAAGTCGAACCCGTTTCCGAAATCCATCTTCGACAACGTGGCGTACGGGCTCCGCGTGAACGGCGGGCTCACGCGCGGGCAAATCGCCGAGCACGTGGAACGGAGCCTCGTGCGGTCGGCGCTCTGGGACGAAGTGAAGCACAAGCTGCACCATTCCGCGTACAGCCTGTCGGGCGGCCAGCAGCAGCGTCTCTGCATCGCTCGCGCGCTCGCCGTGGACCCCGAGGTGCTCCTGCTCGACGAGCCCTGCTCCGCCCTCGACCCGATTGCGACGTCCAAGATCGAAGAGCTGCTGCTCGGCCTGGCTGACAGTTGCACCATCGTCATCGTCACCCACAATATGCAGCAGGCCGCCCGCGTCTCCGACTATACTGGATTCTTCCTCCTGGGGCGGATGGTCGAGTTCGACCGCACGGAGAAGATCTTCCAGAATCCCGCCAAGAAAGAGACGGAAGACTACGTAACGGGCCGGTTCGGATGACGTTCACCGCGCCCCTGCAGCGAGCAGACCGGAGACCGGCATGACCCTCACGGACCAGTCCGTCGGACACCGTACGTTCCACGAGAAGCTCGACCTGCTGAAACACCGGCTGCTCGAGATGTCGCAGCGCTCCGAGGAACTGCTGGCGCTGGCCGTGCAGTCGTTTCTGAGCCGCGATGTGGACAAGGCGGAATCCGTGCTTCCCGCGGATCACGAGATCGACACGCTCGAGGTCGAGATCGAGCAGCTTGCCGTCTCGCTCCTGGCGCTCCAGCAACCGATGGCGCGGGACCTGCGCTTCATCATCAGCTCGATCCGCATCACCGGCGATCTCGAGCGGGTGGGGGACCACGCGGTGAACATCGCGCAGTCTGCGCTGCGCATGGTGGACCTGCGAACGGCCGTGACGGCGCCGCCCGAGATCGAGGAGATGGCGCAGCGGGCCCGCAAGATGCTCAGCGACGCTCTCGATGCAGTGGTGCGGCTCGATGGCGCGCTGGGGCGCGACGTGTGCCGGCGCGACGACCAGGTGGACGCCCTGCACGAGTCCGTCTTCCGGATCCTGCTGACCCACATGATGGAGGATCCGGCCACCATCACGGCAGCGCTGGAGCTGCTGCTGGTGAGCCGCAACCTGGAGCGCGTGGCCGACCTCGCCACGAACATCGCCGAGGATGCCGTGTATCTCGCGGAGGGGAAAACGATCAAGCATCATCTGGAGGATCGTCCGTCGGGTCCCCCCCTGCTGCAGGTAGCACCACTCCCGCCCCCCCCATGAACCCCATTGGATCGAAGTCGCCCCTGTTCCTGAACCGCGAGCTGTCATGGCTCGAGTTCGATGCGCGCGTGCTGGCCGAGGCATTTGACCAGCGCAACCCGCTGCTCGAGCGGCTCAAGTTTCTCGCGATCTTCAGCACGAACCTCGACGAGTTCTACATGGTGCGGGTGGCGGGGCTCAGGCGGCAGGTCTCCGCGCGCGTGCAGGAGAAGCTGCCCGACGGACTTACCGCGCGCGAGCAGCTCGATCTCATAGAGCCGCGTGTGCGGGACCTGCTCGAGCAGGCTCATCGCTGCCTTCACGAGGAGCTGCTGCCCCCGCTGGCTCAGCATGGCGTGCGGCTCCTGACCATGGCGGATCTTTCGGCCGCCGAGCGCGCAGCGATGGACGCGTTCTTCGAGAACCAGGTCTATCCGGTCCTCACGCCGCTGGCGGTGGACCCTGGACATCCGTTCCCCTACATCTCCAACCTGTCGCTCTCGCTCGCTGTGGAGCTTCGCGATCCGGACCGCGGCGTGGACCATTTCGCCCGCGTGAAGGTTCCCAAGTCGCTCTCGCGCTGGGTGCCGGTGGAGGGGCGCCCACACCAGTTCCTGCCCCTGGAGCAGGTGATCGGCGCCCACCTGGGGACGCTCTTTCCCGGGATGCAGATCCTCGGGTCGCACACGTTCCGCATCACGCGCTATTCGGACCTCGAGATCGCCAATACCGAGGAACCGGAGGACCTGCTGGCGATGATTGAAGAGCAGGTCTTCCAGCGGCGGTTCGGCGAGGTCGTCAGGCTCGAAGTTCAGCACGGCATGCCCGCGCCCTTGCGCGCCCTCCTGCTGGAAGAGCTGCGCGAAAGCGAGGATCCCGAGTTCGAGCCCCTGACCGAGGGCGAGCTGCACGATCCGGGGCCGCTGCTCGATTTGGGCGACCTGATGACCCTGGCGACGCTGGACCTTCCGGAGCTGCGCGACCCGCCGTTCGTTCCGGTTGTGCCGCCCGAGTTGCGCGACCCGAAACGCACCATTTTCGACGTGATTCGCGAGCGCGACCTCCTGGTGCACCACCCGTTCGATTCGTTCACGGCCACCGTGGAGCAGTTTATCGAGTCGGCGGCGCGCGACGATCAGGTGCTGGCCATCAAGATGACGCTCTACCGCACGTCAGGCGACGGCGCGATCGTCCGCGCGCTCACGGAGGCCGCGCAGCGGGGCATTCAGGTGGCCGTGCTCGTGGAGCTGCAGGCCCGTTTTGACGAGACCAACAACATCACCTGGGCGCGCACGCTCGAGTCGTTCGGCGTGCATGTTGCCTATGGACTTCCGGGCCTCAAGACCCACGTGAAGGTTGCACTCGTCGTGCGGAAAGAGCCCGACGGGATTCGCCGGTACGTGCACATCGGAACCGGCAACTACAATCCGAGGACGGCGCGGCTCTATACCGACGTGGGGCTGCTGACCTGCAGCGATGCCGTCGGCGCCGACGTCAGCGACCTGTTCAACACACTCACGGGCTTCTCGCGCCAGCGTGTCTATCGCAAGCTGCTCGTCGCGCCGTCGGGCATGCGCGAACGGTTCCTGCAGCTCATCGAGCGGGAAGCCGACCATGCCCGAGCCGGCCGTCCGGCTCGCATCATCGCGAAGCTCAACTCGATTGTGGATGCAGAGACGATAGAGGCGCTCTACCACGCGTCGCAGGCCGGCGTGGAGATCGACCTGATCGTGCGCGGCATCTGCTGCCTGCGCCCGCAAGTCCCGGAGCTCTCGGAGCGGATCCGCGTGATCAGCGTGATCGGACGGTTCCTCGAACACTCGCGCGTGTGGTACTTCGCCAACGACGCGAAGGCCGAGTTCTACATCGGATCCGCGGACTGGATGCCCCGCAACTTCGACCGCCGCGTGGAATGCATCGTGCCGGTGGAGGACCGCCTGCTGCACCCGCGCCTGATGGCACTGCTCGAGACGTGCCTCAACGACAACCGCCAGGCGTGGGAGCTGTCACCTGAGGGGGCGTACGCGCAGCGCCGGCCGCTCGAGGGGCGGGAGTTGGCGACGCACAAGGTGCTGCTGAAGGAGTCGTGGGGGCAGGTGCGGGAGGGGGCGGTGCTCAAGGCGGCGGCGCGGGATGTGCCGACAGAGGTGTTCGGGTAACCGGGGGCGCGGGAGGCGGGCGCCGATCGAGAGGGCGTCCCTTACTGCGGTTGCCCGGAGACCTTTACGGGGACGTAGGCCGCGGTGTTTGTGCCGTCGCCGAGCTGGCCGATCAGATTGTCGCCCCAGCACCAGGCGACGCCCAGCGT
>DASZZO010000163.1:0-10746 GCA_035544915.1 Gemmatimonadaceae bacterium | reverse complement strand
CGAGAGCTCGAAGTTAGCGTCCTCTCCGAGGTCCACGTAGTTGCGAAATCGGGCGGAGAACCCCAGACCGTCGAGGTTCTTGTTCACATCCTCCGCCGACTTGAGGCCAGCATCTGCATCCCGAAAACGATCAACCGCGGTCACAATGATCTCCTCGTAGAAACCGAATGGCGAGAAAATCTTGCTCAGCGACACTCCGGTTCCCTTGAGTCCATCGTCGGACATGAAGCGCTGCACAATGTAGGGGAACTCGACCGTGTGCAGGTCGTGCCGATGCGTGGTGTTCTGCTTGCCCACCGGCATCAGGAACCGCCCAATCTGTGCCTGCAACCCGTGGGGCAGTGCGGTGGTGGTGAGGAAGGCCTGTTCGATCGAGACCTTCTCCACGTCGCTGAAACCGAGAAAGACATCCCCCCGGAAGAACGGATCGACGACGGCCTGCACGGCGAGTTCCACCTCGCGAACGCTGAAGCGTTTCCCGTCGGACAATGTGGTGCCCTTGGGGGACAGGTCGCCGACCAGGTCGCCCACCGCGCTGAAATCCGGCAACATGCGTGGATTGGTCGGGCCTGCGGTTCCGCCAACAGGTTGCTGGCCCGATGCAGTGCCCGCAACGGACGCGAGCGCGCACAACCATCTTATGGAGGTTCGCATGGTGTCCCTGGTCTTAGAGTGGTTCGAGCGATCTGACGGCGTCAGGCGCTGATGCGCACCAATGGCGCGCACGATTCCCCGGGCGACTGCGAACTCAGCCGGTCAGGGGTGGGCCGCGAGAGGGGTGCGTGCTCCAGGTGTCCCGCTCTGACGCGGGTTGGCACTCAACGGCGAGCGGTGCGCGGCGCGGCTGAACCGTGAGCGAGCGGCTCGTCTGCAACGGGACAGACGCGTGGAGCGAGCGCACGCTGCACACCGCGCATCCGTCCTCGTTGTGAAGGTCCGAATGTCGCGAGCCTTGCTGCTCGGCGTGCATGCCGAGCCTCCCCTGACTCGCCGACTCCCAGAAGGGAGACAGCGCCATCGCGCCCTGCAGCGTGAAGAGTGCGAATGCAACGACGCGCGGGCCGAGCAAGCAGCTTTTGCGGGAGGAACGGTGGCCGTCGAACATGGGTTGCTGACTCTACGTGCTCGCAACTCAAAACGCTAGACCGTCGTGGCGGGACCCGCAGTGCCTGCGGCCTCACCGGCGAAACCGCGAAGCAGGCCCAGCATTCGGCGGTCGTTGGTGACCATGTCATCTCCCTTTGGCGTTTCGAGAAGTTTCGGTATCCCCGCCAGACGAGCGTCATTCATGATGCGCCTGAACGGACCTTCGCCGAGCGCACCTGCCCCGATCAACTCGTGCCGGTCCTTCTTCGATCCAAGCGGTACCTTGGAGTCGTTCAGGTGCACGAGGCCAAGCCGTTTCATGCCCAGGATGCCGGAGAACCGTGCCCAGACCCCGTCGTAATCGTTCACGAGGTCGTATCCTGCGGCGAATACATGCGCCGTGTCGAAGCACACGCCGACCCGCCTGCGCAGCCCGGGCGGGATCTGCTCGAGGAGCAATGCCATCTCCTCGAACGTGGAACCGATGACCGTCCCCTGACCAGCCGTGAGTTCCATCAGGAGGCGCGTGGGCCCCCTCTCCAGCTCGAGCGCCTCCGTAATCGCGTCGGCGTTGCGCGCAAGGCCGCTCGCGCGGTCATCCATGAAATTGCCCGGATGCGATACCAGCGCCTGCAAGCCGAGCGCGCTACAGCGACGGAGCTCGGCGCGAAAGCTGGCGAGCGACTTTCTGCGCAACCCCTTGTCAGGCGAGGCCAGATTGATGAGATAGCTGTCGTGCGCGCTGGTGAAGCGCAGAGCGCTTGCGCGGAGCGCCGCCTTGAATACCCTCGATTCGGCGGCCCCGACAGCGCGCTCGGCCCAGCGGTTGGGTTGCTTGGAGAAGAGCTGCATGGCCGTCGCGCCGATCTCGTCGGCGCGCCCCGGAGCGAGAGGAACGCCCCCCGCCGCCGAGATGTGGGCGCCTAGCGGCGCGACCGCAGCCACTCGAGCGGATCGACGGCACGCTGGTTCGGGCGCACCTCGAAGTGCAGATGCGCCCCGAGATCCGGATCTGCCTGGCCCACCGTGCCGATCACCTGGCCCTTTGCGATCCTCGAGTTCTTCGTCACAAGAATCTTGTCCAGTGAACTGTAGACGGAGTAGTCCCCGCCGCCGTGGTGGAGCACGATCGTGAGGCCGAACGTTCCGTTTTGCGAATCGAACACCACGGTTCCAGCCGAGACGGCCTTCACTGGACTCCCGAGCGGTGCCGCGATACCGACCCCCTGCCAGGCGGTGGTGGTGTTGTTCGGATTCACCACGCGCCCGAAGCTGTACAGGATTGTGCCCTCGACGGGCCAGTCGAGCCGCCCGAGGTCGCTCGTCTTCAGCGAACTGGTTGATGGGGGTGCTGTGCCCGCGCGGCCCTCGAGTCGTTTGCGCTCGGAGTCGAGGCTTGCGATGAGCGAGGCCAAACGGGCCTCATCGCGCGCGAGCTGTCCGAGTCGAGTCTCGGTCTGCCGTTGCCGCTGCTGTGCCTGGACGAGGCTCCGGCCGCGCTGATCTTCGAGGCTGCGGAGCCGCTTCTCCTCGTCCGTCTTCTCCCTGCGGGAGAACTCGACGTCGTCGCGAAGCTTGACCAGGAGCTGGCGTTCATTGGCGATCTGCCCTCCGAGCGATTCGACCCGGGCGACCAGGGCGCGATCGCGCTGCGCGACGAGGTGCAGGTACTTGTAACGCGCCACGAGATTGCCGAAGGACTGCGCCGAGAGGAGTGCCTCCACGGAATAGAGCGGACCCCGCTTGTAGATCTCGCGCACGCGGTGGCGCAGGATGGAGCGCTTGATCGCGAGCTCGTCCTGCGCACGAACGAGATTGGCGGTCGTCGAGTGCTCCTCACTGGCGAGCGATGCAAGCTGCTGGTCGAGCGTGCGCACCACGCGCGCCGTCGCGTTGGCCTGGCGGTCGAGGAGGTTGCGCTCCTCCGACAGGTCGTGCGCCGTGGTCTGCAGCTCGCGCAGCCGCTTCTGCAGGTCGGCTCGCTCGTCCTTGATTCTCGTCAGCGAGTCGCGCTCCTGCCGCAGCCGCTCCGCCGCACTCGGCGGCTGGGCGGCCAGTGGACTTCCCCCGAGAGCGACCTGCATCACAAAGGACGCGGCAACGACGCCCGCAACGTCCCACGGCCCGCGACTCCGAACTCCCAACCCCCGTCTCCTGCCTCCCAACTCTCGACTCTCAAGTCTCGACTGTCTCATCTAGACTGCCTTCAGATGTCGGCCCACACTCACCGCGCTACCCAGCAGTCCGATGAGCGCCCCCGCCACCACGCCAGCCAGGGAGAGTTTCAGGTCGAAGAACTGCGCACTGAAGACGAACTTCCCGATGAGTGCATTGGTAGCCCACGTGAAAAAGAGTGCCAGCACACCCCCCAGCATGCCCTTGAGGGCGCCCTCGATGAGGAAGGGGCTTCGCACAAAGCCGTCCGTTGCGCCCACGAGCCGCATGATGGAGATCTCGCGGGCGCGCGCGAGGACCGCCATGCGGATGGTCGAGCCGATGATGATCACGGCAACCGCGGCGAACGTCAGTCCAAGCGCGGTGCCGGCGAGCGTGGAGAGATTGCGAATGCGGTAGAGTTTCTGGACCCACTCCTCCCCGAACCGCACGTCGTCCACGAACTCGTAGCTCTTCACGCGGTCGGCCACCGCCTTCACCGTCGCGGGGTCGCGGCGGCCCTCCCTGAGCCGCACGTCGATCGAGGCG
Organism: Gemmatimonadaceae bacterium; assembly: GCA_035544915.1. Taxonomy (GTDB): domain Bacteria; phylum Gemmatimonadota; class Gemmatimonadetes; order Gemmatimonadales; family Gemmatimonadaceae; genus Fen-1231. The sequence continues at coordinate 6,957 of DASZZO010000163.1, read as the reverse complement.
GGCAGGATCCCGGCCTCGAAGACGTCGTTGAACTCGCCGAGCTCCTGTCGCGCGCGCGCCAGCGCCTGCTGCGCCGTGACCATCGTGGCGGATGCCACCTCCGGAAAGGCGCCGATATCGCCGATAGCGGCGCTGGTGACCTCGGCCGGCGTGCCGTCCACGATGAAGGCGCGGATCTCCACCCGCTGTTCCACCTGGGAGAGCGTCTCGCGGATATTGAGGGCCACCAGCCCGAAGAGGCCGAAAGCGAAGAGCGAGAACGCGATGGTGGTGACGCTGAGCGCGCTCAGCATCGGCGAGCGCCGGAACGCCATGATCGCCTCGCGCCAGGCGAGTCTCATGGTGCACCCGATCCCGGCGCTGCCACGCGTTCCGCCGAGTCGAACACAATCTCTCCGTGATTCAGCTCGAGCGTGCGGCAGTCGGCCCTGCGAATCAGCTCGAGGTCGTGTGAGGCCATCACGACGACCGTGCCGCGCGAGTTGATATCGCGCAGGAGCTGGAAGATGCCGCGCGTGGCGCGCTCGTCCAGATTGCCGGTGGGCTCGTCGGCGACGAGCACCACTGGATCGTTGGCCAGTGCGCGTGCGATGGCTACCCGCTGCTGCTCACCGCCGGAAAGCTCGCGCGGCATCGCGGTGGCCTTCGATGCGAGCCCCACCTGCGAAAGCAGGCGGCTCACCCTGGATTTGATCAACGACCGGGGGGCGCCCGTCACCTCGAGCGCGAACGCGATGTTCGACTCGACCGTGCGGTCCTCGAGCAGCCGGAAGTCCTGGAAGATCACGCCGAGCTTCCGTCTCAGCCGCGCCACCTTGCTGCCGCGAATGGTGGACGCGCTCACCCCGCTTACCTTGACGTCGCCAGTCGTAGGGCGTTCCTCGAGGTAGATCAGCTTGAGAATCGTGCTCTTGCCGGCACCGCTCGGTCCGGTGAGGAACACGAACTCTCCCTTGCTCACCTGGAACGTCACGTTGTGCAGCGCCAGCCCGGTGCGAGGATACTCCTTGGTGACGTTGCGAAAACGGATCATCGCCTATTTGAGCGCCTGCTCGAGGTCGCCAATGATGTCATCGGCGTCCTCGATTCCCACGCTCAGGCGGAGAAACCCGTCGGGGATTCCAATACGCGTCCGCTCCTCGCTCGAGAGGCTCGCGTGTGACGAATAGCGTGGTTCGCTGATGAGCGATTCCACACCGCCCAGGCTGGCCGCGTGAGTGACCACTTTGAGGCGACGCAGGAACCGGTCAGCGGCCTTGCCGCCACCCGCAAGCTCGATGGCGAGCATGCCGCCAAAACCGTCGAGCATTTCTCGCGCAGTTTCGTGGTCGGGATGATCGGAAAGCCCGGGGTAGTGCACGCGCTTGATTTCCTTGCGGTCGGTGCACCAGACCGCAATGCGCATCGCGTTGTCATTCTGGCGGCGAACGCGCACATCGAGCGTCTTGAGGCCGCGCTCGAGCAGCCAGAGGGCCATCGGATCGGGCGTCTGCCCCCAGACGATCTCCTTCTGCAATACCTCCTGGATGTACGGCTCCGTTCCCGCGACGACGCCCGCGAGCACGTCAGAGTGCCCGTTCAGATACTTGGTTGCCGAGTGAATCACAACGTCGGCCCCGTGCTCGAGCGGCCGGAAGTTCACCGGGCTCGCGAACGTGGAATCCACGACCAGCGCGAGGCCGACCTCCTTGGTGAGGTACGAAATCGGGCGGAGGTCGAGCACGCGACAGGTGGGGTTGACGGGCGACTCCATGAACAGCGCCCGGGTCTCCTTGCGCAGCCGCCTTCGCCAGGCTCGCGGTTCCAGTGGATCGACCAGCGTGACCTGAATTCCGTGCCGGACGAATTCCTCGGTGAGCAGCCGATGTGTGCCCCCGTAGATGAAGTTGCTGGCAAGCAGGTGATCGCCAGGGCGGAGCAGGGCGAGCATCGCGCACGCCGTCGCTCCCATGCCACTGCTCAGCACCAGCGCCGCCTCGGCGCCCTCCAGCTGCGCGAGCCGCCTCTGCACGCGGTCGGCATTCGGGGTGTTGCCGTAGCGCGTGTACTTGAGCCCGGACGCGGTGCCCACTTCCTGCACGTAGTTCACCGACTGCACGATTCCCGGCACAACGGGATCGCCGGGACGATACGGCTCCGCCCCCCCATGGATAACGGTCGTCGCCAGGCCGTGTCGTTCCTTTTTCTTGCTCATTGCGGTCGGCGTCCTCAGACGATGGTGGTGGACAGAATGGGGCGGTCGTCGCTCACGCGCACGAGCCGGACGACTTCCGTCGGGGCCAGGCCGGCGAGGTCCCGCACCACGACGCCACCGCGGGGCACGCCCTCGTCGAATTCCACCGGCGCCAGATCATGACGCCGCGGCCCGTACACCCAGACAAGCTCTCCTTCCTGCACGTTCCGCATCCTGGCCTCGTCCGCGCGCAGCCGGATGAGCGGCCCGCGGTCATCGTCGCCGCGGTGTGTCGCGATGAAGCCGATGACCTGGAGCGGCGGATTGTACGCCATTACTGCACCGGACCGACCGGTGCGTAGGTGGCGCCATCGTGCCGCAGCAGGCGGCGCCGGCGCAGCGAATCGAGGATGCGTGCCATGTCGACGAGTTCGCGGCCGGCCGCCGTCGCCATCTCCTCGGCCACCGCCGAACCACGAGCGTTGACCTGCTCCCAGATTTCGCGCTCGTCATCCGTCACGGCGCCCACCAGGCGCGCGCCGCCGTCGGCGAACTGCACCACCAGGGCCAGCCCGTGATGGTCGAGCACGACCTCGATTGCCTCGAGGTGCGCGTCGGTGATGCCGTGAAACACGACGCCGCCCGGTGCAGAGCCCTGTGCGGCGAGCGTCAGAAGCAGCTTCGCAACCACCTCGTCGGCGCATGAATAGTCCATCATGCCGATGTGCGAAAAATCGAGAAGTGCGACGTCGCCGGCGTTCAGTGCGGCGATCTCGCGCTCGATGCACCGCCGCACCGCGGCACCGGTCGGGCGTGTGACGAGATCGGAGAACGGCACGTTTGCCGAATGCCGCAACACGGACCCGACGTCGATGCGCGTCACGCGGCGGCTCCGACCCTCTCCGGAATCGTGATCTGCAGCTGCGCGCCCGGGAATGGCGCGAGGTCCTCACGGCGCGGGACGTCATCGTCCCAGGGCGGCACGTACGCGATGCGCGCCGTGCCGCTGCGCACCGACAGTTTGCCGTCGCGCCGGTGGACGTATCCGCGAATCCCCTTCAATCCCTGGCCGCGCCCGGCTTCGCCATAGCGACTCACGCTGTTCACCACGGCGGTTTCCAGCGCCATGGCATCGTCCCAGCGGTCGGTCAGGGGACGACGCTGCCCGCTTTCAAGCGAGCGGCGAAACCCCACGCCCGCGTCGCACACCGCGATCACCATCACCAGCCGGCCGCCCAGCCGCTTCTTGTACCGGTACGCCTGCACCATCACCCAGCCGCCGCGACCCGCGTGCTCGACGATGTTCTGGCAGGCCTCGGACAGCGTCATGGTGAATCCCATTGTGGCGCGGGGCTCGAGGTGCAGCTTGTTGATGAGGATGTGCGCCGCCTTCTGCTGGATGCGCTCGACCACGCTGTGCACGTCGTCGCTCTTCGTCACCGGCGTGACCTCGAGCAATACCTCGCTCTCGCCAGCCACGCGCGGCCGCGGCACGGTACCGCGCACGGCAAACAACTCCTCGGCATGGCGAAAAAAACCGGCCCGCGCCCAGTAGGAGAGCGTGTCGGGGTCTTCCGGCGGAAGAAACTCCGCCATGTCGGTGCGCGTCTGGGCGAGCGTCAGGAGCGCCGTCAGGCCGAACGGCGTGGCGAACGTCGTGTGACGTGCGTCGACGATCACCTTGGCGTCGGCGGGGTGGGGTGCGAGTTGGTCGAGCACTTGCTCAAACGAGAGATCATCCAGCGATGAAGGAAGGGTGATGACGGCGGTCACGTAGGACTCAGTTCTCCGCGCAGGTAATGAGCGAGCCCGGTGGCGCCCCGGTGTTCCACGTTACGCGCGGCGGCATCGAGTGCCGCGTGCAACGCATCAGACATAATATCACCGGCGACGAGTTTCGAGAAATATGTTGCGCCCCAGACGTCGCCGCAGCCAGTGGGGTCGCCGTCGCCTCCCACTTGCGCAACGCGCGCGGGCACCAACTGCGTTCTGATCGCGCCGCCATGCGCGGCGAGATGCGCGCGCGCGGTGGACGATGATGCGTGCGCGCGGACGTCGCGCAATCGTTCGAAGTCCGGCGCGGCGAAGTACACCACCCCGCGCGCGCCGAGCGTGACCACCAGGTTGCTTACGCCCGCCTCGAGCGCCGTAGCAGCGAGCGCCATCGGATCGGAGGCGAGCATCGCCAGCTCGTCTTCGTTCACCTGTACCAGGTCGAAGCAGCGGCACCAGGCCGCAACGTCGGCGAGCGGGCGGAATGTGCGCAGCCCGCCCGGCTGAACCGCAAGCACGAGCGAATGCAGGTCGCAATAGATGGGCCCGGCGAAATGCTGGCGCAGCAACTGCGCCGTGGGGAGATCAAGTTCAAACCCGCTGATCAGATTCACGTACAGTGCGTCCAGGTCGCGCAGGAGGGGTGCAAGGCCGAGCCAGCTCCACCCCGGAATTCCGCCCGACAGCACTTCGCTCCGGCGCTCCGCGCTCTCGTAGAACAACTCGACCCGGTTGTTGCGGTAGGGCACGATGATGGGCTGTGCATCGCCGGCGATGCGGCGCAAGCCGCCCAGGAACTCGCGCGCGTGCGGTGCGAGGTCCTCACCCACCTTCACCAGGGGCACGAGCTCCCAATCGGCGGGGAGCGCCGCGTCGAATGCGCTCAAGGCGTAGGTAATGCCGCCCCACTCTTCCACGGGCGCCGTGCGAGGTTCGCGCCCGTGGATCACGTCCCAGACAAACGTGCCGATCACGCCAAGGCGCTTCCGGTGCGTCGCGGCCACTATGCCTGGTCCGGTGCGGGGTGGTGCTGCTCCAGAAAGGTTGCGACGGCGCCGATGACGCCGGCCGAACTGCCGAGCGCGCCAGGCACGATCCGGCAGGCGTCGACGGACGGCTTGAATGCGCGCCGGTGTACCTCCGCCCGCAGCGGGTGGAACAGGTCCTCTCCCGCCTGCGCCACGCCCCCGGCGAGCACGACGACGTCGGGATTGAAGATGTTAATGAGGTTGGAGACGCCGGTGCCGATGAGGCGGGCGGTTTCGCGCACCACTTCACGCGCCACCTCGTCACCGTTCTTCGACGCCTCGAACACGTGCTGTGCGGTGAGCATCTCCAGATCGCCGTCGACCAGGGAGGCCATCAGCGATGTCTCACCGCCCGCAAGGGCCTCGCGCGCACGTTCCGCTATGGCCGGCCCCGCTGCGTACGCCTCCAGACACCCATAGTTACCGCACTTGCACCGTCGGCCGGTGGAGTCGATGCTCGTATGCCCCACTTCGCCTGCGGCGTCGCTGGAACCGTGATAGAGCCGCCCGCCGAGAATCAGGCCGCCGCCGATGCCGGTGCCGATGGTGAGGCCGACCACATTGCGGCCGCCCTTGGCTGCGCCTACCCACCACTCACCGAGGGTCGCGCAGTTCGCGTCGTTGTCGAGCGTGGCCGGCAGTCCCGCCGCGTCCGAAACCCGGTCCCGCAGCGGGAAGTTGTGCCAGCCCAGATTGGGCGTGGTGATCACCAACCCTTTGGCCCGGTCGAGTGGACCCGGTGACCCGATTCCGACGCCGAGAAACGCCGACCTGGGGGAGCCCGTGTCGATCATAACCTGCTCAACCGTGGCGTGCACCAGCCTGACAATGCGCCGGACGACCGCATCGGCGCCTTCCATGGCGAGCGTTGGTTCGGTGCGCATGGCGATCGCACGGCCGCCGCTCGTGCTCATCGCCCCGACCGAGATCTTCGTGCCGCCGAGATCCACGCCCACGACGTATCGTTGTGCGCTCATCACAGCAGGAAGTTATTGAGCGCCTGCTCGATCTGCGCCGCTTCGAGTTCGCGCATGCAACGCCAGTGGCCCAGCGGACATGTCGCCGGACCGTGGGGATGACAGGGACGACAGTCGAGGGTTGTGAGACCCGCCGTCGAATGTTTCGGCGCGAGAGGGCCGAAACCGAACGACGGAACCGTCGGACCGAAGATTGTCAGCGTGGGCGTGCCGACAGCCGACGCGAGGTGCTGCGGCGCCGAGTCGTTGGTGACGAGCGCCGCGCAGCGCGAGATCAGTTCCGCCGACGCGAGTGGCGACAGGCGTCCCGTGGCGTCGACCACACGCCCGACGCCGGCTGCGCGCCCAATCTCCGCCGCAAGCGGTGTATCGTCGGCGCCGCCCACCACCACCAGGCGATACAGAGGCGCGAGGCGCGAGGCGAGAGCGGCGAAGTGCGGCCAGCGTTTCGTCCCCCAGATGCTGCCGGGAGCCAGGGCGAGAAATGGTGCACCGTCGCGTGGCACATCCCTCAACAGCGCGTCCGTCGCCGCACGTTCGGCATCACCGGGCACGAGTCGCGGACGGATGGTGTCGCCGGAGGGATCCGGCGCCGTGTCACCAGCGGCGAGGCGCCACAGGCGCTCGGCGTGATGACGGTCAGGCCTGTAGCGCACGCGCCTGCTGTAGAGTGCGCGGCCTGCGGACGAGTCGAATCCCACGAGCTCGCGCAGTCCAGCCATGCGCGCGAGCGCGGCACTGCGGAGCGAACCCTGCGCCAGGTATGCGGTCGTGGCGTTCCTGGGCTCACCATTTCCCCTCGTCCGCAAGGCGCGGGCGAATCGCCACAGTCCGCCTAATCCGCTGTGCGCGCCGCGCTTGTCGAACGTAATCACGTCTCGCACGGCGGGATGGTTCGCGAGCAGCGGGGCAGCGGCAGGCGTCACGACTACGTCCACGGAGCCGCGCGTGGCCAGCTCCGCGAGGAGAGGAGTCGTGAGCACGACATCGCCCAGGAAACTTGTCT
>DASZZO010000162.1:0-7154 GCA_035544915.1 Gemmatimonadaceae bacterium | reverse complement strand
CCTGCAGACGTTCAGCGGAAGCATCACATCGAGCTTCCCGATGACATTGCAGCCCGGAGAACGCTCCCGGCGCAGCGGCAGAAAGATGCAGTTCACGATTGGCAACGGCAGCGCGCGCATTTCCGCCCAGACATTCAGCGGCGACATTACCATCGAGCGCACGGGGCGCTCCGAAAAGGAGAAGTGAGCATGCGACGCATCATCCCCACTCTGACGCTCGTTTCCTGTTCGTTGGGCGCCCTCGCTCTGGCGCCGGTCTCCGCCACCGCGCAGGGGCGCTCACGAAACAGCGACGAGCCGTTCCGCTGGTCCGGAGAAGTCCAGAAGGGCCACTGGATGTATGTGCATAACGTCAATGGTCTTGTTCGAGTGGAAGCCGGCTCGGGCAGCAAGGTGGAAATCACCGCTACCAAGCACTGGCGCCGCGGAGACCCCGACGAAGTAAGGATCTCCCTGCACCAGGTCGGAAGCGGCCGCGGCGACGTCCTGGTCTGCGCCCTCTGGAATGACAACTCCACGTGCGATGAAGACGGCGTCCGCTCCCACAACGACGGCTGGCGTAACCACAATAACGACACGTCGGTGGAGTTCATCGTCAGGCTTCCGGCGGGCGTCAACGTGAATGCAACCACGGTGAACGGCGGGGTGGAAGTTGACGGAGCAACCGCAGAGGTAGTTGCCAAGACGGTGAACGGCAACGTCCAGGCACGCTCCACCGGCGGGCCGGTGCATGTGCGAACGGTGAACGGCGACATCGACGTCCGAGCCGGAAGCATTGGCGAGGAGCGGCTCGACTACTCGACGACCAACGGCTCCATTACGCTCGAGATTCCCGCGTCGGCCAACGCCGATGTGGACATGCACACCGTGAACGGCGGCCTCTCCTCAGATTTCCCATTGATGGTCCAGGGCAGATTCGACCGGCGCCATATGCAGGCGACGCTGGGCAAGGGTGGGCCCATCCTCCGCCTCTCCACCGTCAACGGCAGCATTCGCCTTCGGAGGGCCTAGCGCGGCGCTATTCCGACGCAGAGAGGACGCCCTCGGAAACAATCCCGCCGGGGCGTTCGTACGGTGGGCAACGGAGGCACCACCATGCCCAGAACACCGCCCCACGTCACCGGCGCCGTCGAGACGGCTCGCATTGTCGGCTTCGGCTTGCTTGCTATCGCCACGCTCTCCGCCGCAACCTGCAATCACAGCGGTCCGGAGCAGTATGACCCGCAGATTTTCGCATGGACAGGCGAGCTGAGGTCGCCCGCATTGGTCAACGTGCGCAGCATCAATGGTGCCATCGATCTGAAGCCCTCCACGGACGACACGCTTCGCGTGACCGCGTCGGCGCGCTGGCATCGCGGCAATCCGAAGACCGACCTCAAATTCGACATCGCCACCGAGGGATCAAACGTCACGATCTGTGTCCTCTGGAACAGGCGCCCCTGCTCTGCGGCGCAGGGCGGCACGCGCTCATCGTTCTGGACCCACTTGGGGCAGACGCGCAGCACCGACGCGAACGTGACACTGACGGTGTATGTGCCGGCCCGCGTGAAGGTCGACGCGCGGACCATCAACGGCGACGTGAACGTGGCAGCTACCGCGCCCGTGAAGGCCAAGACGCTCAACGGCACGATCCGTGTGGCAACCGCGATTGGCCCGGTCGACGCCGAGACAATGAATGGCAGCATCGATATCCGGATGACAACCCTGGGCGAGGATGGTCCCGTCCGGGCGATCACAGTGAATGGATCAGCGAGTGCCTACCTCCCCGAGAGCCTCGATGCGATGGTCTCGCTCTCGTCGATCAACGGACGAATCGGGAGCGACTATTCGGTTTCCGTGCAAGGCGTGTCGACCCCTGCAAAGCGTCTCGCCGGGCCAGTAGGCGCGGGCGGCCGGGAAGTGAAAGTGAGCACGGTCAATGGGTCTGCATGGCTGCACAGGTTGCATGCCGATGGCACGATAGCGGAGGCGGCCGCAACAGCGAGGCCCTAGGGCGGATGAACGCGACGGGGGTCGTCCGACTGCTGTAAATCATTGGTGGCATTGCACATCGTCCGGCTGGGAACGTCCCGCCGGGCGATTCACTATAATTATTCATCTCATTTCGGGGTCGGCTTTCGATGGGCTTTTCCCGCTATTCCACGCTCCCGGCTACTGGCATCGTTCGCACCGGCGAGGAGCGCGCTACGCTCGTGCGCCGCACCTATACGCTGGTGCTCGCAAGCGTTGTAGTCACGATGGTTGGCACGTGGTTCGGACTCTCACAGCCCGCCGTCCTCCAGACCGTGGCCGCGCATCCAATCATCACGATGCTCCTCGCGTTCGTGCCGCTTATCATGGCGCAGCGCGCGCGCGACCGCTTCCCGCAGAATATCGCGCTGGTATTCCTGTTCACGTTCGTCATGGGCGTGGCAATCGCGCCCACAGTATTCGTGCTGAATACCAGACAGCCGGGCGTCGTTGGCCAGGCAGCGTTGCTCACCCTCAGCACGTTCGGCGTGCTCACGGCTTATGCCTGGACGTCGCGCCGCGACTTCAGCGCATGGGGCGGATTCTTCATAGTAGGCGTCTGGGTGATTATCGGCACGTCGTTGCTGAACCTGTTTTTTCAGAACCAGACCGCATATCTCTGGATTGCGGGCGCTACGGTCCTGGTATTCAGCGGCCTGCTCGTGTTCGACACGTGGCGGCTACGCAACGCCTACGGGCCCGGCGACTATGTCTTGGCGGCGGTCAACATCTATCTCGACCTGCTCAACATGTTCCTGGCGATCCTGCAGTTGCTCGGGGGTGGGCGCCGGAACTAACCGCTCAGACGGCCAGGCGATCCATTTCCTTGGCCAGTTTGACGTCGTTGGCCGTAATGCCGCCTGCCGAGTGGGTAGAAAGGGTGGCCGAGATCTTGGTGTAGCGGATGTCCAGATCGGGGTGATGGTCCATCTTCTCCGCCGCCACCGCGACGCGATCGACGAAGGAGATTCCCGCCGGAAAGTTCAGGAACGTGAACGTCTTCACGAGTGAGTCGTCTTTGCGTACCCAGCCGTCGAGGTTTCCCAACTCGCGCTGAACTTCGATGTCGGACAGTTTGGGGGTCGGCAAGATCATTCCTCGTCCGAGCTGGTATTCGCCTCAGAGACTGCAATTCCCGGCATGCCGCTGAACGCGGCCGTCCGACCTCCGCTCGAATGTCCGCCTCGCCTGCGCGATCCGTCCCGCCGCTCGGCGATCATTTCGGCCACCACACTCACGGCGATTTCCTCCGGAGTGTCGGCGCCGATGCTCAGGCCCACGGGCGCACGGATCCGCGCGATGTCCGCCTCGCCGACGCCCCATTCCCGAAGCACCCGGGCCGTGAGCGCCACCTTTCGGCGGCTGCCAAGCATGCCGAAATACCGCACGCCGAGGGGCGCGAGCTGTCCGGCGAGCACTACGTCGTGCTGGTGCCCTCGTGTGGCCACTACGATGTAGCTGTGCGCATCCAGTACGACGGCCGAGGCGACATCGTGAAAGTCGCAGACGATTGCACGTTCCGCGAACGGCAGGCGTGCCGGATGGGCAAAGTCGGCGCGGTCATCCACGACGGTCACGCGCCAGCCGGCAAACGCCGCCGCTTCGGCCACGCGCGCCCCCACATGTCCTGCGCCGAACACGACCAGCCGGGGCTTTCCGGCGATCGATTCAATGAGCACGCCTTCGTCCAATGACGGAACCTCGGCCTTGGCATCATACCCCGCCTTGGCAGCGATCATTGCGTCGTCGGCCCACCCGAATCGCTCCACGGTTCCCTGCGCGAGCTGCAGGGTCCAGAGAGCCTTTCGCGGTCCGTCGTTCCAATTGAGCCCGGTGGCCATGACGGCCTTCTCCCCGCGCGCCACAATCGCCGCGGCCTCGGTGTAGACGGCGGCCAACACGGCGTCCGGATAAAGGGGCTCAATCACCATCTCGGCGGTGCCCCCGCACGTCAGGCCGTAGTCGCCAGCAAGCTCAGCATTCAGAGTGTGCGCACTGACAGCGGGCACGCGTCTCTCCAGGACGTCGAAGGCGCGCTCGATGATCTCCGCCTCCAGGCAACCACCTCCCACTGTGCCGTGACGGGCACCGCTCGCCGTGACGAGCATCTTTGCCGTGGCGCTCATCGGGAGCGACCCATGTCGCTTGGCCACTGAGGCGAGCGCACCAGCTCCGGCCCCGGTCGCAAGGCGAGCACATTCGGCCAGGATCTCGGGAAGGTGCATCTACTCTCTTCTCCGGGCGGAAACGAGAAGGCGGGCCGCAGCCCCAGTGTAGGGCTTCTCACGCACTCTAAACTGTTCGATTCGAAATACCAACAACCGGTCCACGTCCTTCCGCTCCAGACTGTCCCCAGGGGACATCCATATGGTTCCCTCAGGCCACCGCGCCACAACCGTGAGGCCCGCGCGCGCGGCCAGCGAGTCGGGCGATGCCATGTCCGGGCTCGGTTCGCGGAAGCCCAGCACGGCAGCGTGTTCCATCGCAAGCTTCGCGCCAAACGCCTTCACACTGATCGAATCGAGTTCCGCCGGAAGCTCGAACGCCGCACGACCGGTGTGGAACCAGATCGCCGCCGGCCAGTTGGAGTAGAGACGCATGCCCGGAGGCGCGCTGCTTGCCCAGTCCACCAGCGGAGAGAGACGCCATTCGCTCGACGCCAAGTCGGCGCCATCGGCGCGGAACTCTTGCACCAGCTGCATGTTCGCCTGGGTTGCTCCTGCTATCCAGCTGGCGGTGATCCCGAGCGAAAAGAGCGCCGCTCCACGACTTCCCGCTCGTGCGACCGCCTGCCACCAGCGCGCGAGTGCTACCCCTATTGCGAGCGCCGCCAGCAGGAAGAGCGGGGACAGCAGGCGATCGTCGAACGGGATGCCAGGGTCTGCCAGCAGGCGCGAGGCGCCAAGCGTGAGCACGTAGCACGGCGCGATGATCGCAATCGCGTGAAAGAGCCGGTGCGCGGCCGCTCCCGACTTGTCTTGTGCGGCAGTCCTCGTTTCGCGCACGACGAGCGCGATGACCCCGGCGAGTATGGCGACCGCGACGAAGTTCATGGCGAGGTCCGGAGCCACTCCCGGCGCGAGCCACCGGACAACGGAGCCCGTTCCTTCGGCCAGAGTCGCAGGCAGTCCGCGCAGGTACAGACCCGCCTCGCGGATGCGTTCGGTGCCGGCAGCCCTCGGCCGCGAGAATACCCAGGCACCGAGTGCGGCAATTGGAATGACCGTCGCGACCATAGCGCGTCGGGCCCGGAGCCGCCATTGCGCGCTGGTGCCAGCCGCGCTGCCGGGCGAGGCGAGGAGTGCCTCCAGCGCCAGGGCCGCCACCAGCGACACTCCAACGTATCGCACGAGCACGGCGGTGGCCGCGAGTGCACTCAGAATGATCGCCCGTCGGGTCTCCGATTCATATCGCTCGCTGGCGAACACGCATACGAAGCAGGCGAGGAGCGCGAGAAAGAGCGGCTCGCTCAGCACCGACGCATGGACTACCATGAGCCCCGGTGTGGCGGCGGTGATGACGCCCACGAGCACTGCGGCAGTGAGACCACCGGCCGCGCCGGCCGCGAGCAGAATAGCCATCACGGAGATGCATGCGGCAGTCGCCTCGACGAATCGCGCCGCGTTTGTCGGAGTCGCATCCAGCCTGATCCCCAACGCGATTGCCACTGAGAATCCGGGCGGAAAATGCACGAGCGGAGCGCTGGTGTCGGCGCTCGCCCAACCTGCCGACGGCACGCGCAGTCCCGCGCCGCGGGCAAGCGAGAGGCCGGCGCCGAGGTAGGAGAGCGCGTCGGGATCGAGTCCCGGCCCGGGCGGCTCGGTCAGTTCGAGCACACCCCACGCTGCCGCGATCCCCGGAACGGCGGCGAGCAGCAGGAGGAGACGCGGTGATTTCATGGCAGTCAAAGGTAAGGCCGCCATCCGGGCACCCGGAACCGGAGTATTTTTGCCAGTACCTGCTTCCCAGAGGCTTCTTGATGAACCAGCTCAGCTCCGGCGCTTCGTGACACCCGAAGAGTTCCGTCGGCACGCGCACGCCCTGGTGGACTGGATAGCCGACTACCGCCGCGACGTAGCGGCGTTTCCCGTCATGTCTCGAGTGGCTCCAGGCGACGTGAAGCGCGCGCTCCCGGCTGAACCTCCAGAGCGGTCCGAGCCATTCGAAACAATTCTCCACGATGTGGACCGCGTGATCATGCCGGGACTCTCGCACTGGCAGCATCCACAGTTCTTCGGGTACTTCCCCGCGAATGGGTCGCTCGCAAGTGTGCTTGGCGATTTCCTCAGCACTGGACTCGGCGTGATCGGCCTGTCATGGCAGTCCAGCCCGGCGCTTTCTGAGCTTGAAGAGCTCGCCTGTGACTGGGTGCGCCAGATGGTCGGCCTGTCGGAGTCGTGGAGCGGGGTCATTCAGGATACCGCGTCAACGAGCACGCTGGTTGCGCTCTTGTGCGCGCGCGAGCGGGCTTCGAAATATTCCCTGGGCCGCGGAGGCTTGCAGGGTGAGGCGCAGGCGCTCGTCGTGTACGCGTCCGCTCACGCCCACAGCTCGGTGGAGAAGGCTGCACTGCTCGCGGGATTCGGGCGCGACAACCTCCGCCTGGTACCGTGCGATGCGCAGTTCGCGATGTCGCCGGGCGCGCTGGCGGAACTGGTCGCGCGCGATGTTCGCGAGGGGAAGATTCCTTGCGCAATCGTCGCGACCGCCGGCACCACCACCTCCACGGCGCTCGACCCCGTCAGTGCCCTGGCGGACATCGCGCGCCGGCACGGGACCTGGCTGCACGTGGATGCCGCGATGGCTGGCTCGGCGATGATCCTGCCGGAATGCCGGTGGATGTGGGAGGGAGTCGAGGGCGCTGATTCGCTCGTGATCAACGTGCACAAATGGCTCGGCGTGGCCTTCGACTGTTCGCTGTACTACGTGCGGAGCACTGACGATCTCGTGCGCGTGATGTCCACCAGTCCGAGCTATCTCAGGACTTCCGCCGACGGCGACGTGAAGAACCTGCGCGACTGGGGCCTCCCGCTCGGACGCCGGTTTCGCGCACTCAAGCTCTGGTGCCTCATTCGCGAGCAGGGAGTCATGGGATTGCAGACCCGGTTGCGCCGTGACCTCGAGAACGCGCGGTGGCTCGAGGC
>DASZZO010000161.1:0-12974 GCA_035544915.1 Gemmatimonadaceae bacterium | reverse complement strand
GCGGTAGTTCTTAAACAGCTGCGCGATCGCGACCTTTTCCTTGTTTACTGGCTCCTTCACATTGCCACGCTCGTCCTCTGGTTCATACTCTGGACCAAGCCGATACTTGTGATCGGCGCTCGGGAACAGCGTCGAGAGTTGCTGTAGCTGTAGTCTCGAGATCAGCGGCTCGCATTCGCGCACCGAAAGCACTTCCGTCGCGTTTGTCTTGTACACCGGGCGTTGTTCCCACGCAGTGAATCGGCGGCTCGCGTACTCGTAAACAGCCGGCGCACTTACAAAACCCATATGGTCCGCCGCACCTCCTTCCAGCGCGTCGAGCAATGCTCCCGTGAACAGACCGTGGCCGCCCGCCTCGATTGCTCCCTCATTCGGGCGCGACGCCGCGATAACCGTCATGTTCTCACGAAGCACCGAGAGTGGATTCTTTCCGGAATCCTTGTTCATGGTGGGCAGGTTGGCGATGGCACCACCGTGGCAGCAATCGAGAATGAGGAGGATGTGCCGCGCCGCCGATTGCACGGCGAGGTCCACGACCTCCTGCATGTGGATTCCCCAATCGTCGGTCGTCGCGTCGGACGTGCAGAGCAGACCGCCGGTTGCGCTCAAAAACCCGTGACCGGAAAAGTAAAAGAGAACCTCACCATCAAACTCGAACAACTCACCTAGCGCCGCGCGTAGTCTCGGTCGCGTGATTGGCGAGCCATCCGCGGTGGAATCCTCCCAAACGAGACAGTCGAAATTTTTCGTGCCGTCCTTGTGGCGGGAGAGGACCTCCGCCATCGCTCTTGCGTCAGCGGCGCACGCCAGCATCTCCCGCATTAGACGGGCTGCCCTCTCGGCTGAGAGGAGCACAAGACCGAGGCCGTGTACCGGCGCTACGCCATTACGTCGGCGGCTGATTTGAAGGAGGGCTTGGGCAAGTTGTCCGCGTTGCACGATGCGCCAATCGGCTCGCGTACCGTTGTGCCGACTACCGCGGCTTGCACAGTTCTTTCACAATCGGCTGGTTGAACGCGCTGCGCTCGCATCGAGCGCGTGATGTAAGTTGTTTGATGCTGGACCGTTGGAAATTTCCGACCCGGTAGCTCAGCTGGTAGAGCAACGGACTTTTAATCCGACCGTAGGGTCGTCGCGTGGTTGACGATGTTCGCTGGTGCTGTCGCCTTCAGAGAATTTGAGTGGGGTCTGTCGAGAGGCAGGCCCCACGCCTTTGACGGTGCTTCGCGATAGTGTGGGCACAATTTGGGCACACGAACCCGGCCCACCTTTGCGAGCCCGAATGGCTCCAATCGGATGGCGGTCTCGAGAGAGACGCGGACCCGCGCCATACTCCGTGGACAGCGATTGGGTCTGCCAGGCGATTCTACTGACTGTGCTGTGCCAAAGGAGGGAAACGCCCCAGCTCTCGCCGCGCGCTATCCACCACGGCTCGTACGCCCACGTCCGCCCTCTCCCACGCACGCAAGAACGTCTGGTAGTCCAATCGCGCTTCCCCAACCCGCCCCATTCGCACCAGCAAGCGCGCTCTTTGGAGTGCGGCGGGCGCCGCAAGAAGCAGTTCGGTACCACCACCAAAGATTAGGCTCTCATAGACGTCGAGCGCCTCTTCGAACCGTCCTGTTTGCTCGAGCAACGTCGCGCGGAGAAACCGCTCCGGCAGTTGATTGACCAGCAATTGCGCCTGCATCGACTGGTCTCCGGGATCGGGCGCCTTCGCCAGCTCGCGCAACGCGCCAGCGCGATCGCCCTCTAGTGCAAGCAGGCGCCCGCGAAGTCCTACGGCGAAGGCGCGTGCGACATCGCCGCCGGGGTTCGGAAGATGGACGGCCGCGATCGTTTCTGTATGATGACGGAGCTGCGCCGTGTCCCCGGCACGCGCAGCCAGGAGGCCGAGCAGGTAACTGCGAACCGATTGCTCGAGGCCTCGACGTCGCGCCCAACTCTCATCAGGGAACCCGGTCAGAGAACTCAGTGCTGAATCTCGCAATCGCAGCCCGACCTCGTGGCGATCCTGCTCGCTGTATTGGCTACCGGGCAGACTTAGCAGCAACGCACGGACTTCGAGACCAGAAAATGGCACCGCTTCTGCAAGCACTGAGGCATGCTCG
The DNA here is from genome assembly GCA_035544915.1 of Gemmatimonadaceae bacterium. Lineage (GTDB taxonomy): Bacteria > Gemmatimonadota > Gemmatimonadetes > Gemmatimonadales > Gemmatimonadaceae > Fen-1231. The sequence continues at coordinate 10,863 of DASZZO010000161.1, read as the reverse complement.
AGTGCGCGGCCGAACTGTCCCTGCGCGGCGGCAAACATCGCGTGTAGCATCGAGAAATCGGCATTTGGAGCGCCGACGCCACGCCGGACATTGCGCCGCAGCACCGAGTCCGCCAGGCCAACGTCCCGGGCGTACGAAGCGATTCGAGACGCAGCTACCTGGACGACCCAGGGCGGTTCCAGGGCAAGGCCCTGCATCGCGGTCTCTCGGGCTGTTACGTCACCGCTGACGATGGCATGGAACAGTGACAGCTCCGGGTCCAGACCGCCGGTTATCAACGTTGCCGCCTGGCGGAGCAAGCTATCCGCTCCACGGGTATCGCCTAAGTACATCCGAATGCGCGCCAAGTGCGACAGTGCGCCTCGATTCGTCGGGTCCAGCACAATGACGCGCTCAAAGGGCACGCGTGACTCCAGGAACGAGCGCCCCCGAATCGAATTCGAATGAAACAGAACTTCCGCAAGTTGGAACCATGCCTCGGCGTCATTCGGGTCGCGAGTCGTGATCTCGTGCAACCGCGACTCTGCCATGTCATTGTGACCAAGCCGCCACGCAATCGAACCCTCGAGCAGCATTCGCTCACGCCATGCGAGGCGACTCGCCAGCCGCTTTGCCGTTTCCGTCGCGGCGGGGATCAATTCCCCTTGTCCGCTCCAATCGGCGGCTACCGTTAGGCGGTAGTAGGCCACCGCAAAGGTTGTATCCTCCTTGATCGCGCGTTGGAACGATGCGACGGCATCCGCGAAGCGTGAAGCGCGAAGGTGCGCCTCTCCCTCGATGAAGGCCTTGAATGCCGAGAGCGACGGTGTCGCGTCGGATGCGCCGCGGATCAGTCCTCCCTGGCCCGCCGTCGGCTCAAGTCCCAGGACCTGACGACTGATCGACTCGGCGAGCGCGAACACGCTGTCCTGGGTTCCCTTGGAGGACGCCGTTCCCATCACACGACCGCCACGAGATGCGTCGTGCAAAGCCGCGCGCACCTCGACGCTCCCGCGCAATACGAACACCTCTCCCGTCACGTAGCGGTCAAGCCGGAAACGACGTAACAGCGCATTCGCACTGTCCAGATTCGACCAGGCGCTTCGCACCAGGTTGTCCCCGCCGGGATAAACGCCCGCACGTAGAGGCCCGACACCATCGATACCGTTAGCTACCAAGCGCGCCATGCCGTCAGCCAAGTAGGCCTGCGCTGAGTCCCCATGCACCGAGAACGGCAGCACGGCAACAGAGGTCACCGGTCTAACGCGGGCGCCCGTGCCGCGCGTGAAGGTACTCACCACGACCGCCCCGAGCGCGAGACCGCCCGTTGCGAGCAGGACGACGCCGGTGCGTCGCGATCGAGTCCTCGGCTTCGACGGAGAGCCGGTGGAATAGTCGTCCACCGTCTCGGCGCCGCCTCCCGGATATGTGCGCGCCGGGGCATTGCCCGAAACGCGCATTTCAGGCGGCGTCTGGATCGCGGCAGGCGGCGGCACTAGCGTGTGAAGCAAATCGAGCTGCGCAAGGACCGAAGGATCCGGATCGAGTTGGAGGTCGCCCGTGATGCGACGGCTGTACGACTCCGCGGCGAGAACAGCTCCGGGGCGATCGCCGGCGGCAAGCAAGGCGTCGACGAGCTGCCGCGCGGCGACAGCATTGTAGGGGTCGCTGTCGACCGCTTGTCCCGCGCGCTTGACGCCCTCCGCAAGGTCACCGAGTCGTCGCGAGCGGCTGATCAGCTCCTGGAGAGCGGTTCGATATCGCCGAAGCAGCGTGGCACTTTCGCTTTCGAGCCACTCGGCGAACTCTCTCCCCTCACGCAGGTGCACGCCCATCAACAGCGGACCGCGATATAGCTCCACCGCTTCTTCGAGCCGTCCATCAGCCAGCGCCGACTCGAAGTCGCCGACGTCGCTGCTGACCACTGCCGGGTTCAATCGAAGTATCTCTCGCCCTTCGATGACAGCTTTGCTAAGGAGGTCCCGGCGAAGCCCGGAGAGCGCCTGATTCAGAGCGTTGCGCGCCTGGCTTTGGTCGCTCTCCGGCCACAGGCAGCCGATCAGGCGATCTCGAGTGATCCCGTGAGAACCAGCGCAGGCTATGATGGCGAGGAGCGCGAGGCGCTTCGGCTGGTGCGCGGCCGGACCCAATTGCGTCTCGTGGTTCTCAACCGACAGACCCCCAAATACGCGGATCCGCAGCGCTGGCATGCATCTCCCGCAGCGAAGAGGCTGAAAGATAAGGTTGGCATCACTCGTGGGTAAGGGAGGCCCTTCAAGTTGTCGGTGAAGCCTTTGAAGTCCACCGATACCTCCGGAGATGCCATGCTACACGCGCGCTTTTCAGCGAAACGACCCGCACCCTTTGCTGTCCTACTTTTGGTCGTCGCCTGCACGACGGAGCAAGTCACAGCACCGATCAAGCCGGGCGTCATCGCCCTCTCAGTGGTGTCGGGCGACGCGCAAGCGGGGGCCGCCGGCACCGAGCTGGCACTACCATTGGTCGTCGCAGTAACTGACAGCAAGGGCAAGGGAGTTGCGGGCCTCACGGTGAATTTCCGGGTCGTAAGCGGCGGTGGCAACATGTGGGCCGGTTCGGCCACTACCGACAAATCGGGGACGGCCGAGGACTACTGGACGCTGGGGACTTCGACCGCGGTGTTGCAGCAAGTGGAGGTGCGTGCGGTCTCATCGGCGGCGACAAAGGACGTATACGGCGTCTTCACGGCCAACGTGCTCCCCGGCCCTGCCACGAGGATTGCAAAGAGTGCAGGCGATGGCCAAACGGTGGGAGTAGGCACGTCTGTACCGCTTCCACCGTCGGCGAAAGTGACTGATGTCTACGGGAATCCGATCGCCGGGGTGGTCGTCACCTTCACGGTCGTCGCGGGAGGAGGCGCTGTGACCGGTCCGTCGTCGACAACCAACAGCAGCGGTATCGCCACCGTCGGGACATGGACCATGGGAACTGCGGCGTGCGACAACTCCGTCGCAGCCGCCGCGGCGGGACTCTCGGGCAGTCCGCTCACGTTTAGCGCCACGGCTCCTGGAAACTGTTGGAGAACTCTCGCCCCGATGCCAACGGCGCGCACTGCCCTTCGGATGGCTGCGCTCAACGGCATCCTGTACGCGGTCGGCGGATTCAACGCGAACACGCCTCAGGGCCTGGCTACCGTGGAAGCGTATGATCCGTCTGCGAACACGTGGACTACAAAGGCGTCGATGCCCACGCTCCGCGCTTCGATGGCGCTCGCGGTCGTAGATGGGACGCTCTACGCCATCGGCGGCGGTTGCGGCGCCGGATTCTGCTCGACGGTGGTGGCGTACGATCCGTCATCGGACACGTGGAGCACCAAGTCGCCGATTCCGTTGCCACGCGTCGAACTGGTGGCGGGAGTTGCCAACGGGATGATTTACGCGATCGGCGGATTCAACAACGTCACGGCCGGCGGATATCTCTCCGCGGTGGAATCATACGATCCGTTCACGAACGTCTGGACGTCCAATGCCAGTCACACGTCCATGCCGACGCCCCGATACGCGCTCGCCATGGGTGCCGTCGGTGGTCTGCTTTACGCAGTCGGCGGCCAAGGCAACTCCGGTTTGACCGGGGCGCTCGAGGCATACAATGCCACAGCCGACAGCTGGACGATCAAGACCTCCATGCCGACGCCGCGTCTCGCATTGGGAGTCGGCGTTTCGGGCGGCCTGCTGTATGCGGTCGGTGGTGCGTTCGCCGGTGGAGCGAGCGCTCCCAGCACCGGGGCGCTCGAGGTATACGATGCCGCCGCGAATGTCTGGTCGACCAAGACGAGTATGCCGACGGCGCGCTATTCGATGGGCGTCACCATGGTCAACGGTGTGCTATATGCCGTGGGTGGGAATAGCAGCGGTGTGGCAGTGGGGACGGTTGAGGCGTACAAGCCTTGACTGACTGCAAGCTGATTGACGGCGGGACGACGCCCGCGGCGGTGCCTCGGGCGTTTTCCTTTGCTGCTCCAGGAAATGAGTTCTGATCGCCGGACTTCGCGGCTGAAACGGCCCGGTTCTAGTACAATCGTCGGGTTGAGCAGCTCCCGCAGCGATCGCTGTTTTGTGCAAGTTATTGCACGCCGGACCGTTGGAAAACTCGCGGGCCCTTAGCTCAGCGGTAGAGCAGCGAACTCATAATTCGCGGAAGGCTCGTCGCGATATTCGCCGATTGTTGTGGATGTTGCTGGAGGCACTGAGGTAAGAAAGGGGGTCGCCCGAGGGCGGCCCCCTTTGTTTTACGGTGTTTCGCGCGCGTGTGGGCACAATTCAGGCACAATAGCACGGTGCGGCCAAGCAGTCGTAATGTCACCTGCTCAATACGTCGAACGGCACCACGTCTAACCCCGCGTGCGACTACACCTCGATCGCGAAAAGAAACACATCTCGACCGCCGCTGCACTTGCCGTCGCTGCGGGAAGTATGCTGCGGCGGCGAATCAGCCCTGACGGCCTCCAGGAGCTTCAGGATGTGCTACGTGTGGGCCCATCCATGGGCCGGAATGAGTCCCAGGCCCGGGATGAACGGCAATCGCGGCGGCGCCTCCGCGCCGAGCGATTCATGGCGCGCGAGCCAGGCAGCGGATGGGTTCTCGGCCAATACTGGGAGGGCTCGCGCGCAGTGCGTGTCCGCGCTGCACGACGCGCCAGCGGGTGCGCGCAGTGTTGTTCCCATCACGTCGGCTAGCACAGTTTTAGCACAATCGGCGGGTTGAGAGCCTCGCACCACGTTCTGCGTTTTGAGTAAGTTGTTGCACGCTGGACTGTTGGAAAATCCTGACCCGGTAGCTCAGCTGGTAGAGCAACGGACTTTTAATCCGTAGGTCGCGGGTTCGAGACCCGCCCGGGTCATTTGCTGGACAATCACTTAGGGGGAGGTGTCGCGGAGGATGTCCTCCCCCTTGTGCGGGGAACTGTGCGGCTTGTTCACGCGAGCACCCTCTTTAGCGCCGCACCGACAGCTTGCGTCGCTTCGCGCGTGTCTGATTGCTCGCTGTACCGCCGCGTCTGGAAGACATTGGCGTGGCGGAGAGCCGCCTGAACCTTCGCCTCGGAAACGCCCGCGTTCACGCCCCACTGTGCGCCCCTGCGAGATTGCACTCAAGGAGGCCTGTATGACGCCAAAGAGACCTTGCGATCACCATGTGACCCGTCGGCATTTCGTGATGACCTCCACCACGGGCCTCGTTGGCGTCCTGTTTGACGCAACGCTGGGAGGCGCGGGGCGAGGTCCGGCTTCCGCTGGAGCACCTGATTCGAAACTGATCGAGGATCTCGTGGCCGCAAACCGTATCCTGGCCGATCAGGGTATCGTCGATGGATACGGACATGTGAGTGCCCGCCACGATCGCGATCCCACCCGCTACCTCCTGTCGCGCGATCTGGCACCGGCGCTGGTGACCGCCGATGACATCATGGAGTACGAACTCGACAGCAACCCGGTCGATGCCAAAGGTCGCTCTCTCTATAGCGAGCGGTTCATCCACGGCGAGATCTACAAGGCACGACCGGACGTCAGGGCCGTCGTTCACAGCCATTCACCGGCGGTTATTCCATTCAGCGTGAGCGGCATTTCACTGCGGCCAGTTTTTCACGCGGCCGCGTTCATCGTAGATGGTGTGCCGGTATTCGATACCCGTCGTGTTCCTGGGCCGCCTCACTTGCTGATCAACAGTCCTGAGGCTGGCCGTGCTCTCGCGCAGACATTGGGAAGTAAGCCCGCGGTTCTCATACTTGGGCACGGAGTGGCTGTGGTGGGGACGTCGCTGCCGATGGTTGTTGGCCGCAGTATTTATCTGGAGACTAGTGCGAAGATCCAGTCGCAGGCAATCGCCTTGGGCGGACAACTAACCGAGCTTGACCCCGCGGCGGCGCGCGAGTTGGCTTCCAGCGATTATCGCCGACCGTGGGAGCTCTGGAAGCGAAGGGTGACGATGAAGTAAGACAGACATTTGACAGATGACGTCGGCGTGGTCTCGACTGACTGTCCCTCGTGCGTTGTCACGACCATTGACGCGCCCGAGGCAAGGGCTTCCCCTGTGCCAAAATCGTTGTATGGAAGGGGAATGTGAGGAGTACGTCAGCAGAGTGAAAGGCGGTGGCGTCCTCCCGTCGCCCATCCTATGCTTTCCGCACAGTCCATCAGGGGGAAACCATTCGAGCCCATTCATTTCTTCTGCTCCCGTCGGTGCTGCTGGTCTGCGGCTCGGTGTTTGCACAGAGCGATGTCAAGACCGAGCGCCTGGAAGTGGGCAGTGCCCAGATACAGCCTCGCCACGGCAGCGAGGAGCGCAAGTCGTTTACGATCTCACCGCCGGGCGCGCCCGCACCAACGATTCTCGACGAATCCCTGGTGTGGACTACCGAAGGTGGGCGAGCTGTGCTCGTGAAGGCCACGCGCGAAACTACGGGCGCGGACGTCGGGGGCGACACGCTTGTCATGTCAGCAACGACGCTGGCGCCGCTCCGGCTGGTCACCTACGGCGGTGGTCGCACTCGCACGTTCTTCTTCAGCGGGGCTCGCGTGACCGGGACTGTCGTGGAGGCAGATGGCCGGCGGGAGGTCGTCGACACCGTATTATCCGTGCCGGTCTTTGCGGGTCCCTCGTTTTTCACGGTGCTCAGTTCCCTGCGTATCACACCGACGCTCGACGTAACGATCCCGTTTTTCCGGCCATACGATCGGAAGCTGATCTGGGTGCGCTACCGCTTCCTGGGGGCCGAGCCGTTCCGTGATGGCGCGGTGGTCGTACCGGCTTGGCGCGTCATTGGTGAGATCGATGGTAATCTCGCTCTGTACTGGATTCGTCAGGACTCCAATGCGCTGTTGCGCGTGGTGTCGTTTGCGGCGCAGGGGTTCGGGCCGATCTCCATGGACCGACGCAAGGATTCCTCGCCGTGATCACCCACGAGAACGGCCATCGAAAGGCGGCCGTTTGCGGAAGCAGTCACGCCCAGTCGGAGGTCACGGCGATTCGCCCGGCGGTCCCGGCGGGGGTGCGCGGCGCGTGCTATCCGCCGGCTTCGCCGGAGGAACTGGTTCGAACACCTTCTCAGGAATCCTGAATCCCTTTGCGATTGCCGCGTCGCCCCCGATCCCCAGGACGCGTTGCGCCGCGTAGTCACCGATTACCGGACTGAACTTGAAGCCTTCGGCATTGCCGCCTCCGACGATCCATGCATTTGACAGTTGCGGGTGCCGATCGATGATGAAGTTGCCGCTCGACGTAAACTCGTAGTGGCAGGCATGTGTCTGCGCGATCGGCGCGCTCTTCAGGAGCGGGAAGCGGTGGGCGATAAAACGTCGCGAGGCCTCGATCCTGGTCGCGTCGGGCCAGCGGTCGCTTGTGTCGGGATCCAGCTGCTGCGGAGGAATCTCACCTGCCCGGCCTCCCTCCCCGGTCGCATTTCCACCGCCCTGCCCATTGCCGGCGCGGCCACCGCGACCGGCGGGCGCTGCCGCTACCTCTCCGGGAGGCGTCGGCGCACGTTCAGCACCGCGCACGCGAAACCCGCGATTGTCGACCGGCAGCGCTGGCCATCCGGTAACACCCGGAAAGTTGTAGCTCGGGAGGTTTGGATAGGTGAAGCGCTGGTCGTTGACCGGCGTGGCGAAGTAGCAGACGTAGTCGAGCGGAGCACGCGTCTTCTTGCCGAGAAGGTCGGGGAAGGTCTTCGCCATCCACGGGCCGACGGCGAACACGAAGATATCGGCCCGCAACGTCTGCCCGGTGTCGAGCGAGATCTCCTCGATTCGTCCATTCGAGATCTTTGACGGCGTCGCTCGGCCGATTACGATCTTGCCTCCGAGCGTCTCGAAAGCGGCGGCGGCGGTCTGGGCGGCGCGACGGGCACGCACGACACCGGCGTCGGGCTCGTACAGCACCGCCGTGATCTCATCCATCGAAATCACGGGAAAGGCTTTGCGCACATCGTCCGGGTTCAGGACCTTGTACGGAATCTTGTTCTTGTCCCACCAGACCTTGGTGCGAAGCTGGAAGTTGTCCCACTCCGCGCGCATGATCAGGTCGCCCGTTGTGTGGAACAGATTGAGCCGGAAGTGGCGACCCCATTCGTCGTCAAACGCGATCCATTTCTTGATCGACTCGCGCGCCCACAACGTCCAGAGTTCGCCTTGCTCGCCCGGTCGATCGCCATATGAGGAGCGCACCCCCCGCGTCTCGTCGCCCGACGTGGAACGCGCGTTGCCGGGACCGTACGCGTCGACCAGCGTCACCTTGGCGCCGCGCTTCTGAAGATTCAAGGCCGTGAAGCTGCCCCACGCCCCGGCGCCGATGACCACGACGTTGAATGAGGCTCTCGCCGGTACAACCGGCGTCGTTGGCTCGATGTCGGGCACGATGCCTCGGCCTGGAACGTTCGTCTCACCAGCGAAGAGCAGGCCTGCACCCGCTCCCGCGACGCGCAGAAACTGACGCCGGGGAAGAGCGCCGGGCGCCGTGCCTTCGGGCCCCTCGCTCGACGCGGGGTCGGACGGGGTCGGATTGGTGGGAGCGGGCGGGTTGGTCGAATCGTCGGTCATGACCCCGATACGCGAAAGGGCTATCAATGCTGGGGGTGCGGGCCTGCCGAAATCAAGCAGGCGATCTCGGGGGTAGTGGGTCTGATCCACTACCGTCTCGGTTGACGGTCGCCAAACATCGCGAGGGCAACTAAAATTTAATATGGACGTGCGGCTGAAAAAAACCCCGGGGGGATGCATGCGGCTGAGTGGATGGACGGTGACGGCCCTGACCACGGCGCTCGCCGCGTGCGCATACGGCGCGCGCACCAGCGTTCGGGCGCCGCTGGGCGCAGTCCTGTCACCGACCGCGCGCACGGGCGCGTCAGTTCCGCTCCACTTCGACCCCAATGCCAGAGTCATACTCTCGACGGCGGCCGGACTTCCGGCCGCGTCGTTCCTCCCGTCGCAGGCCGCGCGCGGCGCCCAGATCTACGAACAGTCGTGCGGCACGTGCCACGAACCGGGGCAATTGATCGGGCGAGGCTTCGTCGAGGCGTGGAACAACCGCCGAGTGTATGATCTCTATGCGCTCGTCCGAGGCACGATGCCGCTCGACAGTCCAGGAGCAATGAAGGATGGCGAGTATCTCGACGTGATCGCGTACCTGCTGCAGGCGAACAAGCACGTCGCAGCCAGCGCCGACTCGCTCCGCGGCGATACGCTCACCCTGCGGACGACGCGGATCGCGGTCAGCGTTCCGTAGGCCTAGCGACCGATTCTGGTGAACAGCGCCCGCAACGAGCTGATCACCAGCGGCCAGGTCGTTGTCGCCGGCGCGATCATCTCGAAGTGGCCAGACTCCGGCGCATCGATGACATGGACGGCCGTGTCGCCCGCCGCCTGCGCGCGCGCGAAGTATGAGCGACCGATCGGCGCCCACGCCTGATCGTACGCTCCGATAACCAGCAGTTGCGGAAGCGCGATCGGCGCCAACTGCATCGGCGACGCCGCGGCGTATCGATCCGGATGGTCGGTGGGCGAACCGCCCATCAGCCGATCGATCACCTTGCCGCAGATTCCCGACCCATGGAGCCCTTCCAGGTCCGGTGCCGGGGCCAGCGCGAGCACGCCACGAATGGCGAGTGGATTCGCCATGTAAAGCGGGCTCGTGACAGGAATCTTCTTGCGCGCGGCGAGCCAGAGCGCGAACTGCCCCCCGGCCGAGTGCCCGCTGGTCACCACGCGGCTCAGGTCCAGCGCATACTGCGGCGCGAGCACTCGCAGATAATCCGCACCGCGCGCAATGTCGGTGAACGTGCCTGGCCAGCCGCCGCCCTCGTCGCCGATGCGGCGGTACTCCAGACTCCATACCGCAAAGCCGCCATCGGCGATGGCCTGTTCCAGGGCGGCGACGGGTGCGATGGTGTACTCCGAGAGCCAGCATCCGCCGTGGATGAACACAACGACCGGGTGCGGACCAGGACGCTTCGGCAGTCGCAGGTTGCCGAACTGGAGCGGGTCGGGTCCGTACTGGATCCGGTGGTCCGGAGGCGGCGCCGTGAGCGACGACAGGTCGGCGGACGTCATGATCCGCCGCGCGCCGACCTGCGCGGACGCGCACGACACCGCAAAAGCCAGCAGGGCGGCGGCGCGCATGATATCGCCGGCCCTCGCGCCTGTCGCCCCGACCCCTGTCGCTCTACCGCTGGACGTTGGCAAGATCCGTCACAGCCTTCGCCAGCTTCTGCACCTTGGCCCGGTCGCCCGCGGCCGATTCATCGGCCCTGAGTTGCGAAGCCAGCTTGGTGAGCGCCTCGCGCCGCTCGCCGGCAGACCTGTCTTGAGCCGCGGAGAGCGCCGACCGCGCGGAGGAAATCTTCGCTCGGTCGAGTCCGTTCGACCGCTCGAGCTGGTCGAGATATGCGCGGGCCAGCGCGAACGACGGCGGCCACACGAACTTCTGCTGGTCCTGCACGTTCAGTTCGTCAAAATGCACGGTCTTGGCCGCGTCTATTTCATTCTGTGAAATCAGTCCGCTGGGTGTCAGCTCGAGAACGTCGAGGCCCCGCGCGATTTCCGAACTCACGATCACTCCGTTATACCAGTACGCCGACCACGACCCGCCCATGGTGAACTTGGTCGAGTCGATGGGACCGCGGTCGAAGAAAGCGATCTCCTTCGGATGCGCCGTGTCGGTCCAGTCGAACACCGAGATCCCGCCCTGGTACCAGCCTTGCACCATCACGTCGCGCCCGGGGATCGGAATCAGCGAGCCGTTGTGGGCCACGCAGTTCTCGAACTTGGTCTGTGGTGCGGGCATCTTGTAGTAGCTCTGGAACTGGAGCTTGCCGTTGACGATCGTGAAGAGCGCGTCGGCGCCCCATTCCTTTTT